>MHFY01000053.1:3837-7027 GCA_001805375.1 Omnitrophica WOR_2 bacterium GWA2_47_8 | reverse complement strand
ACGCCTCGATCGACTTGGGGTCTTTTTCATAAAAGCAAGCTGACTTACACTTACAAGCCACTATTTATTGCCTCGATTAACTCTTGCCCTAATTTTTCTACAATTCCAACGACCAAGGCATTGCCCATGACGAATGCGCGGCGAGTATCTGCAATGCCGGCCGTATGCTCATCGGGGAATTGATTTATCCGCTCCAACTCGATCGGGGTCAATCTTCGCAGTTTTCCTGAAGAGGTCTTGATAACGTGCTTGAACCTTGAGGGTTGCGGCCCCCCCTCGGATGTAATGATAGTCCTGGCTGACTTATCTAACGGATCCGGGAAAGACATGCCCCCTTCAGTATAAAAAAATTTAAATCCCTCTTTGGTCCTTCGCTCTTCTCTTTTAGGTCCCTTGAGATATTTCCATGCAGGGAGATCCTCTTTCTTAATAAAGTACTCCTCAGGAACATCCTTTTCCCCAATTAACAGTTCTCCCAAATGAATATATTTACCTTTATAATTCGGTTTTACATCAATAGTCGAGACACGTCGATCCACAATGATCCCTGCATTCTCAAAAGGGCTTCTTCCACCGGACCCATTTGCAAAGTTCTTTGTAATATCCACGAGATCGCCGTTAAGATCAAATGATCTATCCGCAATAAGGTCTTCTTCGGAGATTACAGGAAATGCTTTTGCAAAGGTGCCTTCCTTCAATACCCAATCTAAATGAGTTGCGCGAGCTCTGATTTTTTTATTCAGGTCTGACCCTTTCAGGTAGCCCATGATAAAGACCCTTCGTCTCCTTTGCGGCATACCATATTCCGCTGCGTTAATAACGCGCCACTCTACGATATAACCAAGGTCCGATAATGAAGCCAACATTAAAGCAAAATCCCTGCCGCGATGCTTGGCCGGGGATTTTAAAAGGCGATCGACATTTTCCAATAAGAGAAAACTTGGGCGCTTGCTACCCTTTTCTTTTAAGATCCGATGTATCTGCCACCAAAGGACCCCTTTTTTTCCGACGATGCCATCTGCTTGGCTTAATGTCCGCGCTACTGAGTAATCTTGGCAAGGGAATCCACCCACTAAAAGATCATGGTCAGGGATAACTCGTGTACTGATCTTGTTTATATCGTCGTTACTATGCCCATCTTTACCGAACCGTGCCGCATAGATATCCGAGGCATGCTGCAATCGGACCCCAGGTTCCCATTGATTGCTCCAAATCGTCTTAAAATACTCACCACGTTTGTTCTTATTGATTCGTTCAAAACCGAGCCTAAATCCACCTACGCCTGCGAATAATTCAATGACCCTTAGTGTCTTTTTCTGTGCTGCAACCCGTGGCGCCATGCTCCTAACACTTTGCTGCTGTTCTAAGATCGCTGTTCCCATGATAAATCCCCTTTCGTTTTATGTTGCGGGGAAGAGGTAAATCAATATTTACCACACGCATGTGTGGGTGTCAACAATTAATTTAATTTATTCCAATCTCGTTGTATCTTTTCAATGACCTTAGACAATCTTTTTTTGATCTGACACTCCCACGCTACTTTCACAGACCAACCTTTTCGTCTTAAGAGAACTGCTTTGATTTTATCTCTTTTAACGTTCTTTTCAAACTTATCTTTCCAAAATTTTTTATGAGTTCGAGGGACCGCGGACTTGCAATACGGACATCGATGCCAATAACAACCATGGACAAATAACGCGAGCTTTTTTTGCGGATAACAAATGTCGGGCCTTCCAGGGACTTTGTCCCAGTGCAACTTGTAGCCTCTGAGTCCCGCTTTCAACAATCCCTTCCTTAATAAAAGTTCTGGCCCGGTGTTCTTCGCTCTTATTAAGCTCATTATCCGTGAGGTCAGTTCATTCTTAGGGATCGGGGCCCGTCCATCCCTTATATAAGTCCTTTGGGTCATAACTTATTATATTTTTTGATGGTCCCTTTTGCCTTCTCGATAGGATACTTTAAAGCGTTCTTCTCGATCTTATTTTCCAACGCCTTGCGTAAATCGATCCCCAAATTATCCGCTAACTCGAATAAATAAAAAGCAACATCTCCTAACTCATCTGCGATCTCTTCCTTAGCTGTTTGCGCGTGCGCGTCGACTTCTTCCGGCTTTTTCCACTGAAAATGCTCCAACACTTCGGCTGCTTCAAGAACTAAAGAAAGCGCCATATCTTTGTGATTATGAAACTGTTCCCAGTCCCGCTCATCCCGAAACTTCTTAATTTTTTCTGTTAATTCCTTTATTTCACTCATCTTTTTTACCTTTCAAAACAAAAAAACAGACAATCCCTTTCGGAACTGTCTGTTAGCCTAAACTATCGAGGGGAAACATGTGGTTATTGTACACGGTGATATTGGATCGGGCAATAAGAAATCCTAGCCTTCCATCCGCATCCTTCGGATGTGTGGAAGTCCCGCCCCAATTTACGGGGTCTGCAACCCATTTAAATACTCTGCCATATCCCGCACTTTCACATACCAGAGTTTACCCTTTTTATGGCCTTTAAGTTGATCCCTATTGATCAAGTTGCGCAAATAATCCTACGAATAATCATACGCCCGGGCCAGATCCCTCAAGGGCGAACTTTCCGAACCATGAAGACCTCATTTTATGTGTAATTTTTCAGAACCATGGGCTATGGTTCGGAAAACCCCTACCGCCCCTCAGCATCCCAAATGTTCAAATCACCTGCTACGCAGGTTTCACGTTTGGGATTAACCCCAGATATTCAAAACGTCTGCTACGCAGATTCATGTCTGGGGCCCCACACGTGATTTCTTAACGTGTGGGGTTCACGCCTTGATTTATACTCACTACGTTCCGTAAGTCCTGCGCTCATTAATGATCTTCAGCACGTTCTCCTTGGTCAACACATCCATGTCCTTGGGGTTCTCCAGGAACGTTGACACATCCTTGTGCACGGCTTTCCAGTCGGTTTTTTGCACAAGGCCGCTCAAATAAATCCGCCAGTCCGCCTCCGTCGGCATTGCTTTTGTATATCCGGTCTGCCGGAGGGCGTTATGCAGCAGTGTAAAATTAGGCGCCATGGTCTTAAACCGGGACAAGTACCAGGCGATATCAAAATAATCTCGCCCCTTCACATATTTGCGGCTCAACAGGGCATGGATCTTTCCGGCCAAGAGCGAGGGCAGATCATAGGACAAAAACGCGATGGGAAAAAATTTGTTC
>MHFY01000053.1:0-3701 GCA_001805375.1 Omnitrophica WOR_2 bacterium GWA2_47_8 | reverse complement strand
CGGTCTTGTCCTCTTTATAATCAACATTGGCCTCATAACCGGCCAGGACAAGCTCCTGTTTGATGATGCCCATGAGATCGGCGAAGGCGACCTTGGGTTTTTTATGCAGAGAAAAATCCAGGTCTTCGGAAAAGCGCGGCAGATCATACAAAAACCTCAAGGCCGTGCCACCGACAAAGGCGGTGGATCCAAACATGTTTTTTTCATGCATGATCCTGAGCACATACGCCTGCAGATATTCGCGCATAATATTGTATTTTTCAGCCGCGGTCTTTCGGCCGCCGGCCAATTCGAGGCAATAATCTTTCATAGCCGCTTGACTCCTTTAAGTTCATTTTGAATGTACTGCGCCACCAGCTTCGCCGCCTGCAGCAAATTTTTCTTTTTAAAACGGCGGGCGTAGAGAAGCAGTTTATTCGGTTTAATATGTCCGACGTTCTGCAGGCGCATCTCCGCCAGATAATCCGCCGAAACCCGGATATGTTTTAAATAAAAAAAGTCGAGCAGGGCTTTTTCCGGATCTGCCATAAAAAAAGTCTGCCCCTCTACGGTCGCTGAGGCGTATCCCCAGAAAAGCGACGGTTTGACATGCTGGTAGTCATATCGGCCGATCGAGGTATCAAGAGTCTCGGTCCGCTTGGTCGTCACCGAGGTGTACACGCTCACTGCTTCCGGGATGAGCCCGTGATATTCCAGGGCCTTTTCCAGGCTGACATAGGAAGGCGCTTTTAAGGCGCCGGCGATGAAAAATTCCTGCGGCGAAATCTTGCGGTAGGGCTCGGCCAGCAGATACAGGCCGCGTTTGAGCTGGATCAATTTTCCGGATTTGACCCAGCGGCTGATCTGGACTTTTAAAGAAAGAGAATTCCGCTCGGCCGGGAGAAAAACCCGCATATCCACGACCGGAAAACCCTGGACTTTCTGAATAAAGGTGTTTAGCTCCATAGCAATAATTTAACATATATGATAAGTTATTGCAATATAATTTATTCCACTTTCCTGGCGGCGAGTTCCGGGGCCACGCACCTAACTAAATTATTGATCCATCCCACCCCGATCCGCTTGCGCGAACGGGGTTAACCCCAAGTGTTCAAAACGCCTGCTTTGCAAATTCACATTTGGGACCCCACACGTGATTAGTGAACATGTGGGGTTTGCATAGATAACTTACGTTCGTTTCACTCCGTAAGTTACGGCCTCATTAAAAAACAGACAATCCCTTTCGGAACTGTCTGTCAGCTTAAACTATCGAGGGGAAACATGTGGTTATTGTACATCCCAGTTGATGACGCATCAACTGAAATTCCAAATCACAAACCACAAGATACAAACAATGCCAAGCTACAAACCTCCCCAACATTCAAAACATACCTCCGCCATCCTGCCGGCAAGCTTAGAACAACCTTTACACTACATTCCCTATTTACAACTTATTGTAGTGTAAGCTTTCCGCAGCAGATACCCTAGTTAACATAACGTCGTTCAGGAAATCACGGACTCACTAAAAAAATCCTTATTAAGGAAATCCCTCGGCCCGCTAAGCGGGCCTGGGATTGATTCGATCATAGACTTATGTTCGCAAAAGCTCCATAAGCCTAGATCTCATCTATATTTCTTCGCGTATTGGTCCACGACTTCACGGATCATTTTCTGGTATTTGGTATTCCGGCGGGCGGCTTGGCGTTTGAAGAATTCCAAGCTATCTTTAGTCAAAGACAAAGTGACCTTCACGGTCGGCTCCGACAGAATCAATTGATCCGGAGGTGGGAGAAAGTCTGGGATCCGGATCAATTTTCCAACCGGCATATCGGAATCAACCACTTTCTTCTTTTTGATTTTGACCATAGTACTTTACTCCTTTCCGCCAGTATCCGGCACCTATAATTCTAATTTTCCCTTCACGATAAATAAATCGTACGGTGAGCACCTTTGATCCAACTTTACCGACACAGAAATATCGCAATTCTTTTTCACTATGCTTATGGTCCATGAATATTTTTCTTTTAGGATCCTTAAACGCCTTCTCTGCCGTAAAAAAATCAACCCCATGCTTCCCTTTATTGATCCATTCCTTGCCTAAATCCCAAACATAACTACTCATCTGTTCATGCATATCAATAATACCCCCTCCGCTTAAAGTTGTCAATATAATTATACATACTTTCGTACATATAAATTGACGCTGTCCGGGGATTAGATTTTAATAGTAACGAATGAGGGGTTGGGGAAGAAAATAACTATATCACCCGCCCGTGCGGGATGTAAAGAAATTTTATGGCGGTCAAAATTCAATAAATCACGAACTCAATAATCGATCAACGACTGTGACGATGTGCTGCTGAAGGTCTTTGTGTTCTTTGTACGTATCTTCGCGGCCGGTGGTTATTTCGATAATTGTGGAGCGCGACTGACGGAAGGCCTTGGCGTATTCACGCGTGAAGTCTTTTTTGGTCTTGGGGTTGGCGTAGTTGAGGTCGAAAAGATCACGGACTGCCTTAAAGTTTAAACCGTGCGAGGTACCGAAATATTTTTCAAAGTGCGGTGTGGTCTGCGCGACCGGCAAAAAGGAAAAGATCCCCCCCCCGTTATTGTTCAGCACCACAATAACCAGCGGGTGCTTTGTCTTTTGCAGCAGCGCCAGAGAATTGAGATCATGCAGAAACGCCAAGTCGCCTATCAGAAGTGTCGCGGGCTTATTGATCCCGTTTAAAAAGCCTGTGGCGCTGGCGATCGTGCCGTCAATGCCGCTGGCCCCGCGGTTGGATTCGATGGTCAGCTGTTTATTCGTCACTGCCGCGTACATGTCGACCTCGCGGATGGGCAGGCTGCTGGCCAGAAATAGACCGCTGCCCTCTTTGATCTGCAGAGATATCAAACGGCTGGCCGTGATCTCGGACAGGCCTTTATCCTTGGCAATAAAACTTTCGATCGTCTGGTCAATCTTTTGCGAAATGAGATGCAAGCGGGTGAGAAATTTATCCTTCGGACGGCGAAGGGAAATGACGTTCAGCAGACCTTCGCTAAATTTTAAAATGGGCGCCTCCACGCGTACGGTTACATTGTGCAGAGGGTCATTACGCAGCGGGTGATCCAGGACCATGATGTAATTCTTGGGTTTTACTTTTTCAACATACTGGTACCAGCGCTTGGACGTGATCCGTCCGCCTAAATGCAGGACACAATCCGCCTTGAAATTCCGCTGAAATTTCTCCGACAATAAAAGCTGGTCGTAAAAGGAAATGATATTGGGATGCTGTTTGAACCGCAGGCCGCTGGTGATATCCGGGAAGACCGGCCAGTTGAGTTTTTCAGCCAGCTTTAAAACCTGCTCTCTCTCCTCTTCACGCGAGATCTTGCCTACCACGATCACGCCGGATTTCGCCAACGTGAGGATTGGCAGAATTTCATTGGCCTGGGCAACGGTAAAATCTTTCTGCGCCTTTGTGTAGCTGGTAAAAGGAGCGCCGCTTTTTTCCCACGCGCCAATGCCAAGCAAATATCTTTTGATGTCCTTTTTTGTTTTCTGCGGATTCAGCGGTTCCCGGAACATGCAGTTAATGTGCACCGGGCCCGCGGGGCTTCCCTTGGCGCGGTGGACCGCCTGGTCAATGGTGGTCAAAACCATTTGCGGCTGTATCGCGTGCGTCGGGCAGGGCATATCAAAGAAAAATCGCACGTAGTCCCCGAAGATCTTCACCTGG
>MHFY01000052.1 GCA_001805375.1 Omnitrophica WOR_2 bacterium GWA2_47_8 | reverse complement strand
AAAGAGTTCTTCATCGTGATGATCTCATAGCGTTTGCCCTGGCCGTATGCGCGGGCAAATTTGATCGCCGCCTCTGTCGCCTCTGCCCCGCTGTTGCAGAAAAAAACCTTTCCCGGAAATGCCCAGTGGATGATCTCTTTCGCTAACTTCACCTGGTTGGGATGATAAAAGTTATTCGGGATATGAATGAGTTTGCCGATCTGGTCGCGTACCGCGGCCATGACCTTCGGATGGCAATGTCCGACGTTGTTAACACCCCAGCCGGGGAAGAAGTCTAAGTATTTTTTCCCCGAGATGTCGACTAGGGTCATTCCTTTGCCTTTGACGAAGATCACCGGCATCCGCGTGTAGGTGGAGAGAATAAATTTCTGGTAACTATCGAAGATCTCTTGTTTTTTCATTTTATAAAATTTGGGTCCCGATACCTTTGTCGGTAAAGATCTCTAAAAGTAACGCGTGGCGTAACCGCGCGTCAATAATGTGCGCCTTTTTAACCCCGCCCTGCAATGCTTCCAAACAAGAATTTACTTTCGGGATCATCCCTTTTTGAATGATGTTATCTTTCATTAGTTGCCCGACCTCGGCTACGGTCAAGGTCGAAAAAAAGGAATCCGGATCATTCAAATCACGCAACACACCCTGAACATTGGTCAGCAAAACAAATTTTTCCGCCTTCATCGAGGTCGCGATCGCGCTGGCCACCTCATCCGCGTTGACGTTGTGCGGCTGCTTCTCAACGCTGATGCCCATGGGCGCGATGACCGTGATGTTGCCTTGTTTTAAATGTTCATCGATGACCTTATGTTCAACCGAGGTGATCGTACCCACAAATCCCAGATCCTTGCTCGCTTTTTTCTTTTCAACGTGAATAATGTTTTCCTGCCCTTTTAAGCCGGTGACATCGCCTTTTAAGGCTTTGATCTCATCCACGATCTGCTTATTCAATTTTCCTAATTCCTCGCTCACGATCTTGAGCGTGTGTTCATCCGTGACCCTGATCCCTTCGTGAAAGACCGCCTCGCGGCCGGTTTCCTTCAAGCGGTTGGTAATGTGCGGCCCGCCGCCGTGGACCAGGATGGTGCGGATCCCCACGTAACTTAAAAAGACAATATCCTCCAAAACATTTTTACGGATGGCGGCGTCCTCTAAAATACTGCCGCCGTATTTAATGACAAAGACTTTATGGCGAAAGGCGTGGATATACGGGATCGCCTCGATCAAAACCCCTGCCTTTTGAATGAATTCGTCCATCAGTGTATTGCCCATGGTTAAGAGTAGTCCCCGTTGATCTTTACATAACCGTAGGATAGATCGCAGGTGTACACGGTCGCTTTATGTTTTCCCAGATTAAGGTCCACCTTGATCTGGATATTCTTTTGTGAAAAAGAACTAAAATCAATCTTTAGATCCCACTCCGTTACCTTTAATCCTAATGATCCGACCGCGCCGGCGATCCGTCCCCAATTCGGGTTGCTGCCAAAGGCCGCGGTTTTAAATAAATTGGAATTGGCAATGGCCAGGCCGGCCTTCTTTGCCTGATCGACTGATTTTGCTCCGGCAACGGTTATCTCAATGAATTTTGTGGCGCCTTCCCCATCCTTGACGATCTTTTTTGCCAGATCGAGGCATACAAAATGCAAGGCCTTTTTAAAGGTCTGATACTCTTTTCCTTTTGAGGTGATCGGTTTGTTGCCTGCTAAACCATTCGCTAAAATAAGCACCATGTCATTCGTGCTCATACAGCCGTCCACTGAGATACAGTTGAATGTCTGCTCCGTGGTTTCTTTAAGGGCCTGTTTCAGTAACGTGTGTGTAATTGCCGCATCGGTCGTGATATAGGCAAGCATCGTCGCCATATTCGGCTGGATCATGCCGGAGCCTTTGGTGCATCCGCCGATATATACTTTTTTTCCATTGAGAGTTATTTCGACCGTGATCTCTTTTCGAGCTAAGTCTGTAGTCAAGATCGCCTGTGCCGCCTTGGAAGCGCCCTTGGCGCTTAAGCCTTTCACTAAATCCGCGGCTTTATTTTTTATTTTTTCATAAGGTAAAGGTTTTCCGATGATACCCGTTGAAGCGACCAGGACATCGGTTTCCTTGATCTTTAAAAGTTTCGCGATCAATTTTGCCGAACGCTTGGCGTACACAAAACCGAAATGGCCGGTAAAACAATTGGCGTTGCCGCTGTTGGTCAAGATCGCCTGCGCGGTGTTATTTTTCAAATGCTGCTTTGTGACAACCAGCGGTGCCGCAATAATAGAATTTTTCGTAAATACGCCCGCTGCCTGCGCCGGCACACCGGAATAGATCAACGCTAAGTCCGGTCTTCCGGAGCGCTTGATCCCGCAGGCCAAACCATTGGCCTTAAATCCCTTTGCTTTTGTAACTCCGCCGGAGGTGACTTTCATAACAGCGCCTCGTCTTCCTTGAATCCACACATAATATTCATATTCTGCACCGCTTGGCCGGCTGCGCCTTTGACCAAATTATCGATCGCGCTGGTAACGACCAACATTTTCTTATCGACGGCCAGGCCGATATCGCAGTAATTGGTCTGGACAACGGATTTTAATTCCGGCTGTTCGCCGAGATCCAAAACACGGACAAATTTTTCGGTTTTATAAAACTTTACATATTCACTGTACAACTTTTCCGCCGATTGTGGGTCATTAAATTGAACATAGATGGTCGATAAAATCCCCCGGTTGACCGGCAATAAATGCGGCACAAAGGTGACATCGATCTCTTTATTCGCTACCTTGGATAAATATAAATTGATCTCCGGTGTATGCTGATGGTTTAAAACTTTGTAGGCTTTAAAGTTTTCATTCACTTCAGGGAATAAAAATCCTAAGGAGACCTTCCGCCCTGCTCCGCTGACGCCGGATTTGGCGTCGATGACGATGGATTGGATCTCTTGCGCGTGACCAGCCATTAATGGCAACAGCCCCAATAAGGCAGAGGTTGGGTAGCATCCGGGATTAGCGATCAGTTCAGCCTTTTTGATCTTTTCACGGAACAATTCCGGCAAGCCGTAAACGGCTTTTGATAAATTCGCCTTATCTTTATGCTGGGTGCCGTAGTATTTTTCATATTCCGTAACATCCGTCAGGCGGTAATCTGCGCTGATGTCAATGACTCGTTTGCCGTTTTTGAGCAATTTTGGCGCGATCCCCATCGCGACGGTGTGCGGGACAGCCAGAAATACAATGTTGCACTCCGATGCTTTATTTTCATCAAAGGTATCGCACACAAGCGTGGTTTTTCCCTTTAAGTGCGGCCAGATCTTTTCAACCGGGCCTTTTGTCGTATCCGCGCTGACGTAGGTGACACGTACCTGCGGATGCTTTAATAGCAACTCTAAAACTGTCAGGCCGGAATAACCGCTAATGCCAACAATTCCCACTTTGATCATCTGGAAACTCCTAAAACTTCTTAACTTTATAGGTTTAAACGACTTATGTTAATTGAAAAGAATTTGTTTATATTAAAATAAAAAGCCTATCTCGTCAACTCTTTTATCGAGGGAGATAGGCTTTAAATTCGAAAAACTTTTGTTATTTACTCTTTAACGTTTAACCCACTGGAATTTTCGGCGCGCTCCCTTTTGTCCGGGTTTCTTTCTTTCCTTCATTCTGGGATCTCTGGTCAAAAGGGAAGCTTTTCTGAGAACACTTCGATTATCCGGTTCACAGGCAATTAAAGCTCGGGACAGTCCAAGTTGGATAGCACCAGCTTGGCCGGTGACACCGCCGCCTTCGACTTTGGCGATAACATCAAATTTTGTTTCGAGGTTAAGTTTTTTAAGCGGGACCAGGATCGTGATCCGGTGCGCTTCTCGTGGAAAATAGTTTTCGAGCGGACGATTGTTGACCGTGACAGTCCCATTCCCGGGAATCAGATTGACCCGCGCGATGGAACATTTCCTACGACCAGTAGCTGCATATTTTACAATTTCAACCATGTTTATCCTCTATTTTACTTCCAATGGAATTAAATGTTTAAGATCAGCCGGGGTTTCATCGCTGGCGTATATCTTGACCTGCATGCGAAGACGTGCCCCTAACGTTCCTTTTGAGATCATGCGTTTAATAGCTAATTGCAAGACCTTGGTCGGTGCTTTTTGGAGCATCTGCTCTAAGGTCATGCTGCGCTGTCCGGAAGGATACCCGGAATAGCGGTTATAAATCTTATCCTGCATCTTTTTGCCGGTGACGCGGATCTTATCGGCGTTGATAATGACCACCTGATCCCCGGTCATCAAATGCGGCGTGAAGATCGCTTTGTGTTTACCGCGGATAATCGCCGCGGCCTGAACGGCCACCCGACCTAAGATCTTATCTTTCGCGTCGATAAGATAGGTCTTCCTTTGGATCTCGTTCATTTTTGGGATAAATGTTTTATGTCTCTTTAGATCGATCATAATTGTCCTCTTTTGTGAAAAGTGTCAAAAGTATAACAGGTTCCTTTGGATTGTCAACTATAAATTTGCGGAGGAAATCCCGCGGACGCTTTGCGTCCTGGGATTAATTCGCACAGTGATTTACGTCGGCTTTCGCCTTCCGTAAATCACGTGCTTATTAATATTTAACTTTTAGAAGGCATAGTCCCTGGGCTGCTACCGATTTTTTGGCTTGGGTACGGTTTTTAGACTTTAAAATGTCCTTGATCGACCTGGCCGCCAAGCGGTTGTTCCCCACCTCTAATAAGACACCTACGATATTGCGCACCATTTTATACAAAAAACCGTCTGCCTCGATATCGATGTAAACAAAGTCGCTTTTTTTGCTGATCGAAATCCTCTTGATCGTCCGTATAGTATCTTTGGAATTTAGGTTTGACGGATTATTGGATTGAAAGGCCCTAAAATTTCTTCTACCGATCAGAAACTTTGCCGCCTCTTTCATCTTTTTAGTATTGAGCGGATACGGATGATGCAGGCAAAAGTGACGCATGTATGCCGATCGGCCGCGGCGATTTAAGATTGTGTAGCGGTACGTTTTTGTCTTGGCATGATACTGCGCGTGAAAATTCTTGTCAGCCTCTTCGGCCTCCGTGATCGAAATATCCGGCGGTAAATGGGCGTTTAAGGCTTGCTTGATTTGGTAAAGGCCCAGCAAAGATCTGGTTTTAAAATGCGTCACCTGTCCGAGGGCGTGCACTCCGCTGTCGGTCCGGCCGGCGCTGATGAGGGTGACATCTTCCCTTAAAATTTTTTTAAGGGCCTTCTTTAGCTCGCCTTGGACAGTAGGCTTTTTGTTTTGGATCTGCCAGCCGTGGAAGCTTGTTCCGTCGTATTCGATTATTAATTTGATATTTCGCATAAATGTGTCAAGTGTCAGGTGTCAAGTTTCAAGTGAAAAACTTGACACTTGAAACATGACACTTATCACTCATTTTTTATTAATATCTCTGCGATCTGGATGGCATTAAGGGCAGCGCCTTTGCGGATGTTGTCGGAGACGATCCACAGGTTAAGACCATTCTTTATCGTTTCATCTTCACGGATACGTCCGACAAAGGTATCGTCTTTTCCGGCGGCATGCAAGGGCAGCGGATATTGGCTTTTGGGCAGATCATCGATGACCGTAACCCCGGGGGCTTTTTTAAGAAGCGCAATGGCCTTTGCGCGGGTCAATTTCCTTGAAGTTTCGATATTGACCGATTCGCTGTGGGCATAGAAAACCGGCACGCGCACGCAGGTCGCGGTCACTTTGATGGATTTATCACCCATGATCTTTTGGGTCTCATTGACCATCTTCATCTCTTCTTTGGTGTAATGATTCTCTAAAGCGACATCGATCTGCGGGATCAAATTAAACGCGATCGGATGCTGAAATTTTTTAGGCGGCAGATCAGTATTTTGGGATTGCTGGTGTAATTCAACAATCGCCTCGGACCCCGCGCCGGACACGGATTGATAGGTCGAAACAACAACGCGTTTGATCTTGGCGTAATCATGCAAAGGTTTGAGCGCCACAACCATCTGAATGGTTGAGCAGTTGGGATTGGCGATGATCCCGTGATGCTTCTTGATATCTTTCGGGTTAACTTCCGGGACAACCAGCGGGACATTTTTATCCATGCGGAATTGGCTGGTATTGTCGATGACCACACACCCTGCTTTTGCGGCAATGGGCGCCCAAATTCGGCTGATCTCCGCTCCCGGTGAGAACAATCCAATTTGCATATCATCAAACGAATATTCATTGACCTTTTCGATCGGGATGCCATCGATCTTTTCGTTCACGTCACTGGTGGATAAAAGACGCAGCTTCCCCACCGGAAAATTCCGCTGTTTTAAGATTTTATAGAATTCTTGGCCTACGGCGCCGCGAATTCCTAAGATGGCTACGTTATACTGTTTCATAATTTTGTTAAGCTTTCAGCTATCAGCTCTCAGCAGCTGATACCTGACGCCTGATAGCTATAAGCTCTTTACTACGAGATCCCCAACCTCACTGGTTGAATATCCCATCTTGCCGGCGGCAAGGTCCTTGAGCTTGGTTTTAACAACTGTTTTGACAGAATTTTCGATCAGGTCTGCGGCCTTGGCCTCTCCGATTTGCCGCAATAACATCGCCCCCGCACAGATCGCGGCCAAGGGATTGATCACGCCTTTCCCGGTGTATTTGGGCGCGGAACCCCCAATGGGTTCAAACATCGAAACACCCTTCGGGTTAATATTCCCGCCGGCGGCGATCCCCATGCCGCCCTGGATCATGGCACCAAGATCTGTGATAATGTCGCCGAACATATTATCTGTGACTATCACGTCGAACCATTCCGGATTTTTCACAAACCACATGGTCGTGGCATCGACGTGGGTGTAATTGGTCGTAACATCCTTATACTCTTTGGCCAATTCGTTAAAGGTCCGTTCCCACAGATCCCAGGCATAGGTCAAAACATTTGTCTTCCCGCAGAGAGTGAGCTGTTTTTTCCTGCTGTATTTTTGGGTGTATTCAAAGGCGTAACGCAAACATCGCTCCACGCCTTTTCGGGTATTATAAGAAATTTGAGTGGCGACTTCATTGAGTGTCCCTTTGTCCTTAAATTCTCCCATTCCTTTATATAGGCCTTCGGAGTTCTCCCGCACTACCGTAAAATTGATATCTTCCGGTTTTTTATTTTTTAAAGGGCAGAACCGTTCATCAAAAAGCTGGACCGGCCTTAAGTTTATATATTGGTCCAGGTCGAAC
>MHFY01000051.1:13577-16112 GCA_001805375.1 Omnitrophica WOR_2 bacterium GWA2_47_8 | reverse complement strand
GTTTATTCACAAGATTGATGCGCATCTCCGGGGCGGAATCTTTGTGCGCAGCCAGCAATATCTTTGTGGGCGTGGAATCCACCATGACGGTGCGCCCCTTTCTGGCCAAAATGACCAAATCCGAATTATGCGTTGTCTTGACCGCCGGCATGGCTACCGTGGCGTCGAACGTTTTGGCTTTTTACACCTTTCTTTTGCAGAAAGAATTTCCTTTGATCGCGGGGCATTTGGTCACCGCGTCTTTTTTATCAGCTCCGGCGGCGATTGTTATGGCGAAGATCCTGGTCCCGGAAACAGGACAACCCGTGACATTGGGGGAAGAGGTCGATCTGGCGATCGAAAAAGATGATAACCTGATTGAGGCTATTATCAAAGGCGCGACCGGCGGGGTCCAGTTGATCGTGGGTATTGCCGCGTTATTGATCGCGGTGCTGGGATTGGTCGCGTTGTGCGATATGTTCTTGGGTTTTGCCGGCGGGAAAATAAACGGGCTGTTTCATTGGGATTTTACCTGGTCGTTTAAAGAGATCCTGGGGTTCATTTTTTACCCCTTTACTCTTATTATCGGGATCCCGCCTTCGGATGCGGGAATTATTTCTAAGATCATCGGTGAGCGTATGGTCGTTACTGAAGTCGCGTCGTACCAGGACTTGGCGGTTGCGATGTCCAAGGGAGTCCTCCAGCATCCGCGTTCCGCTGTATTGACAACGTATGCGCTGTGCGGTTTTGCCCATGTGGCATCGCTGGCGATCTTTGTCGGAGGCGTATCCGCCTTAGTCCCTACTCAAACCAAGGCCCTGGCCCAAATTGCCCTGCGCTCGCTTTTAGCGGCGACCTTGGCCTGCCTTTTAACCGCGTGTATTGCCGGGACATTTTATACCCGCGGGTCCATGTTGATCGGGAATTGATATGTGGTTTCCTCTCGCCTTAGTTGTCGCGGTATTAACTTCAGTTCAGGATGTCTTAAGCAAAAATCTTGTTAAAAGGACCAACGTCTATGTGGTGACCTGGGCGTGGTGGTTCTTTACTTTACCGGTTTTTTATATCGTGCAGATCTTTTGGAAAATGCCGGTCCTGGGGCCGGTTTTCTGGCCCACGCTTTGTGCCTCGACGGTCCTTTTGACCCTGGCCGTGATCTATTACATTAAGGCGCTGGAGGCAACAGACCTTTCTTTAAGTGTCCCGATGCTGAGTTTCACTCCGCTTTTTATGCTTTTTACATCGCGGGTCATGCTGGGAGAAGTGCCGAAACCTTTAGGTTTCGTGGGTATTTTGTTCATCGTGGCGGGTTCGTATCTGTTATTTGTCAAAGATATGCATTTAGGATTTTTAGCGCCCTTTAAAAGCCTTCTGCGGGGAAAGGGCCCGCGGTATATGCTTATCGTGGCGGTCCTTTTCAGCATTTCAGGGAACCTGGACAAGGTCGGTGTTTCAAATTCTTCCTTTGTTTTCTGGAACCTGATGCTTGATACTACAAGCTCTGTCCTTCTGACCTTTGTGATGTTCAAAAAATGTCCCCAGGCCTTAGGCGAGATCAAAAAGGATCTTAAAGGCCTCGTCAGCCTAGGGTTCGTCAACGCGGTCTGCCTGATGGTACAGATGAGCGTGATCACGATGACACTGGTGCCGTATCTGATCTCCGTCAAGCGGACCAGTGTGCTTTTTTCCGCGCTGTACGGGTTTTTCTTTTTAAAGGAAAAGGGGATCAAGGAGCGTGTGGTGGGGATCGTTTTAATGCTCTTGGGGGTTTTTCTTATCGGTTTCTTAAGAAATTAAGAAAGGGCGTTCCTAACGAATATATTGCCACTGTAAAATTTTAAGGTTAAAATACTGCATAACACGTAGGTTATAAGTTTATTATTGACCTTTGTACAACCAAAAGAAATAAGGTAGTCAATATTAGGTCTTTTCTCCAGAGGACAAAGGTCTTAATATTGTACTTGTTTACCTTGAATCTTTAGAGGAAACAAGTACTAATCCTGGTTACATCTAAAAAATATTAAGGAAAACCAGGATGGGGCTTCCTTAATTCCATTGGCAAGGAAAAGACCAATAAAGGAGGAGAAATGAAAAAATATTTATTTGTGCTTTGTTTGTTCGGGATCATGTACCCGGCGGGTCTGGCGGCGGAGGAGGGCGGCATGAGCTCTTATGCCCGAGAGGCCGTCGAAGAGGAAGAGGCTTTGCGCGATCAGATCAAAGAAGCTGTCAAAAGCGGGGATAAGGAAAAGGCCGCGAGTTTAAGGAAAGAACTCAAAACCGTGCATCGTGAGAATATTGAAGAAAAACATCAGGCCATCGAGGCTCAGAAAGAAAAAAAGCGCGAGATGCGTGAGACTATAAAGGAAGATGTTCAGGAAAGCAGAGAAAGAAAAAAAATGATGCGCGATAAGGCGGAGGATAAATATGATCGCCGGGAGGATAGACGGGATAGGAAAGAAGATATCAGGGATATTCAGGAAGACATCCGAGACCGCCAGGAAGATGCTTGGGACAAAAAGCATGACGGCGGCATAAAAGATAAATTAGAGGATA
>MHFY01000051.1:6876-13563 GCA_001805375.1 Omnitrophica WOR_2 bacterium GWA2_47_8 | reverse complement strand
GAAGACCGTTGGGATAGGATGGAAGACCGCAAGGATAAAACTGAAGACCGCTGGGATAAAATGGAAGACCGTCATGACCAAGGGGTGCGCGACCATGGCGCCGGGGTCGGCCGCGGCAAGGGGCAGGGCGGCATGCATCGAAGCGGCGGGAAGCGGGGAAAGTAAAACTTTTATCAGAAGTCAGAAGTAGGATGTTAGAAGTCGGAGATTTTTCGGACTTCAGGCTTCCTGCTTCTGGCTTCTTTTTTTATGAACATAGAAGAGCTCAAAAAATTTTATAATGGTTTTACGATCCAAGGGCCGGTGGGCAATAACGCCTTTTCTTATACCAAACGCAAAAATAAGAAAATTTATGTCCCGCCTCTTATTGAAGGAAGTTTTAAAGATCTAAAGATAGGAGATGCGGTTGCCTTCAGTGAGGTCTTCGAAGAAAAAGAGGTCAATAAGCCCGGGCTTAAGAATTTTATCCATTGGCAGGAAGACGGGAAAGACATTTTTATCTTCGATAATCATAATCATGCGTTCTTTTTCTGGGCCTGGGGCGTTCAAAAAGGGAAAATCAAGCCGGCTGTCCCGCTTTTGCATGTCGATCAGCACCGCGATATGCGGCCTTCAGATAAAGAACCCGCTTTTACGCGAGAGGCTATTGATTTAAGGAAGGCCTTTGAATATACTAATGATGTTCTTAACGTGGGTAATTTCATTAGGCCGGCGCTTGATCTCGGGATCTTTTCGAATGTTGAGTTCATTGATTCATCTGCGAGCTTTGAAAAATTCGCCGAAAGCTGGGTCAAAGAGTTTATTTTAGACATCGATATGGATATCTTTTCTGAAGACCTGCGGTATATTGATGAAGCTTTAAAGGTGAAGGCCATCCGCAATTTAATAGAGCAGGCAAAATTTATCACGATCGCCACCAGCCCTTATTTTATGGACCAGGAAAAGGCGATCGAATGGATCATGAGGATCTTGTGATATTTAAAAGAATGTTTACCCCGCAGCAGGCCAATAAACGGCTTCCTTTAGTCAAGAAGATCGTTGGAGAGATCATCGAAAAGGGACAGCTCATAAGAAAAAAACTCAACCAATCGGAAGTAGATGATGAGCTTCGCCAGGAATGCGCCGGCCTGGAGGCGGAGATCAACACCTTGATGAACGAATTGGAAGAGCTCGGCTGTTTTTATAAGGATTGGAACTTTACCATCGGCCTGGTGGATTTTCCGGCGGTGATCAACGGCCAGAAGGTTTTCTTATGCTGGCGAAGCGATGAATCGTTTATCCGTTGGTACCATCCCATCGAAGAAGGCTATGCCAGCCGCAAGCTCATTCCGGAAAATTTGTTGGATGATTAAGGGTTGTAGTTACGCGATGGGTCCTGCCCCTGCGGTGTCCCATCGCCTTGGCCTAACCGGCTCTGCGGCGCTGGGAGCCCTCCTCCGGGTCACCCATCGCTAAAATTGGGCTAGGAAAGAAAAAATGAACAACTATTATGTGTATGTTTACATTGACCCTAGAAATTTTGAAGAATTTTACTATGGGAAGGGTTGTGGGTCTCGTAAAGATTGTCACTTGTCTGATCAATCCGATACAAAAAAGGCCAACCGTATTAAAGCAATTAAGAAAGATGGACTTTCCCCAATAGTTCGTGTTATTGCTAAGGGATTAACTGAACAAGAAGCGTTGTTAATTGAGAAGACACTTTTATGGAGATTGGGGAGGTGGACAACCAATATAGCTACAGGACATTTTTCAGAAAAGTTTAGACCCATCGATACCTTTCATAGACAGTTACCTGGTTTTGATTTTCAAAATGGGGTTTATTACTATAACGTTTGTGAAAGTATTCATAGAAATTGGGATGATTACCAGGAATTCGGTTTCATTTCTGCTGGGCAGGGAACACGATGGCGTGATTCCATACTTGGTTTTAATGAATGCGACATTTTTATAGCTTATTTTAAAAGGCGTGGATTTGTGGGCATTGGGCGTATATTACAAAAAGCAAAAATGATTAGAAATATTTTAATTCAAGGAAAGCCTTTATTAGAGCTTAATCTTAAATGTAAAAGGATGAGTGATAATAGTAATAATGAGCAAAAATCAGAATATGTTTGTTTGGTTAAATGGGTAAAAACTGTTCCAAGGAATGAGGCAAAATGGAAATCGGGACTCTTTACGTCACAGCATGTACGATCTTCTCTTGACGCACAGCCTGATACAATAGGATTCATTGAAGAGCAGTTTAAAGTTAAAATAAAGGATTTAATTACTTAAATAATAAGCGGGTGGCGCGAGATGGGGCCCCCACCGCCCGCACTTTTGGAGGACGGTGGGGCAATCGAGCGACAGCCGCCTTTTGGCGAGCCTCGCCCTTCATCTAAAAGATTTGAGGAAACGGGAGGGGACCTGCATAGAAAGGTTTGTAATGCTTAAAATCATTTCCTGGAACGTTAACGGTATCCGCGCGGCCTTAAAAAAAGATTTTGCGGGGTTTATCAAAAAACATAAGCCGGACATCCTTTGCCTGCAGGAGACCAAAGCGCCCAATGACGGCAGTTTTGAACTCAAGCTGGATGGATACATTGAATACTGGAGCCATGCCAAAAAGAAGGGTTACTCCGGCACCGCCATTCTTTCAAAAATAAAACCTAAGGAAGTGAAAGAAGGCATCGGCGCTTCTCAACACGATGAAGAGGGCAGGGTTTTAACCGCCGAGTACGATGATTTTTATCTGGTCAATGTGTATGTCCCTAATACTAAACGCGACTTGTCGCGTTTGTCTTACCGGGAAAAGGAATGGGACGTGGATTTTTTAAAATACCTCAAGAAATTGGAACAGAAGAAGCCGGTTATCTTCTGCGGGGACCTCAACGTTGCCCACCAGGAGATCGACCTCACGTACCCCAAAGCGAACGTCAACAATCATGGGTTTACC
Source organism: Omnitrophica WOR_2 bacterium GWA2_47_8 (assembly GCA_001805375.1). Lineage (GTDB taxonomy): Bacteria > Omnitrophota > Gorgyraeia > Zapsychrales > GWA2-47-8 > GWA2-47-8. The sequence goes on along the minus strand of MHFY01000051.1, from coordinate 10,628 downwards.
CCTCAGGAGCGTAAAGGTTTTGACAATATCGTCAAGGCCGGTTTTATCGATACGTTCCGCGAGTTTGAAAAAGACGGCGGGCATTACACCTGGTGGAGCCAGATGAGCAATTGCCGCGCGAAGAATATCGGATGGCGTATTGATTATTCTTGTATTTCTTCTAGTTTACGCCCGCGTTTAAAGACAGGTTTTATTTTAAAAGAGGTCATGGGTTCCGACCATTGTCCGGTCGGAATTACGTTGAAATAACAGAGATTGTTAAAAATAAAAACGAGTCTGAAACGCTTCTCGGGAACGCTTGAAACGACCCAGCGCGTCGTTTCGGCGCTCGGGACCCGGTCTTTTCTCGTCCCCTGCGGGGACACCGAGCCCGAAAAGGCTAGGGTCACGTCCCTGCGAAGCATTTCAGACTCGTTCACTGTGACCAAATAAATTATAAAGCGGGTGGCCGAAGGAGGGGCATCCCCATCGCTCGCAGCTTAGCGAGAACGATGGGGAGACCTGAGGACAGGACCCGCGTTTAAGATATTAAAAAAATTATGCAAACCGCCATCGACGTCCAGCACCTCTCAAAAAGTTTTGTCTCCCAATCCGGGAATAAGAAGATCATCAAAGCCCTGGATGATGTTACCTTGAGCGTCCGCGAAGGCGAGGTCTTAGGGATCTTAGGCCCCAACGGGGCAGGTAAGACAACACTCCTGAACATTCTCTCCACACTTCTTACGGCCGATGAAGGTACGGTTGATATTCTCGGCATGCGGTCCAATCCTAGAAATTTTTATCAATTACGCACCCTTTTAAATATGTCCTCGGGGTACCCGAATTTTCCCTGGAGCTTGACGGTGCGCGAAAATTTGAAGTTCTATGGGAGGCTGTACGGCTTGCCGGCGCTAGTTCTTCATAAAAGAATCGATAAATTAATCGAAATGTTAGGACTGGGCGATTTTGCGGATGTGCGTTTTGATGAGCTTTCCAGCGGCAATAAACAGAAATTATCTTTAGCCAAGGCGCTTTTAAACGACCCGAAGATCATTTTTCTGGATGAGCCGACCGTGGGGTTGGATCCGGACGTGGCCATTCAAATGCGCCGGATCATCACCGATGTATTAAAGAGATCAAAGGCCACGATCCTTTTGACCACTCACAATATGCAGGAAGCGGAATTGATGTGCGAGCGTATCGTCTTTATTAAAAAAGGAAAATTGATCAAGCTGGCCTCACCGCAAGAATTAAAGCAGCAGGAGGGGAAGAAAGACCTGGAAGAAGTATTTGTGGAATTGGCCCGCAAGACGGAAACCAATGCTCAGAGGCCAGAGGTCAGAGAACAAAAGAAATTTATCGAAACACAAAAGGCCGAATATTTTGCGGAAGAGACGCCATTCATCAGGATCTCCAAATGGTTTGGGCGGTGCTTCGCCTTTACGTACCGTAATTTTATTTTTGCCAAGCGGAATATTTTTATGCTGATGGAGCTTTTATTCTGGCCGATGGTGACTTTGTTATCAATAGGGCTTTTGGGAAATTATTTAGAGCTTCAGGAAAAAGCCCTAGCCTTTATTATGACCGGCGCCATCACCGCCGGGGTTTTGCAGGTCGCCCAATTGGATGTGGCATACAGCCTTCTTTATGAGGTCTGGTCCAAAAGTGTGAAACACACTTTTTTGACGCCCATCGGTGTGAGCGAAAATTTATTCGGCTCATGGGTCATTGGGATGCTGCGAGGGCTGATCATCTTTTTTATTTTAGGGCTTTCCGCCTTAGGGCTATTCGGATTCCGTTTCCCTTCAGTCGGGGTGAGCCTGATCTTTTTATTCGGGATCTTCGGGTGCGCTTTACTTTTAGGGTTATTGGTCAGCGTGCTTATCCTGAGTTTCGGGCAAAAGGCGGAGATCACCGCCTGGATGTTCGCTTATGTTTTTATGCTTTTGTGCGGGATTTATTACCCGATCAATACTTTGCCGGTATTCTTTTATACGCTGGCTAAATACATTCCGCTTACGTATTTTTTGGAATATTTCCGTCAGAGTTTCGGCTTTGAACCGGTGTTAACGGGCCTGTTGTGGAAAGGGTTTGGGTTAATTATTTTGTATCTGGCTGCGGGATTGAGCCTGATGAATGCCGCGTTCGCGGAGGCCCGAAAAAAAGGGGTCATTGTCCGGTTATCTGAATAACTAAGGTTTGAAGCGCGGTCTCGGCTTTTTGGGTTTAGCCGGCGCGGCCGCTGTCCCAGATGGCGCGGCTGGAGTTTGAACTTCTTGAGGAGCATGCTGCAGTTTTTCCTTAAATCCTTGCCAGGGGAACCGTATCCCTGGGCATTCCGTTAACGCCCCGTTGACTTTGCCATGCCGCTGGATATTCTTATCAGGGATCTTATAGTAATTTTTCAATGTATTGACCAGATGCACCAAGGATGCCATTTGTTTGGTTGAAACTTTATCGTGATTAAAATTTCCCACCAGGCAAATGCCGATCGCTTTATAATTCATGTCTCCCGCCTTACAGTGCGCTCCGTCCTGCTGTTTTAGCCAGCGGGGAGAAATCTCTATTTGGCCGTCTCTTTTTCCGCTTCGTCCGTTATCAATAATAAAATGATATCCCACGCCTTGGTCCCAGCCTTTACGCATGTGCGCTTTATGAAAGGCCAAGGCATTCCCTTCTTCTGTAGCGCTGTGATGAATGATAATGTACTTCCATTTTTTCGTCGGATAGAGGGAAATGATGGGTTTGATCGGCGCGGCTTCCGGAATGACCAGGCGCTGGCCCATTTTCAACTCTTTGGATTGGTTCAAACGGTTCCGGCTGACAATGGAAGCGACCGAGACATCGTACATTTTGCTTAAACGCCAAAGCGTTTCACCTGGCCCGACCGTATGGTCGACATTTGTTCTGGGGCTGGGGGAGGAAGAGAGCACCGGCACCTCGACCTTTTTAGGAGCGGTGGCGCAGGAATTTAGGAAAAAAGAAAGGGTTACTATGGCAAAAAGATAAAAGATCTTCTTCATGGGTATGATCTAAAGATTATTCCGGCGGTCCTTGCCCGTGGTTAAATTTTGTAATATTATGATTTTAGTTTGAAATTCTACTAAACCAGAATATAGCCTACTTTTAAAAGATTTCCTATGAAAAAAAGAATTATTTTGAGCTGTCTCGCCTGCCTGGGGGCATTTTTTTGGGCTATGCCGGGTTACGGCGAAAGCAAGGACCCGGCCCGTTTATTCTCGAAAAACGCCGATGCCATTGTCTTGATCGCAGCTTCGTGCGGCAATAACGAAACAAAGTTAGGCAGCGGTTTTATCGTCACCGAAGACGGCCTTATCCTGACCAACTATCACATCATCGAAAATGCGGAAAAGATCGTTGTTAAGCTGAAGAATAACAGGGCTTACAGTAACGTCCAGGTGGCGGGGCAAGACCCTAAAAGGGACATCGCCCTGCTTAAGATCCGGGCTCAGGACCTAAAAAAAGTGCGCTTAGGCGACAGCGATGATGTTGATATCGGCCAAAGGGTTGTCTCCATCGGTAACCCTTTAGGGTTAGAAAGCACCATTTCCGACGGGCTTATCAGTTCTAAGCGCAAGACAGACGACGGCCTAAGACTTCTGCAGATCAGCGTCCCCTTGTCCGAGGGCAGCAGCGGAGGGCCTTTATTTAATTTAAAAGGAAAGGTCATCGGGATCACAACCGCCTCTTTTCTGCAAGGCCAGAACCTGAACTTCGCCCTGCCGATCAATTACGCCAAGTCTCTGATCCGT
>MHFY01000051.1:0-6817 GCA_001805375.1 Omnitrophica WOR_2 bacterium GWA2_47_8 | reverse complement strand
GTCGGTCAAGGAATTGATGTATATTAATAACCTGAACAGCGCGCAGATCAATAAAGGACAGAAGATCCGGGTTCCATTTTAGCATTCAGGTATCAGCTTTCAGTCCCAATTTTCCCTAAAATAATTTAGAGATAATTGGGATATCCTGATTTCATCTGGATTATTCAAGAAAAATCAGGATTATCAGCTGCTTAAAGCTATTAGCTAAAAGCTGCTGAGGGCTGATGCCTGACGCCTGAAGACTTAAGTAGGAGGTTTACATGGCTAACACATTTTCTTTTGATGTCGTCAGCGAAGTGAATTTTCAGGAAGTTGATAATGCCTTCAATCAGGCCAAAAAAGAATTGTCCCAGCGCTATGATTTTAAGGGCAGTAAGGCGTCTCTCGATTATAATAAAGCAGATAAGAAAATAACGCTCATCGGCGATGATGATTATAAATTAAAGGCCTTAAAAGATATCCTGATCGGGCAATGTGTCAAACGCGGCGTTTCACTTAAATCTTTGACTTTTGGTGATCCCCAGCAGGCCTTTGAAGGGACGTTAAGGCAAGTCGCGGAGATCACCTCCGGCCTGCCAAAGGAAAAGGCCAAAGAGGTGGTCAAGATCATCAAGGATTTTAACCCCAGAGTGCAAAGTCAGATCGAAGGAGAAAAGATAAAAGTTTCATCCCCCAAAAAGGATGACCTGCAGGCTGTGATGGCGCATTTACGGCAGGCGGATTTTTCTCTACCGTTGAGTTTTACGAACTACCGATAACTTTAAACCGGGAGGCGGAATGGCCGTTAAGAAAATTTTGATCGTTGATGATGACAAAGAAATCTTAGATCTGGTTGGGAAAAAATTAGTGTCGCTGGGGTATCAGGTCATTAAGGCCTCTTTGGGCAAAGAGGCTGTCCTGCGCGCCCAAACGTATCGGCCGGACCTGATCTTGCTGGATATTATGCTGCCGGATATCGACGGCGCTGAAGTCCTCAATCAGCTTAAATTGGACCCAAAAACAGAATACATTCCTATTCTTTTTCTCTCCGGGATCGTCAACGCGCCCCATGAGCCCAGCAATCAGGTAACGGTTGCGGGGAGACAGTTCGAAGCCATTCCTAAGCCCTTCCAGTTCGAAGATCTGCATAAGAAGATACTAGAATTGCTAAAATAAAATCCCGTATTGAGGATCTTGAAGGACATCTGAAGATGAACTTTCCAAAAAATTTTTTATGGGGAGCGGTCACCTCCAGCCATCAGGTCGAAGGCAACAACATCAATAATGACTGGTGGGCCTGGGAACAGGCGGGCAAGACAAAAGAGCGTTCCCAAGAAGCGGCGCGCCATTTTGAACTTTATAAAAATGATCTTCAATCAGCTAAAGAGCTGAATCACAACGCGCACCGTTTTTCGATCGAATGGAGCCGCATTGAACCGAAAGAGGGGAAGTTTGATGAAAAGGCCGTGGCCCATTACCGCGACGTGATCCTTTCTTTGCGCGAAAAGAATATTGAGCCGGTCGTGACCCTGCATCATTTTACGAATCCCAAATGGGTCTATGAGAGAGGCGGATGGCTTAATCCGAAGATCTCGTTTTGGTTTTCGCGTTATGCCGTTCTGATGGCCGAGGCGCTGGGAAAAGATGTGCAATATTGGATCACGATCAATGAGCCGATGGTGTTTGCATATCAGAGTTATTTTTTGGGGATTTGGCCGCCGGGGCAAAAGTCCATTAAAAATGCGTGGAAGGTCGTTCATCATCTTATCAAGGCCCACAGAATAGCTTATCGCGAGATCCACAAGGTTTATCAGAATAAGCAATGGCCGCTCCCTAAAGTGAGTATCGCCAAAAATGTGATGGTCTTTAGGGCCTGTCCTAAAACCGATAACGCCTTCTGCCGCCTGGGCGTGTTTTTGCGGCATCAGCTGTTTAACCTTTATTTTTTAAAAAAGATCAAGCCTTGCCTGGACTTTATCGGCGTCAATTTTTACGCCAGGGATTTTATCAGCAATGACAAGAAACTCAACGCGCCTCTTTTGGGCATGAGATGTAATGAATCGCACGGACATGTGGAACGGGTCAATGCTTTAGCATGGGACTGTTGTCCCGAATGTCTTTTTGAAGTATTATGTTGGCTTAAAGGTTTTCAAAAGGACATCCTTATCACCGAGAACGGGACCTGCGATGACGACGACCGGCTGCGTTTTGATTATGTGGACAGGCACTTGAAAGAAATTCAGCGCGCCATTGAAATCGGAATTCCAATTATCGGGTACTTGTATTGGTCCTTGTTGGATAATTTTGAATGGCATCACGGGTTTGGCCCGCGATTCGGTTTGATCGAGGTCAATTATAAGGATTTCAGCCGCCGGCCGCGCAAAAGCGCTGTGTTGTTAAGTAAGATTTATCAGGATCCTACGTTGATCGGGAAAATAAAGTATTGATAATTAAAGGATATCAGATTATCAGAAGATCAGTAGGTGGGATATCAGGAGACCAGGGTATCAGAAGACTCAAACCTGATATCCTGATGTTCCGATCATCTGCCTTCTGTTTTTCTGATGTCCTGATAATTTATTCCTCACTATGACCCCACCGCCAGATCAGGAAAAAATTAAGAAAAGCCTGCGCGTCTCATTATGGGACGGTGTTTTTGCCTGCAGCATGACGGGGTTTACGCAGGAATACCTCGTTCCATTCATATTATTATCCGGCGCCGCATCACAGCATATCGGCCTTTTAAGCTGTCTTCCCAATCTGGCCGGGGCCCTTATTCAATTAAAATCTCCGGAATTGACGGAAAAATTCGGTTCCCGCAAAAAGATCATTGTGACGTTCGTTTTTTTACAGGCCTTGATGTTCTTGCCCATGTTTTATGTTGCATTGCAGGGCGGGACGTCGCCGATGCTGTTTATTATCTTTGTTACAGCGGTGACAGGCTTAGGCGCGGTGGCCCTGCCGGCGTGGGGAAGCCTCATGTCGGACCTCGTCAAAGAGAACGTGCGCGGCACGTATTTTGGCTGGCGCAGCAAGATATTGGGGCTCACGACCGTTGGGATGAGTTTTGTGGCGGGGAACATTTTGCATTTTACCGAAGGGTTTAATGTTTATGTGGGGTTTGCCTATCTTTTTTTCATGGCGTTTATCTTTCGTTTGATGTCCTGCCATTTTTTGACCCAAATGCATGAGCCGCCTTTGGTGCACAAAAAAGAACACGCCTTTACGCTCGGCATGTTCTTAAGAAGGGTCAAGGAAAGCAATTTTGCCAAATTCGTCCTGTTCGTGGCGTCGCTTAATTTTTGTGTCAACATGGCGTCGCCTTTCTTCGCCGTTTTCATGCTGAGGGACCTGCATTTTAATTATTTCCTTTTTACTTCGATCACGATCACCGCGCCGCTGACGGTCTATCTTTTGATGAGCCGCTGGGGCCGGCACGCCGATAAAGTGGGGAACCTCAAAGTCCTGCAGTTGACGGCGCCCATTGTTTCCCTTTTGCCGGTGTTATGGATCATCAGCCAGAATCCGGTGTATTTATTCTTAACTCAGATCATCGCCGGGTTTGCCTGGGCCGGGTTCAACCTGTGCGCATCCAATTTTATTTTTGATGCCGTAACGCCGGAAAAACGCACGCGTTGTATCGCGTATTTCAATGTTTTTAATGGATTGGCCCTTTGCTGCGGGGCGCTGTTAGGGGGGCTCATCGCGGAACATTTGCCGCCGCTGTTGGGGCATAAACTTTTGACCTTATTCTTGATCTCTTCCATTGGACGGCTGTTCATCGCAGTATTCATCCCCCGGAGGCTTAAAGAGGTCCGCAACGTCGAGCATGTCAAAAGCAACCGCCTGTTTTTCAGCATGGTCGGGGTAAAACCGTTGTTAGGGATCGAAAGAAGGATCGTTCGCATCGATCAGGTCGAGTAATAAGGGAATTATTACTTTTGAAGTATTTCTCTTGAGCAAAAAGTTTTCCAAGATTAGAATATGCTTGTGAATCAAGGCCCAAACAAAGGTTTTACCCCGTTAGAGAATTCCAATCAAAGGAAATTCTCTCTAACGGGGTTTACCCTCGTTGAGATCATGATCGTGGTGGCTATCATCGCGATCTTGGCCAGCATCGCTGTGCCGGGCCTCATTCGTTCGCGTATCACCGCTTATGATGTTTGGGCGCGGAATACGCTGCAGGTCATGTCCAAGGCCACCGAGATCTCCATGGCTTTAAGCAACGGTAATTATCCGGCGACAATGACGGATCTGACAGGCGCGACACCGCCCTTCCTTAATCACGACTATTGCGGAACATCTGAGGCCGGATTTAACTTTACCTGCACCAACAGCACCTCAGGATATAGTTATGTTGCAACTCCGGTTGTCCTGGGGTATAGTGGTTCTACGACGTACACAATTTCATCGGGCGGGATCGTTACTCCTGCGCCGGTGTCTCCATAAGGGGTCTTATATGGAAGATAGAAGACGTGTTCAGCGGTTAAAGATCGAGTTTCCCGCGGTCATTCAAGTCGTGGAAACAAAAAAGAATTTGAAAGCCGCGACGGTGGATATCAGCGCTATCGGTATTTGTTTTACCTCGCTGGAGAAGGTCGATGTCGGCGTGAATTTGAATATGCAGATCACTTTGCCCAATGCGAACCAGTCCAATATCCGCACGCGGGTGATGTGGGTGCAGCCGATGCAGGTCCATAATGAAAAGCAGTACCGCACCGGCGTCAAGATCTTGGAGCCGATGCAGGAAGATGAAGAGAAGTTCGTAAAATATTTCGCCGCCCAATTGTTGTCTCAGAAAAAATAATCCAAAATTACACAGATTCGTGAAAATGATTACGCAGATAAAATCATCTGTGTAATCAGTGCTTTTAATCGGAGTAATCATTTTTTACAATGCGCCTACAGGTTTTTCTTTCCCATAACGGTGTGTGTTCCCGCAGAGAGGCTTTAAAAGTTATCCAAAGCGGTGTGGTGACCGTTAACGGCCAGCTCATCGTTGAGCCTTCTTTTAACGTCAGCGAGGCCGATAAAATAAGCGTTAATGGAAAAGATGTCAGTGCAAAGAAGTATGCTTACATCCTTTTGAACAAGCCGCAGGGCTATGTCACGTCCAAGGAAAGTCAATTCGGCCAAAGGACAGTTCTGGACCTTTTACCCAAGGATCTGCATTATGTGGCCCCCGTCGGCCGGTTGGATAAGGATACAGAAGGGTTATTGCTTTTGACCAACGACGGGCAATGGCTCCATCAATTGACGCACCCAAAATTTGATGTGGATAAGAAATATTTTGTCAGGATTGACGGCGTATTGACCGGCCCAGAGCAGAAAAATTTAGAAAAGGGTGTTGAGATCGAAGGGAAGAGAACAGCCCCCTGTAAGATAACGGAGCTTAAGGCCTTAGGGAACAAAAGCGAGTTTTGTATCACCATTCACGAAGGCAAGAAACGCCAGATCAGGCTCATGCTTGAAAAAGCAGGCCACCGTGTGACATATTTGTTACGGATGCAGCAGGGGCCGTTGAAACTGGGAGACCTGCCCAGAGGGCAATGGCGGTTTTTGAATGAAGAAGAAATTGCTAAGTTAAGGAATGTATAATGATCACGCTCAATAACATCAGCAAAATTTTTACCGGGCGAAACGTTCTCAAGGATGTCACCTTAAGCATTTTTGCGAATGAGAAGATCGGCCTGACCGGGCCCAACGGCGCCGGTAAAACGACGTTGTTTTCCATTATCTTGGGTGAAATGGAACCCGACAGCGGCAGCGTGCAGATGCAGAGGAATTTGAATATCGGGTTCCTGCCGCAGGAGGCGCATTTCGATTCTAAGCGCACGGTCCTGGAGGAGATCACCTCCGGCGATCAACGGATTGTGAAATTGCTGGAAGAAAAAAGAAATTTGGAAGATGCGAATAAGGCTGACAGCCCGCGTTACGGCGATGTCCTTCATGAATTGGAACAGTTAGGGATCTATGATCTGGAGCATCGGGCCGAGAAGATCTTAATGGGGTTGGGATTTAAAGAAGAGGATTTTCACAAGCCTATTATGGATTTGAGCGGCGGCTGGCGCATGCGCACGCTTTTGGCCAAGTTGTTGGCCTATTCTTATGATCTGCTTTTATTGGATGAGCCGACGAATTATTTGGATCTGGAGGCGACCATATGGCTTAAGAATTTTTTAGCCAAATATCCGGGCACGTTCATTTTAATTTCCCACGATAAGATCTTTCTAAACGATGTCACCAATTATACGATCGTCCTGGAGAACGGCCAGATGACCAAGGTGAAAGGAAATTACGAAGCCTATGAAGAAGCTAAAGGAATTAATTTCAAGAGTTTAGAGAAGAGACAAAAAGTCGTTGAAAAAAAGCGCGAACAGCTGGAACGTTTTGCCGAGCGTTTTCATGCCCAGCCTAATAAGGCCGCCGCGGTCAGGAATAAACGCAAACAGCTTGAGCGCCTGGAAGAGATCGACCTCCCGCAGGAGAGAAAAAGCATCAAGGATTTCGAGTTCCCGCCCACGCGGCGCAGCGGCCACAGCGTCCTTATGCTGGAGAATGTCTCCAAATCCTACGGCGAGAAAAAAGTTTATTCCGGCGTGGATTTTGAGATCACCCGCGGGCAAAAGATATGTCTGGTCGGGCCCAATGGTGCGGGGAAAACGACGCTGCTTAAAATGGTGGCCGGCGTGCTGGAGCCGGACAGCGGCAGCCGAAAGTTGGGGCAAAATGTTGATCTGGGATATTTTTCCCAAACACGGCTGGAAGTTTTGAACCCGAATAAAAATGTTCTGGATGAATTGCTTTCTGCGGTCCAGGGAAATTTCCCGGCGACGCA
>MHFY01000050.1 GCA_001805375.1 Omnitrophica WOR_2 bacterium GWA2_47_8 | reverse complement strand
TCCTTGATCAATTGTTCCTTCGCCCAAGCAGCACTGTCATGTGGAGGCGTCCCGGTCTTTGATGTTGCGATCATTGACTCAAGAATCCCGCGTATTAATTCTCTCTTTCCTTCCTCACTCCCCTTATACAGAACCACCACTTCGCCCGCCTTATCTTCCCACACCAGCATATCCTGAATATTGACTCCCAACTCGATCTCTCTGGTCCTGCGGTAATCATAATCATCCAAATCTACGTTATACATCGTGGACCAGATCGATGACGAAATATCCCTCATCACGCCCGGGCTGCTTAGATCCTTCTCCTCTTTGATCGGAGCAAAGTTCCTCGTTCTGTCTATCGCCAACGCGATCCACGGCGCTATCGCTGTCACATCCCCATAGATCCTTTCAAATTGATACCCGCTTAATCCGCTCGCTTCTTCCTTCTTCAAGTCCATATACTTCGGTAAACTGTTCGTCACCCTGTCCACATACCTCACCACTTCCTCAAACGTCATCCTCTTGTCATAATTCTCCGGCAGCTTGAATAACTCCAATAATCCATCCACCGACAATAAGAAGCTTGCCGTATTAAAGTACGGGAACATTTCCTTGAATTTCTTCATCCGGCTGGCCTCATCAAACGCCTCTAACCCATATTCAGCTCTTAACATCTCCTTATCCGCATCCGTTACCGCTTCCTTCTTCTCATCCTTCACCAATACCTTGACTTCCTTCGGTAACGCGATCCCTTCCACTAACTGAGTCACTTTTCGCCCATCTTCATATTGCACCTCCGCCAATAACCCGCCCTTCTCGCCACGGTTTTCCCCTAATAAGAACATCGCCACGGGTAATGGCCTTCCTTCTGTTCTTGCTTTTTCTAACTCTTGGTAGAACACACCCTTAAAAGATCTCTTTAAATTCGCCGCCGGATTGTTCATGTTCGAATGGAAGATGAACGGTACGCCCATCCTCTTCATCTGCGCTAGCACACCTGAGATGGCGATCATCCGGATAAAGTTCCAATGTCCAGGCGGATGGATCACATATGTCCCATCCTGTCTTACTAACCTCTCCCCATTACTATCAAACCTCGGCTGCACTGTCTGCGAAATTATGTACACATCCACTCCCGTGCTTCGGTCTGTGAACTTGTAATATCCTTGTTTGTAGATCGACTTTCTGACCTCTTGTTCTCCCACTCCCAACGCCTCTGATACTTCTTTGATCCTGAATTCACTCGTCATTACGATCAACGGTGTCTTTGCCTTATCTTCCCCGCTTACTTTCCTCATATACGCCTGTTCTCTCGCCGCTATCGCCATTTTCACATCGATGAACGTCTTTCCTCCCACAACTGGCATTGCCTCAGGCAGACGTCTTGCCGCGTGCATTAACCCCCCGCTTCTCGTTGATAACCCGCCCGCTGATACCGCCACCGCCGCTGTGATCTTCTTTCCTTCCTCCGTTGCTCTTAACCATCGATCATTTCCTCCCTTGCTTCTTAGATCCACTATCTTCCCTAACTCTGGGCTTCTCATCTTACCCTTGATCCCATTGTTTTCCCCGGCCTTTAACCCGCCCTTGATCTTCCCTGCCACATCTCTCACCACATACTCTTCCGTTAACCAATACTCCGCCAACGCCATCGCCCCTAATTGATCGATCATCCCGTTTATGTTCTGGATCCAATCCTTATTTCCCGTGTTCTTGTATTCCCGTACTCTCCTTAAGATGTTCAGCCATTCTTCCCCATGCAATAAGGTATCTGCCGGATTACTTAACATCCTGATCAGGCCCTTTAACTTATCCGTATTCTCATCTCTCATTAATCTCTGCACGTCATTGGTGATCGCCTTGTCCTCCAGGTCTTCCGGATACATCTTATGGTATAACTCATGGCTTAACACCTCACTCAACAGATGCATATTGTCTTCTTCATACCCTTCTTTCGGATCCAACAGCACCCGGCTGATACGGATCTTCCCTAAGCTGGTCGTTCTTCCTAACTGTCGATAGTCATACGATACATAGATCGTTAATTTGATACTCTTATTGATCACGTTCTCTTTGATGATCTGTTCTATCGCTTCCTTTAATACCGCCGACTCGCTGCTCTTTAACTCTCTGCCGTTTACAAAGTTCACGTCTGCTTCGTACCCGGCTGTTTTCCCTCTCTTTATATCCACTTTCACTTCCACTGTCGGCAACGCTCGTTTGATCACATCGATCTTCTCGATCTCCACTCCCGCCGGATAGTTGTGGCCGGCACCCGTGTCGTCTCGGGCTAAATGACCAGTTTTAGTTTCAGCCGCATTGCCCAGCGCTCTATCCTGATAACGTAAGATCTCTAGGGCTTCCGGCAAGTTGCTTAATTGTTTGAAGTCATGAACCAATCCGCCCTTACCCTTGCTATATTCTTGCACCATCGGGACGATCTGTTTATCGATCAACTCATCATTGCCTCTCATGACAGCCACAACCCTCGCCCCAGGCAAGATCGTCATATCACCGCTTGGCATCTCCGGTGACCACACGCCCTTGCGCGGTTTATCATCCTTAACACTCAACGGTAAGATCCCTTCATTACGATTGAGATTAGCCTCTAACGCTTCAATATCAAAATACATATACAATCGATTATATGGAACATCCGGTAACTTTTGACTATCTTTGACCCAATTGCTTAACACCGCTAACGCTCCCTTAACCTTATCTGTTTTGGCTGCTATCCCTTCTACCAAAAAGCCCATATCTTCCGCCATACCGATCGTGCTCACCCATAACCCGCCCTTCTGTCCGCTGAAGTTGTTCAATACCTCAACCATCACGTTCGCGCCCTTCTCATCTCTCATCTTCCTATACACACCGTTCATCTCAACATCGATGGTTAACTCAGGATGCATCAGGATCATGTCATTGATCCTGTGCACAACCCCGGTGATCGCTCCCTTAAGTCTTAATTCCTCTAACACACTTCTGTCTCCCATCAGCTCAAATCGATTGTTCACATATCGATACCCAATGCCTTTTTGATTGGCATTGATCACATTGAACCCATGGTTGTAATTCGTCAGTCCTTTCACATCTTCCGCACGGTCAAACATCCATTCCCCACGCTCATACACCAATCCCGGATACAGATCATTGACCAGCAGGTACATGTTCTCTGCGTTGAATCCATAGAATTCATTATTCACTAAGTCTTCCATCACATCGCCCATCACCTGCAAGTTCACCGTTAACACAACCTTCATATTCTCGATCGCTTTATTTGCATTGTATCCGTAATCCGAGGCCCCGTTCTTGATCCCTTCTCTCAAAGCTATCAGATGCCGCTCCCCTAACTTCAAGCTCTTCGCATTTTCAGGAATGATTGCCTTCTTCTCGCCAAAATACTCAATTATAATTTCCAATTCCTTAATATCTTCCACCAAAGCTTTCCTGCTATCGGTATATTGATTTTCTTCAAGCGCTTTTAAGACATCCCCTTCCAAATATAACTTCAATGCCTCTCGTTTAATTTTTTCATAATCAGGATTATTTTCATCGAAAAACAATAAGAGTTTTCCTAATTTCCATTTTCTCTCTCGTAAGCGTTCTAAATTCCCAGAAACTCTTCTTCCGATCTCCCACGGATCGACATTCCACATACGGTAATTCTTAGGATTTTCTTCCTTATTAATAATCCCGGCATTAAGCAGGGAAGTTCTTAATCGGGTCGCTTCTCCGGCCGCAAACAACATCACGGCCATTTTCCCTTCTTCGATATCTTCCTTACTGCCGTGGATATCTTTATCTGCGCCTTCATACCACGCTACTTTTCCAGGTCGTATCTTCCCTGCCAATCCTTCCATTCGGCTGCCGTTGAACTTTTTGGCACTCTTGCCTGCCGGATCTCCCACCTGATCTCTCATTAACCCTACGATATTTTGTCTCAACACCAGCGTCTTGATCTTGGCTAGCTCATCCGCTTCTCTCGCGATCCCTTCGTCCCATACCATACCTTTTACTTTGGCTAATTGTTTCGTCCTTAACTCGATGACTTCTTCCGCTAATAGATTCGCCATTTCGGCGACACTGATCTCTCCCGTATCCTTTGTGATCACATACACGACATTACGTCTCGCCCCGGCATGTCCTTCAACCGGCGGGGCTCGAGCATCTGCATGCACGACCACCACATTCACTTTTCTTAACTCTTCATATACATCGATCTTTCCAACCTCTCGCGGTAATTCGATCACCAGCCCGCGGGTCATGGAAATGGCTTCCCGTATTTTATTTTTGGCTTTATCGCTGGCCACACGCATTTCATCTAATCCAAATTCCCCTAATTCTCCAGTCTTCGCTAAGACCTTTTCGCTGCCAGCGATTTTTGCATTTACCTCAGCATGATATTCTGGACTCATGTCGCCGGTGGAGGAGATACCAGCAGAAACTGTTGCTGGCGCCACTTCATCTATTTGTGATTCAATTTCTTGTAACGCCTTTTTCACGTATTTGAATTCTCGCATGCCTAAAGCGACCAACACATCCTGCAATCTGGCTTCGATACCGCTGCGGATAGCGGAAGCAGAAGGAATACTGTTTCGAATTTGTTCGAAACGAGCCGCGATATTTACAAACCGCTTTTTATACTGACTGCTTAAGATTTGTTCCCAGGTTACGCCCACGCCCACGGTTAAGAACACAGCCAAGCCGGCTACGGCACCCACGATAAGCGTTAATTGCCGGGCAGAGAATTCCAAGAATTCAGCACCGATGCTTCCCAAGCGCAAGACATCCGGATTCGGCACCATGTAGATAAAGAAGAGCGACACAAAGCCGATGATAAAGCCGCGGGTGAGTTCCCACAATAAGCGCTGGATACTAAGTCGCCCTATTGATTCACCGATTTTCTTAAATTTGCCATATCGCTTGTATAATCCCATTGTTTGCGGGGTCCTGAGTTCTTCAAATGAATCATACTCATTGGAATCGAATAATGAAGCCTTTCTCACCACACCCTTTAATTCAACTTGCTTTCCATTAATTGTAAATTTCTTATCACCAATAAATTGTGCAGGAAGCAGATAAAGCAGGACAATCGCCGCAATGGCTAAACTTCCTATCAATAACCCTATTGAAAGTAATGGCGAGCCCACTATAAATGTCGCACGAGCAGTTCTTAATATCAAAACACCCAACGTAAACCCACCGCTTAAAGCCGCTCGATCGGCCCAGCCGCGTAACACGGATTTACCCGGTTTATTTTCAGAAACAAACGGCCCGATGACGATATTAGAAACAAAGAATGTACTTAAGAATAACCCGACCGCATTGGTCAGATCCAGGTTATAAGCAAAGGCAAAAATATGCAGAAGAACAAGGAATACACCAGAACGCAACACCCGTTTGAAGAGCGCAACGGTGAAGATACGGCGGACAGCATCGGATCTGTTATACGCTCCGCCGCCGCCGGACTGCTTGAAAAGATATCCGGCCCCAGGTAATGCTTCTCTATTAGCGGTACTTTCCAATTTCCAGCGGAAGGCGAAGAGCAAGCTGTTGGGGAAGAACTCGCGTAACCAGCGCAAAAATCCGAGAACACGGCCGACTTGACGCTGCAAGATCCCAAGGCCCATCAATGTTACCGCTTGGTTCAATATGAGGCCTAAGCCCAGGAAGACCGCTGAAATGCCGGTAAACGGTGAAATATCCAAAAGAATATCAAAAGGATTAAGAAAGATATTCAAAGCAGCCATGAACATAATAATGTAGAACCGTGAATGATTTCTCTTCACATCGCGTTCAAAGATTGATTCTGGGCCGTAATCACTGACCAGCTGGAAGAAATAACTGCGCAGGATAGAATTAATACCGGCGCCCCAGCGAGGAGGAGCCGCGGCTAATTCTCCGGCGGAATAGGTCTCGCGTAACTTTCTCGACATCGCGGTGCTTAACGCAAATTGCGGCCTCATGCCTAAGCCGACCATGTTATGGGTCTGCGCCCAGACGTCCGCGATATCCTCGCTTAAGTGCGGGATGTTGGGGCCTAAACCGATCAAACCATAACGATAAGCGTCTTTATGCTGGGCATAAGGATATAATTTCTGCAGTTCTTTGCTGTAAGGCAGAATAGGATGATTAGGATCACTTAAGGCTTCCAAAACTTCGTTGCTTAAGACCCGCATAGTATTTTCCCAACCCGTACCGGTCTTATCATTGATACCCAACATTGAATAGCCGTGACCGCCTTCTACTAAGGAAGAATGCCGCCCATAAGCACTCACCGTGCTGGAGGTATTACGCAAGGCAGGCATGATAACGATATTAGGATTGGAGATAAACCGTTTTAAATCATCTACCCAGCGGTTTAGGTCGAGATTATTAGCATTACGGTCAAGGATGATGAGGGTCTTTATGCGCTTTACAATTTCACTTGGAAGAGCAAACATACCTGCCATGGCGCCGGATTTACCCGTATTAGGATTCTTCACATGTGTAAAATCACTTCCACCATGAGAAATATAATCAAATAAAGCGCCTAATTTCTTATATTCATTTGTAAATCCAGGCAAAGTCAACACGTTGTGGTTACCAACTAATTTTTCTCCTGCAAAATTGTCATACTTATTGGGTGTAATGAATAATATTAAGTTCTTACCAAATCCTTCTGCATTGGCACGTTCAGCCATGTCCATAATATTGATAGCCGTATCAAACACATCGATACCCATAATGATCGAAGTATTTCGCTTAATAAAGAATCCGAGGCGGATCAAATCACGAATTCTCTCTTCACTAACTCCTTGCCAGGCACCTTGTAACTTTTTGGCATCATCTATTTTCTTTTGAGCTTCTTGAGCTTCTTTAGAATTAATACCTTTATCCTGTTGAACTTTAGTTAATTCGGCAGTTAACGTGTCAACACGCTTTTGAAGGTTTGCTGGATTGAATTTGTCTGTTGTTATGCGGGCTGACGCAGGGACATTAACATCTTCTAGCTGGCGTAAATTCCACAGAGAAACACCGTTCAATTGCTCCGCATCATAGAGGGCATCTAGGGCCTGCCGTATCAAAGTCATATTTTCAACATCTTTATCACTGCCTAAATTGAATCGTCTGGCCATAGATTTAACATATTGCATCAAGGCTTCAGCTGAAGCGTAATCATTGGCCAAGAGATATTTCAAACGATTGATAATTTCCTGTGTATTCACCTTATTCTTGGGAGAAACCAACGGTGGGCCGACATAGTTGATTAAGATTTGCCAGCCTTTTTTAATAAATTCGGCGACTTTTTCAGGAATAATCTTCATAGAGCCATGATCTTCTTTAGCCTTGGCAAAGATAAATGACGTTATCGAGAAGATAGCGTAATGCGCGGTATACCAAAGCATCATAAAGCGTAAGAAAGCAATGACCATGCGGGCGGTTGCGCCGGCTAAATGATGTTCGAAGAACCAGGGGAAGATATTCCAGGCAACAAGCGCGCCGACAGCAAAGAATAATACATGCTGAACAACAGAAACTAACATGGCTCGCGGACGGCCCAAACCGATCACGGGCCGGAGATTACGATATGCGGATGACCCGATGAAAGAATGATTCCACACAAACCAGGAAACAGCTTCCGTGAACAATAAGCCGATAACTATTGTTTTAAAGATCACGGCGCCGGCAAATGGCGCGGCTAAATTAACGGCTATAAATAATCCGGCAGCGGCAAACGGAATGCCCAGGATCCTTAAGGCATTCGTACGTGTATACTTCAGGCGGGACATTAAGGAATATTCAATGATCAAGGTAAGGGCTAAAAGGCCTAAGGCAGCGGCTAAGACGGTTAAAACCATAGGTGATGTTATGGTTCCCAGAGCAGCCAAAGAAGTCCCTTGCGCGACACTGAACATCTCGGCCATTAATAACCCGAACAATAACCCGTACGGCAAGAAGTAAATATAATCACTGATAAGGATGGTGATCGCTTTTGACCCTACCCCTAAGAACCTCTGCCATTTCTGCCCGCGGGCCTTACCTTGGGCCTTGGGATTATTAACTTTATCTTTTAAGAAACTAAAAATCCTGAATCCTTCTTTACGGTTAACCTCCATGAAATGAGTTTCATCAAATTTGCCCTTATTAACACCATATTCCGCCAACACGCGGTTAAATAAGCCTTGATCATTCTGCGCGATGGCTTTTCTTACTAAATGGAGCGCATTGCCGAAGTATAATTGGGCTTTATCGAAGATTTCCTCATCCGCAATACCTTTGGCATGAGGATACAGAGAATCTTTTTGATCTTTTTCATTGCTGGCCTCACGGCTATATTCACGGCCCATGAATCTCGAGAATTCTTGAGCATAGGTGTCTAAATTAGCCAACTGATCATCGCTGCCGTTTAAGACAATTCCGGGATTAAATTTCTTGAGGGCTGCTCCGACAAAGAAATAGAAATGCCTGAATCCGCTGATAAATAAAGCGCTCATGTCGTGTTTTACCAACCGGCCTTTATCTTTCTGATCTTCGGTCAAGAAAACCTTAAGCCTTAAGCGATCATGCATGGCATCTTTGACAGCTTCCGGTAAAAGTTTGTCGCTTTCTTTTAATCCTCGGCGGTCAGCTGCAACTTTATTGAATAATTTTATAAATCTTCGGCCTGTCAGAATCGAACGGATGATCAAAAGGATCGGGAAAAGAATTATGGCCGCTGTAATCGCCCAGATGACCGGCGAACTAAAGAGATTTTTGAACTCTTCATGGGGATACGGGACTGCTTTTCCGTCAGCATCGGTGACCTTAACGGCGGTTTCTTGGGCTGCGAATAAACCGGACCATCGACGGAATGTATCAAGGAAGCTAATGGTATTGTTGACTCTCCATGCCTGAACTTCATATCCATCTTTATAAGTAACGCCCGTGAGCTCTTCCAACGTTTCGCCTTTGTCATTCTTGACATGGATCGGTTTTCGGACAGGAGATTTAGGATCGTAAGTAATGGTTTTCTTCTCATTCGAGATTGGGATAAAGAGATATGAAACTTTTTCGTTATATGTTTCCTGATAAAGCACATCGTCCCTGGTCCAGATCTCTTCGGCTTTAAAGTTACCGTTAAATATCTTATACGCATATCCGCCGGATCCATTGATAGGCACTTGCCGGTCGAAGATCTTGATATTGCTCGGCTCAATGCCGGAGCCGGTTGCGGTATCAATGAATTTCTGGACCTTCCTGATGATCCCGCCATGGCCGTTGGTGTATTTCAGGTCAAATGAAATTGTCCCCGGGTTAACCCCTAATGGAGCTTTGGTATGCGTCCATGGCCACATCACCACGCTCAAGGCATGAGAATCCTTGCCTTGTTCTTTGACGAACAAGGTGTTGCCGCGCGGATCATTGGGATCAAAATATTGGGTTCTGATTTTTTCAACTTCATTACTATATTTAATGGCATTAATATCGCCTGACTTATGCATAATAACCGTGCGTAAGACCGGCAAGCGCGTATCTTTGGTGATATGGTGATAGTCTAAATATTCTGCTAAAGACATCGGCGCGACACCGATGAGCTTTTCTTTATCGGCCTGGATCTGCAAGAAGCTTCTTTCTAATTGTGCATACATTTCGTTATTGCCGATCGATTCTTCCAAAGATTCTAAGAAGCTTGTTGAGGTTTCCATGATCTGATTATCATCGGAGATCTTATAAGACTTAACCGGTGTGCCTTCGATGTCAAACTTGACCCCGATCGTTTTATTAGCGACCCTGTCGCCCTCATACTTAACCGAGAAGATCGCGCGTCCGGTCTCACTGTCACGATATTCGACCGTTTTGACGCCTAAATAGTTGGTCCGTTCAGCCGGTTCCAAGATGGTCGTATCGTTGACATAAACACGATTGGCTTGCCATTCGTTGCGGATAATCTCAGGAAGCTGATCGACAGGCCCGAGGACTTTTTCAACGGTTGTTTCTGTGAGATAACGAACAACCGCCATGGACCGGCCGCGGTCAAATGTGCCGGAGAATGCAACTCCGGATTGATCACCTTTGATAGTGTTTACGACAATCCAGGGCAATTCAGGAGTGATCTCTAAAAGTTTTTCTGCTTCATAAACCTTATCGCCATTAGTTTTCTCGGGTAAAGAAATCCAGCCCAAGCTTCTCTCACGCAACATTTTACTAAGATCGTAAATTTCTACCTTGGCTGGGGCGCTTGAGCCGGGGACTAACTCTTTTGTAGAAATGCTGGTGATCCGCAAATCATCAATGTCTTCAAACCCGATGATCTTTTGCCCGTCATTACTTAATGTATTAACGCGGACCTTGCCTTTTTCGATCTTGGCGATCCAGTTTACATTTTCAACCCTCTCACCCTTGATCAAAAGTGTCTGTCCTTTGGTCTTATCCAAGCTGACCGCGTATTCGGCTTCTTCAATTTCCGGGTTATAGTAAGCAACTTCTTCCGTTCCTATCTTGCGAAGCACTCTACCTTTTCGATCGAAGACCTCGGTTCTGATTAAGCCGGAGCTGTATTCTGTAATTCGGACATGCTTTTCTAAGGAACCGGCCGGTGAAATATCTTCTGCTTCGCCGAAGCGATCTTCTTTCCCTGCGCTATAGGTCCCGTCCGCTTTAAGCAGATAGAGATAAGAGAATTTCTTGTTCTGAATTTCTTCAACGCGGGACTTGGTTATTTGCGGGGCCAAAGAGATCCTTGTGAATTTGACCGTACCGTCTTCCGTGCCGAATTTGCTTAACATCTTATGGTCCGCTTCTCGGCGAATGCCGGCGTAATCAGCGGCTAATTCTGCCGGTGAAAGATAATAGGAAATACGATCTTTTTCTCTGGTGAATAAATAATGGTCTTTTTGAATGGATTTTATAATTTCTTCGGCTCTATCGCTAAAGTCCACAGGGGCCTTATCAGCCATGATAGTCAAAAGCGGCTCATATCCTTCTCGCAAGGAATAATACGGTTCTGACAGATAAATGATCTGTTCACCTTGATCATATAATCCATTAATATTCTTATCGTTAAAATACGGATACCCT
>MHFY01000049.1 GCA_001805375.1 Omnitrophica WOR_2 bacterium GWA2_47_8 | reverse complement strand
CAATAATGTACCCCTGATCATTAAGCTGCTCAATAAAACGATCGTGTTTTAAATTTCTCTTTAAGACCATGTCCTTTGCCTTGGCCGGAAAGACGATCGTATTCTTCCCTGAACTGGCCGCCTCGGAAACCATGGAAATACTGTCACCGGACACGACCAAAATATCCGAAAGCGCCAAAATGCCGCCAAAGCTCTCCGGGATATTGTCCCGGCTGGCCAAAAGACAGAATTTACAATGCGGATGGGATTTTAATTCCCGCAAGATCAGATTTTCTATTTTGGCCGGGGTCCGGCGCGACGTGGTGACGAGGATATCGGCATTGATCTCCTCCGCCACTTGCAGGACCTGGTTGACCACAACCTTCATATCCTGCTCGCTTAAATAATGATGTTTACTGTCCCCGCCGATCAAAAGCCCTATCTTTGTTTTTTGGCTGAACTTCAAATGCGAGAACCGGTTCAAAAATTTCTCCGCGCTTTCCTTTAAATATTGCGGGCTGACCATGTTCGGCGCGCCCTTGGTAATGACGACCTTTCCATTCGCAAAAGCAGGTTTAACCGCGTCATGCTGCGGCAAAACGACCAGGGAAAAACGTTTAAAACTCAAGATGCTCGGCCTTAAAACAACGATACTTTTTGCTCTTTGGTCATACGATACGAGACAATTAATGCCGGAGGTGGATGAACCGGTAGAAATAATATAATCCGCTTTGGTGGACATGATCCTTTCAAATGACTCTTTGGTCAGAAAAAGCCTTAGAAGTCCCAAACGCCCCTGATACATATACGGATTGACCATCGAACTTAAAACGGACATGAGTTTGGCGGTAAATTTATTCTTAAACTCCACCTTGAATGTGTAGGTGGTGGCCACGATCTGGCGTTCGGATAAAGCTGTTTCTAAATTCTTGGCAACGGCCTGAGACTGCCTTAAGTGGCCGGTTTTCCCGTCATCCAGGATCAAAATATTATTTTCCTTGGTATATTTCCACACCTTATAAAACCACATATAATCCGCGGGATACTGGGTGATGTAATGCTCCATGATCCCCACCATCTGCTTTAAGTTACTGACAATATCACTGTCCATATTGCCGGTCTGGACCAATTCCAAAGGTTTGTGCACGATCATGCGGTGCGTGCATCCCTTATCGCGGATAATGATGATAAAACAGATGGGAACGCCGAGCTTTAAACCGATACGGATCGCCCCGTCAAACAAAGAAGCGCTTCGGCCCAAAAAAGGCATTAAGACACCGTCTTTACCTCCCTGGTCGACCACCAGTCCGATGATCTCATTGTTCTTTAAACTCTTTAAGATCTCCCGGGTCCCTAACCCGCGGGAGAGGACAACATTGCCGCCGCAGGAGCGGTAAGAATTAAGCAGATCATCCAGTTTAGAAAATTTCTTCTGCGGTTTGACCATGACCTTATACTGACGGCCGAACATCGCGCAGGACAGGCTCGCCATCTCCCAGCTGCCGAAATGCATGGCCAGCAAGATGACGCCCTTTTCCTTTTTTAAAGATTCATAAATGTTCTCTTTCCCCTCCACCTTCACATATTTCTCAAATTTATCCACGCTGTTCAAAAGCGGCAGGCGCAGCATCTCAACACAATTCTGCCCGAAATTGATAAAAAGCTGTTTGTTGATCCGCTTGATCTCATCGGGTGTCTTTGTCTTGGCAAAGGCGGTCTTTAAATTTCCATACGAAAGGGCGCGATGCTTCACATCGATATAATAAGCAAAAAAACCGATGACCCGGCCCAGCTTAGCAGCGGCCCAATCCGGCAGGATGCGCATAAAAAATCCCAGCCCGCGCACGATCCAATACACTACATTTTCTATCAAGTTACTTTTCATACGTTCATCACGGATAGAATTTTCTTTAAAAATTCCTCTTCCTTCTCCAATATCTCCAATTTGACCTTAAGCGCCAGGACAGACAGACCTTTATCAAAATGGCTCATCACACCCGGCAATTTTACCGCGTCCTTGGTTGTGGTGATCAGATAGGGGCTGTTCGTTGCTTTACACATTTGATCAATGCGATCAATATCCCCTTGTATGTAAAGATGATGGTCCAAGAAAGAGATATTGTCATTCAAATGGACCCCTAAACGCAAAACCAATTTTAAAAAAGAACCCGGATCGCCGATACTGCTGAAGGAAACAGCCTCTTTTCCTTTTAAATCCTGCAAGGGGACGTCCTTCCGGTTTTTGATGTCCCAAAACGAAACCGGCCGGTGAACAGCCTTCACGATCAAACTATCCGGATTCGAGGAACGGATCTCTTGGATCAAATTCTCCAACTCAGCCGGGTTTGCCTGGTCAACCTTGGATAAAACAATAATGCCGGCCCGCTTAAGTGACCTTACCGGCTCTCTTAAAATCCCGCGCGGGATCAGGGCTCTGTTCCCGAAGGGATTGATCGCGTTGATGACCACGATATCCAGATCCCGAGACAGCTTCCAATGCTGGAACCCGTCATCCAGCAAAAAAACATCGCAGGAATTGCTCTTTAAATACTCAACCGCGTTCGCCACGCGATCAGACCCGGCCAAAACCGGAACATCCGGATGCGCTTGTTTTAACAGCTTTGTTTCATCATTCTGTCCGTTTAAATCCTTCGAGGCCTTGTACCCCCGGGTGAGGACAACCGGCTTTATACCGCGATCCTTTAAAACCGTGATCAAAAATTCAAGCAGCGGTGTTTTGCCGGTCCCACCCCAAGTAATGTTTCCCACGCTTATAACTTTCCTGGAAAGATGGGTTGGTTTCGTAACAGCCTTCGCACAATCAGCCAACCATCCGTAGACAAAAGACGCGCACCTTAAATCCAATTTAATAGATTTGGCCAGCCAGTCATTCTTCTGGTCTGTCGCCAGCTTATAAAGATAATCTTTCATCGCTGCAAAACCTTTTCCCTGCGGCCGGATAAGATGTCAGTGATCATATTCAACGTTGCTGTCGTGGCCCCCTTATGCCCGGCGATCACCTGCTTGGCCATGATCCCCAGTTCTTCCCGTTCTCTTTCATCATGCAGAAGCCGGCGGATGATCGTCAACAGCATGACCTCATCCCTCACCTGCATGACCGCCTTGGCTTTGACAAAATATTCAAAGATGTCCTTAAAATTCTGCATGTTCGGGCCCACGATAATGGCGCGGCCGAAACAGGCCGGTTCGATCATATTCTGCCCGCCGTAACCTTTTAAACTCTTTCCGATGAAAACCAACGTGGCCAAAGGATACAAAGAGCGCAGGTCCCCGATCGTGTCCACGACCACCACACTGTCCTTTCTCAATCTCGCATCTTTGATCTGCGTCCACAAGATCGGTTCCAGGCCCTTAGCCTTGAGAAGGTCCACGATCTCCTGCGTTCTTTCTATATGCCGCGGGGCGATCATCAGGCGCAGTTTCGGGAATTCCGCGGATATCGAATTAAAAATATCGAACAATACTTCCTCTTCACCCGGGTGCGTGCTGCCGGCCAATAAGATCTGGCTATTCTTTTCAAAACCTAACTCCGTCAACGTAAAATGCTTTTCCAGCGGCACTTCATCAAATTTCATATTGCCAAAGACCTTGACCTTCTCCGGCGGCGCGCCCAGATCAATGATCCGCTTGGCGTCCTCCTGACCCTGCATGCAAAAGGTATAAATAGAATCAAATATATTTTTTAATAGAAATTTTACCTTTTCATAATTCACAAATGATTTTTCCGAAATGCGGCCGTTGACCAGAATAGCCGGGATCCGCCTTCTCTTAAGACAGGCGAGCAGGTTCGGCCAGATCTCAGTTTCGGCGTTGATATAGATCTCCGGCTTGATCCATCGTACATAATTGTGAACAACGATACTAAAATCCAGCGGGGCGAATAAGACCACATCCGTGGGGAATTTCGTCTGCGCTAAATTAAAACCCGTTTCCGTCACAGTTGAAATAACAAGCTGAAAATCCGGGTAATTTTCTCTTACCCTTTTGATGAGGCTCTGGACAGCCAGGATCTCCCCCACACTGACCGCGTGAAACCAAATATTTCTTTTACCTTTCAGCCGCTCTTTAAGTTCCGGCGGCCAAAACCCAAAACGGATGATAAACCCCCTGTGCCATTTGCCTTCGATCAAAAGATAGGGCAAATACAGAAGCGCGAAAATGATAAAAAAAATGTCGTAGAGTAGGAACATAATATTATAAAGACGCTGGAAGTCGGAAGTCCGAAGTCAGAAACTTCTGACATCTAACATCTTACTTCCGACTTCTATCTTTTTACGCCCTCGGATGGGCCTTGTCATAAACATTCTTTAACCGCTCGGTCGTGACATGGGTGTAGATCTGCGTTGTCGAGAGATTCACATGCCCCAACAACTCCTGCACCGAACGCAGGTCCGCGCCGCGGTCCAACAAATGCGTCGCGAAAGAATGCCGCAGCACGTGCGGCGAAATACTTTTAGTTTCACTGACAAATTTAATATAACGGTGCGAGATCTCACAGACGCTCCTCGCGGAAAGCCGCGTGCCGTTCTTATTCAAAAAAAGGGCCGTGGCATTTTTCTTGCGAGCATCCAAATAATCCTTGATGGCGTTAAGCGCCTTATCGCCTATCGGCAAAAGCCGCTCCTTTTTCCCTTTTCCCGCCACTTTGACCATGTTGCTGAAAAAATCTACGCTGTCGATATTAAGCCCGACCAGTTCGCTGACGCGCATGCCCGTTGAGTAGATCGTTTCAAGGATAGCCTTGTCACGCTTTCCAAAAAGCTTTTCGATGTCGGGCGCTTCGATCAAGGTCGTCATCTCATTGACCGTTAAAAAATTCGGCAGAACCTTATCGAGTTTCGGTGTTTGCAGAAGTTTGACGGGATTGACCTTAACATGCCCCTCCCGCTGTAAAAATTTGAACAGGCTGCGCAGGGCCGAGATCTTACGCGACAAGGAGCGGGGTTTAAGATGCCGCTCTCGTAAGTAGGCCAAATATTTGCGCAGATGAAGATAGTCTATTTTCTCAAGGGGTGTATCGTTGCTCCACTTAAAGAAATCTTCCAGGTCCAATTTATAGTTTAAAAGAGTGAACGGTGAATAATTCTTCTCGATCTCCAGGTAACTTATAAATTTTTCCACATAACGGTTCATAGAGGTTAAAACTGCTTATTGGTCTTTCCCGAATTAATTGAACAAAGGAAACCAATATTAGGCTTTTTCTCTCAGGAAAAAGACCTAATATTGACTACCATTGTTCGCCTATTCAGGAAAAAGTCAATAAACCCCTCCTTACTTTTTGTCATCAGCGGTCGTGGAAACTTTTTCATCGTCCCCTTCGCCGGGAAGCTTATTGGCGATATACGTGCAATTGGGATACTTGCTGCATCCGTAAAACGACCCTCTCGGAGAACGGCGCTTGACCAATTCTCCGGCACAGCCTTCTTGGGGGCATTTAACACCGGTAGTGATCGCCTCGGCATATTTACATTTGGGAAAACCCGAACAGCTGATAAATTGGCCGCGGCGTCCCCATTTGATCACCATCGGCCGGCCGCATTCGGGGCATTTTTTCTCGACAAATTCGTGGGTCTTGGTGATATTCTGCATCGCGTAATCGAGCTCGATCTTAAAGGGCCCGTAAAAATCCCGCAACAATTTCTCCTGGTCGATCTCTCCCTCTTCGATCTGGTCCAGGCTCTCTTCCATCTGCGCGGTAAAGGTGATATCCATGATCTTCGGGAAATATTCGACCAGAAGGTCGCAGATCTTGATCCCCAGGTCCGTGGCGGAAAAATAACCCCGCTCTCTTAAGGCATAATTCCTCAACACGAGCGTGTGGATGATCGAGGCGTACGTGCTGGGCCGTCCGATACCATCCTCCTCCAAGGCCTTGACCAAACTCGCTTCGGAAAAACGCGGCGGCGGCTTGGTAAAATGCTGTGTGGGCTTGACCTCGACCAATTCCAGCGGATCATTTTTCTTATAAGGGGATAGGTCAACTGTGTCGTCTTTTTCATCTTTGCCTAAAACATAAAAACCATCAAAGACCAGATGCGAACCGCTTACCCCAAAGGCATATTTTCCCGCGGTGATCTCGACCTTTCTGTTCTCATAAACAGCGGGGACCATCTGGCAGCCCACGAACCGTTTCCAGATCAATTCATACAATTTAAACTGATCACCATCCAGATACTTTTGAACATCTTTGGGGTTACGCGAGATATCCGAAGGACGGATCGCTTCGTGCGCTTCCTGCGCGGACTTTTTGGATTTATAAACATTGGGCTTTTCCGGCAAATATTTTTCACCGTAGGCCTTGGAAATGAAATGCCGGACCTTTGTCAAAGCCTCTTGGGCGATATTGACCGAATCCGTTCTCATGTAGGTGATCAACCCAACCGGTTCATCGTCGCCTAACTCGATCCCTTCATAAAGCTGCTGGGCCAGGAGCATGGTCTTATTGGCGTTGAATCCCAACTTATTAAAGGCTTCCTGCTGCAAGGTGCTGGTGATAAAAGGCGGTGAAGGATTGCGCTTCACTTCCCGTTCAATAATATTGGAAACCATAAAGGCCTGATTTTGAATGTCCAAAGCGATGGCGTCGGTTTCTTCTTTCGTTTTTAATTCCGGTTTTTTATCGTTTATCTTTTCCAGGCCGGCGGTCAAAACATTCTTTAAGCCTTTTTTTCTTAGATCAACTTCCATCTGCCAATATTCCTGCGGGATAAAGCTCCGGATGGCCCGCTCCCGATCCACGATCAACCGTAACGCCACCGACTGCACGCGTCCCGCGCTTAAACGGGACCCAACTTTTTTCCAAAGGATAGGGCTGATCAAATAGCCGACGATCCTGTCCAAGATCCGGCGCGCTACCTGGGCGTTGACCTTTTTAAGATCAAATTTTCGCGGATGTTCAAAGGCCTTTAAAACCGCTTCTTTGGTGATCTCCTGAAAGGTCACGCGGTAATGATTCTTGCCGTCACCGATATGCTGGAGCAGGTTCCATCCGATGGCCTCGCCCTCCCGGTCCGGATCGGTCGCGATATAGATATCTTTCTTGGACTGCGCGTCTTTTTTAAGCTGGGTCAGTATTTTTTGTTTGCTTCTCACCACAATAAGCTTAGGGGTAAATTTATCTTCCAGATTGACGCCCAGATCCGATTTCGGAAGGTCGATCAGGTGCCCCATGGAAGAAACGACCTTAAATTTATCCCCTAAGATTTTATTGATGGTCTTGACCTTCGCGGGGGACTCCACAATAACCAATGATTTAGCCATTATTTACACCTCACAAAATTCTTTCCGGGTAGTTGTTTGATTAGTCCTTTGAGTTCCAAATTTAACAGAACACTGCTTAGTCGGTTGATGGGTTGTTTCTCAAAACCAGCCAGGTCCTCAATATGCAAGGGTTGAATTTTGATTTGTTGAAAGATTTCATTTTCTTCTGAATTGAGTTCGAAATTTTCTACCTGCGCCGTTTGAAATTCAATAACCAAAGATTTTTTCAACGGGACTTTCAATTCTTCCAGGATATCGTCCCTATGCGTGCTGAGTTTGGCGCCTTGCTTGATCAGCTGATGAACGCCTTTGCTGTTGGGCGAATCGATCTTACCTGGCAGCGCGAAAACTTCTTTGCCCTGCTCCAACGCGAAGTCGCTGGTGATAAGAGCCCCGCTTTTCAACGCAGCCTCTACGATCAGGACACCTAATGACAAGCCGCTGATGATCCTGTTCCGCTGCGGAAAATTATAAGACAACGGCTCTGTTGTCATGGGGAACTCGGAGATCACCGCGCCATTTTCCGCGATCTCTTCAAAAAGTTTTTTGTTATCACGCGGATAAAGATTCGCCAGGCCGGAACCTAAAACCGCGATGGTGCGCCCCTTGGCCTTTAACGCGCCGCGATGGGCAAAGGTGTCAATGCCTTTGGCCAGGCCGGACACGATCGTTATCCCTAATTCCGCCAGTTCTAATGCGAATTTCTCGGCCATGGTCATGCCGTATATAGACGCCTGACGCGAACCGACGATCGCTAGGGCCGGTTCCTCATCTTTATTTAATGTCCCTTTTACGTAAAGCACAACCGGAGGATTGGAAATTTCTTTTAGCGTTTTAGGATAATCTTTATCCCAAAGCGTGATCACATCGGCCTTATGAGCAGCGATAAGTTTTTCTTCATTTAAAAAAAAACTTTCCTGCGGAAAGCTCTCGATATGCTGAATGGCCTGTTCCGGCAGGAATTTATGTTCTCGGATCTTTCCAACGGAAGATAAAACCGCTTGGGCTGAACCAAAATACTTGATCAAGTCCTGGATCCGGCGGCTGGTCAATCCTTTGATCGCGTTTAAAATAAGCAAAGCTCCCCTGTTATCCATGACTTAGAATCTCCTCAATCTCATTACAGACCTGTTCATTAGTTTTTCCATCGGTATCGATCGTATGATCGGCTTGTTTGTAGAACTGTTCCCGTTTAGCCAAGAGGTCCTTAATGACCTTTTTCGGGTCGCTGGTATTAAGCAGCGGCCTCTGCCGGCTGTTCCGTGTCCGTTGATGCACAACCTCAGGACTTGCCGCCAGATAAAAGGTCAGGCCGTTTTTCTTTAAGCTTTTCCGATTTTTAGGGTTTAAGAACACGCCGCCCCCGCAATCGATAATAAGGTTGTCCTTTTTCGATAGATCCGCCACCACTGCCTCTTCCTGCCGGCGAAAATAGTCTTCCCCATTGACTTTAAAGATCTCAGCGATGGATTTTCCTTCCTTTTGTTCGATCAGCAGATCCGTTGAAAAGACCATCCGCTTGAGCCTTTTTGCCAACTCATTGGCGGCCACAGTCTTACCCGCGCCCATGAAACCTATTAGTATAATATTTCTATTCATACTTATATATATCAAAATTCAAGCTGGGTGGATTGTAACATATCCACGCTTGCACTGTCAAACACTGATGGGCGAATTTGGGCCCATCATTCTGGCCGAAGCCCAAATAAAAAGACCCCGTTTGTTTACGGGGTCTTTAATATTAATAAGTATATTTATATTTAAATAAGCAGGTAACCGTTAGCTATCATGTAGATGATCTTATCTCCCCAAAAAAGACTGATCATCGAGCCTAACGCCAAAAACGGGCCGTAGGCGATCGCGCTGTCCTTGGTCCTGATCTTTTCAATGATCCCATAGATGGCCCCGAAAAAAGGGGCGATGAAAAAAGCCAGCAGGGCCAGTTTCCATCCCAAAAACGCCCCCACCATGGCCATCAATTTTACATCGCCGCCGCCCATGGATTCCTTTTTAAAAATAAAATCCCCAAGCATCCCCAAAATATAAATAGATCCGCCTCCCACTAAAACGCCTAAAAGAGAATACCCAAGAGATATCACATGATTCTTGAAAGGGCTATATATGTTTAGATTATCCATATGCAAAGACGGGATCAAAGAACTAAAAACAAGGCCCACGATCATCCCTCCCACACTCACCTCATCGGGAATGATCCGTAATTCAAAATCAACAAAGGTTGCCACGATCAAACAGGACAGCATCACTAAATACGCAAGTAGCATAAGATTCAACCCGACATGCTGATAAAGGATAACAAACGAGATCCCGGTAAAAAGCTCGACGATAAAATAACGGGGAGAAATTTTCTCATGACACGACCGGCACTTTCCTTTTAATAGTAGATAGCTCAGCAAAGGAACGTTGTCGTACCAAGGGATGGGCTTTTTGCAGTGCACGCACTGGGAGCGGGGTTTAACAATGGATTGCTCTTTGGGAAGCCGTACGATACAGACATTTAAAAAACTTCCCACGATCAGCCCCATCAGGAACACAAAAATATTTAAAAAAAATTCTGGGTTCATTTAACCGCCCGTTCATTTTTCTTCCCGCCAAACAGTGTGGCGGGAACGAGGTCCGCCCTTGGGGGGTGAGATCTCGCCCTGCTTTGAGCAGGGCGGACGCGTCTACCTAGAGGTGGACCGCCTTTTCTAAAGTGCTCCGCATTTTTTTCTTAACCTTTTCATCCAGCTGCGCGTCCGCCCAATGCTGGAACGCTAAGACGCCTTGATAAAATAAAAATCCCAGGCCATTGGATGTCTTGGCGCCTTTTTTTTCAGCCAATTTCAACAACTTTGTCTGAACGGGATTGTAAATGACATCGTAGACGAACATCTTGGGATGGATCAATTCCTCTGAGATCAAGCAGGGGTCCTCCTTTTTCAATCCGACGGAGGTGGTGTTGATCAGGATATCGCAGGATCCTAATTCAAGGTCATCGATCGTCCTGGCCGGGTGGATCATCTTGACATCCATCCGGGAGCCCATGTCCTTGATCAGCGCTGTAAGTTTTTCCGGAGTGCGATTGTAGATGTGCACCGACTCCGGTCCTTCAGGCAAAAGGCAAAGGATCGCCAGGATAGCGCGGGTCGTCCCTCCGGCGCCCAGGATAGCCACACGTTTTCCTTTAAAAGAAACATTCAATTCCGTCAAATGCGCCAAAAATCCGGGCCCGTCCGTATTGTAACCGATCAAACTGCGGTCTTCCTCGATCACAATGGT
>MHFY01000048.1:7573-10147 GCA_001805375.1 Omnitrophica WOR_2 bacterium GWA2_47_8 | reverse complement strand
CACTGACCCATTGCCAGTCAATATGGGCAATATTGGTTAAGAAAGCCAAGCTTACTAAAATATTTAATATAAAACTGATGGCTCGGGTTCGTCTGAGCTTCTGTATTTCCTTGGCGATGACCTCTGTTGGTTTTGCTTGAGGCTTTGATTTCGCGGTCGTTCGCAAAGCCATCTTCAGCCACTCGGTTAAATAATGCGAAGAATCATAGACAAAAACATAGAACGGCCAGAATAACGGATGGAAACCTTTAAACCCAACCATCGCAAATACCATCACGCTTATCACCAAGGAGGCTGATAGTACGGTTGTTTGACTGCCAATGGCGATAGTAAATTGAAGATAGATCTTAAACCTTCGCAGGCTAAGTTTTTTGTGAGTAGAAGGCTTTAAACCGCCACGAGTCACTAGCCACACAAATACACCCACAAAGGTCACTAAGGCGAAATTGATGAGCCCGGTTAAAGCTGGCAGGACCCATTCGTTAAATAGCCTAAAGGCAGAATCATTGATCATTGGATCCTGCGAAGCCGCAAGCGGGGCAGTAACCTGGGCAGGAATAACACCACTGGTTAACAGCAAACTGATCGTCAGCAGTGCAGCAATCTTAATAACTGTTAGGGCCGCCGCAACAGCATCAATACCAGTCCCCCGCCACGGTAGAGTAGGTATGACCTGCGACGGCCCTTCAAATTTCGCCGGTACGTTAACTTCAGGATTTCTCACCCCCGCCACGGAAGGAGTCATTCCTTGCACCGGCTTAAATTCTTCAAATTTATTTTCTAATTGTTGAGCAATGAAATGAGCGTTGGTCAGGTCTTGCTTTACGAATTCGACAACTTCGTGAATATAAATACGCTCGTAGGATATGCCTGCGGTAAGGAGGACTTCACCGACGTAGAGTGTGTTGCCGATGATGATCGCGTCATCAACATCTTTGACCACAACGATTTGGCTGATAGCGGGCGGAGCGTTGATCTTTCCGCTTTGGACGAGATATTCAAGATATGAACGGCTGTTTTCAATGGCGCGCCTGAATTGCGCAGCCACTTCCGGCCTTTCCACAACCGGCGCGTTAAGCATCATCCGTTCTAATTCCGGACGAGGCGTCCTGCCGAGGTAGCCTGCCTCGCCGGTAGGCGGGCCGACGTTGCCGGGACCTTGAGGCGAAGCCGGGCCTTGCGGTTTTTCTTTCCTGTCCAAACGACGCTGGATACTCATGCCATGGAAGATGATCTTCTTAATGATCGCCCCCTGGACCGTGAGCAAGGACCTATAGACCTTGGCCTGCAGTTTCAGCACTTCAGCCCTGAACGCGTCCGTTGAGAGGCCGCCTTCCAAATAATGGCTCAGCATATGGATGTATGTTTTTAAGGTGTCTTCGGAGACTTTGAAAGCGGGGCTAATGGATCCGATGAGCAGATTCGCTTCAAGCAAGCGGCGCATTGACTTGCTCAGCCACGTAGTCACATTCCCATCTTTTGCGTTCGTCGCAACCTCGGTCAGCGTAGCCACAAGATAAGCATCCATTATTAGCCGATGAGCCCACGCTAAACGATTTAACCTGGAATTGTTCGCAGCCTTGATATACTTGAGGCCTTTCCCCTGCAGGAATATGCCGGCGTTGGCGATCTTGGTCCCTAAACGCTTGCTTCCTGCCAAATTTTCTTTTGAAACAAAGAAGGCATCAATATCTTTCACCTGACGCTGATAACCTTTGTTGAACAATTTCTTAGGGACTCTCTTATAGACTGTCGGGATAACACTGTCCAATTCTTCACCGGGGACAGGGACATCAACGACGGCGATAAGGTCCAGATCCGATGGATTGATGCGGAAACCGTAGATATAACTGCCGTAGACGATAATGCTCAGGACTTTCCCTTTACCTTTGGTCTTCTTATGTAATTTTTTGGTCAGCCATGCCTTCAATTCCTGAACATTAATGATCCGGGCGCGTGAAGCATACAGCGCCAAGCTTTGTTCGCCGAGTTGGGCATAAATATTGTGCGCCCGTAATTGCTCTTCATACGCCGGCGGCTGCTCGCTGGTGACCGTCTCTACCGGTAAAACATATTGAAAGTGACCGAGCGTCATCAAAATGCCGGCCTGTTTCGGGCTTAATTTTCGTTCATTTATCAGCAGGTCAAAAAGCGTTGCGGACGGACGGCGCTCCGTGTCATTGGCCCTCGGCTCAAGCCACCCCTGCGAGATCGCCACGAAAGCGTCAATATCATTCGTTTTTCTTAACCAAACCTTCAACTCTGATTCGATTTTTCCGTTAAGTCTCTTATTTCTGAACTCGCTCCGTGCTAATTCATATAAGACATGTAAGATAGGCCCTTGCACCTTTTGCGCTGTCTCACGGACCGTTCTTACCCGGGTTAAATAATTTTCTGCGGTCTTGGGGCTTAGATCAGCCGTGATGAAATCTTTTACAGCATCCTCCGCTGTCTGATGGCTGCCGGTCATCTTTTCGATCTTTTCGTGAAGGATGATCTCTAAAATACTATGAGTTGCCAGGGCGGGACGTTCGATATAAAGGATATTGCGGCCGTTGGCGCTTAAGATATAAG
>MHFY01000048.1:0-7561 GCA_001805375.1 Omnitrophica WOR_2 bacterium GWA2_47_8 | reverse complement strand
CGCTTCCAGTTCGGCGTCTTTCGTCACTCGTCTCCCGTCTCTCATCTTCTTAATCAACCGCTCGATGGATTCTTTCGTCCCGCGGCCGGTCAAGCCTAAAAGGTCATCAAAATCTTCATCAGAAGGAGTTTCCTCTTCTGTCTGAGGCTCCGGCAAAGCGGCTTCATGCTGGCGATGGACATGAACAAATTTTTCCGCTTCTTCTAAAGTGTCCGGCAGCGAAATAATATATTTTTCAGACAATACGCGCGCCAAGAAATGCACCGCATAATTCTTATACCGGTTGAAACCCTTGCCGTGGAAACCATCGTAGCTAATAACATCCATGATCAACTTGCCTTGTCTGAATGCTTTGCTGCGGCCGCGTTTTAAAAGACGATTAATAAAGGCAAGCTCGTGCTCCTTGTCCACAAAATCATCTTTCAGGGCAAAGGCAACCAGACTCGAGACCCCCAG
Source organism: Omnitrophica WOR_2 bacterium GWA2_47_8 (assembly GCA_001805375.1). GTDB lineage: Bacteria > Omnitrophota > Gorgyraeia > Zapsychrales > GWA2-47-8 > GWA2-47-8. The sequence continues at coordinate 7,105 of MHFY01000048.1, read as the reverse complement.
CTTCTTCACATCGTCATAAGGCCGTAATAAAACCCGTCCTGTAGGCATTGGCATATCTGTCCTGGCTAAATTGACCTGTAATAATTCCTTGGTCCTCTCGATGGTAGGTTCTGCATATTTCTGTTCAAGGCCGCGGCCCATGATCTTAAAGCCTTGAACAAGATGCGTAGGATGGCTATACGCTATCGAATCAAGGATCAGTGCCCTAACCGGGGCTAGCCCCCTTGCCGTCATTTTATTATGGACCAGGAGGCTGACATTCGCTCCCTGGGAAACACCCCAAAGGACAATATTGCTCCCATCAACATCCTGTCTTTTTCTTAACTGGTTAATAACCTCGAGAATATTTTCGCTTTCAATATGGCCTAAACTGCCAAAACCCAGCCACCCGTTAAACGATGGAGAGGCATTTAAATAAAGCACATGCGCTTTTACGTGGCGTTGAATGAATTGATAGGCCGGCGGGGCTCTGTTAGGGCTTAAAATGATCACCGGTAATCGGGTATCCTCATAACCCGGCATCGGCACGAAATGCCCCTTAACTTTACTTTCCTGATAACCTTCAAATTCAATAATGTCGCCCAAAGACCCTCTTGATTGCAACGGTTTTTCAGGCTGCAGAATGGAGAAAGCTCCGATGAGGCTTAAAACTTCATCCTTCAACGGCTCTGAAATAGAGTACCCGTCACGGATAGCATAATGAAGGACCGCGTTAAGATCGCTTGCCAGCAGCCATGATAAAAATTCACGGATAGAACGGTTAACGAGAAGCATCCGGGCGAACTGACGGATGGCCTTGTCATAAAGGCCCTTGATCTCATCCGCAGATCTCTTATTGTGCTTGATGGTCCTTAACGTGGCCTTGATATCATCCCAAAAATTATTTTTCCCTTGAGACGCGGTCTCAAAAATTTCCCGCATGCTATGTGAAATGGTCTTATCTAATTTAAATATGGCCACCCTTAACGGAAGGCCGGCCTCCTGCACGGCCAGGCCCCCTTCTTCCGTCAGCTCTTCGATCAATTTATCCTGGAGGAGCATGTGGAGAAAACGTTTATACCGGACCTTCGAATCATCGTAAATACGCACCATGATATCCTTATAGAATAAGAATATTTCACTTTCACCGGTCACAACCACCGCGCTCCTGGGGATAACACTGCCGTAGTATGTTTCTCCCTCGGCCATCATGGACTTTAAGATCTGCCTCTTGGCTCTTCTTTCCAAACTTAAAAATTCGGCTTTTCTGTTTGATCTGCGCTCCAGGCGGTTATTAATATTCCGTGTTACTTCATTTAAGGCTTCCTTAATACGCCGATTCACCGCGATCGTCACGCTAAGATGGTCTGCCTTCTGGGTTTGAACGGATCGCAATAAGCCCGCCACATCAAGTTCTTTAAGGAAAGCTTTTAGGATCTTTCTGAACCTTCTCTCTTTGAATAAAACAACCGGATCCGCAGATTGGATATCGCTCGCCGGCTGTTCTGCGGCCGCCACCTGACGACCTTTCCAAAGACTTTCAAACAAGCTCTTTCCTTCAGCGTTAAGCCATTCTTTAACCCGCAGTTCTCTGTCTGTGTTCTCAGGATGATTATCTTTCCCTTCCGGATTGAATTTCGGCAGAGCCCCTGCTTCATGGGCAATGCTTAAGACACGTTCATTTAATTTCTTATGGATACGTTCGCCATTGCTTAAGAGAATGGAGTCCTTGCTGCCGATCTTAATAAGTCCTGTTGCCAAAAATCCTTTGATCGGGCCGGCGCGGATAAGGCCTTCTTTTGCCAGTTCTTCCACATATTGGGCCATCTGGTCCTCTCCAATAAAGCGCAACCCAGCCGCCGATAAGATGATCTCATGAGAATCCACTGCGTAACGGTCTCTAAAGAATGTGTGGCCGCCGATACGCTGTACTTCTGCCAAGACTTCTTCTTGTGTCGGCATAGGCTGGCCCGGTAAAGGACGGGAGGGATCTTGCTGAATTGCCGCGGGCGTTGAGGCTGAATGTCTTTGGGCAACGGTGATGCCGTTGCCGTAATAATTCGGATTACCGACGATGTGCATGACCGGGCGTTCCCAGGATCTCAGCATGGAACCGTATTCGAAGATCACGTTGATCTTGCCGCCGCGCTTCATGCTCTTGGCGGCCTGACGGATGAGTTTGTTCATGGCCGCGATCAGGGCGAATTTCCTTTCCGCCGCTTGAATGGATAATCCTTTTTGAGCTTCACTCACCAGGAAGAGTTTTTTGCCTTTGGCCAAGGTATCAACCAAGAAGCGCAGGCTTAAGTCAACCGCCATGCCGCGTTCATGGGCGCTCATGCCTTTGCGGGCGGCATGGGCACCGCGGGCCACTAAACTGGCCTGATTTTCGGAAGTACGGCTCATGCTGGTGATAAGAATGAACGGCGCCAACTCGCGGAGATTTTCTCTTGTAAATCCGGATACCCGCAGCCCGTTCAATAATTGAGCGAATAATTCTTCGACAGCCGCGAAGGTCACAGGATGAACAAACGGTAATTCAACGCCTTTGGGTGTTTCGACCCTTACAGTTTCCATGCCGTCGACCAGAGAAGCTGAACGGTCATCCACGGCGACTTTGACGAATTTGATGCCGTCAGGATTAATGCCGGAGGTATTGAACCTCCTCAACTCACCTGTCCGTACTCTATTTTCAGCATCCTGAAGGCCGGTGATCGGAGCGATATCGCGTGTCCATTTCACATCACGGCGGGCGCGGATACGCACGCGGGTGCGGTCTATCAGGCTTATAATATCTTTTAAGACTTCTTTGATCGCCAGCTTAAAGGTTGCTTTATTTGGTGATGTTTCTTTCAGGGCGCGGGCCTTTACGATACGGCGGGCCAACACGGCACCCAGCAAGACCAGAACGGCCGGAATAATGATATGCAGATTATTTACGATGAATGGAACGACCTCGATCACGACCAATGATAAAGCGCCCAGATCAACGGATAAGGCCGGGAACAGCGTCCCCTGGCGTGCAGAAGAACTTCTTTCAATCGCGTACCCTAAATAATTATAGAAGCCAAAAACTTTGGTTTGTGGCGGGATGGCTGTCTTTTGTTCCAGACGGGCTAAATTCTGGGCGTAAAGGATGACCTTGACTGTTTTCTCTTTGCCTCTGTCGGAATAGGTGATCGTATAAATTTGCTCTCTTTCAGTTGTCTGCACGCGATGTTGGAAATCCATCAGGCGATGCACTTTAAACCAGATCGCGGTCAGCTGACGGATATCCATCGCTTTTAATGCCTTAATGCCTGCGTCTGCCGCAAAATATTTTGTTAAAGGACTTTCGGACAGATACGAAACAAACGCTTTTTTAGTGGATGGCACCCGGATCGACTTGTCATGTCCGTAACCGGCTTCCCGATGCGCTACCTGAACAAACAAGTCCTGAAGCTCTTCCGGAACCTGATAGTCGATATTGATGATATTCTTGGGCAATATGCCTAAGGCTTTCAGGGCCAGCAGATATTCCTTGGCAAAGGCATTGACCTTAGAAGTGCATTGGATGGATGAACTGTTTAAGGCTTCCTGTATAGCTACAATTTGCGGATGTTCAAATTTATTAAAGACAACGGCGAGGATCTCATGTTCAATGTCCTTGGCAGCAGCTTGCGGAGCAACGAGGATATACGTATTCCCGTCTTTAACATGGTTGACTGTGCCGATATGCGGCCCGGCCTCGCCTTTCAGGCTCATCGAGGCGGGCGGCCCGCGGACATATATGACATTCCTTCCGTCTAGCCTGCGCAACATCACGCCCGTAACGCCGAGCCGTGATCTGAGTTCATCAACGCTTAATAAACCGCCGAACTTGGCGATGATGGCATAAATTCCGCCTTCCGCTTCGATCTTGCGGTCCACTTCTTCACGGGAATCGCCGTTGCTGGAAGCGTCAGTGGGGGTATGGTTTCCGGCCGGCAATATTGACACCCGTCCATCCTGCCTGATAACAATGCGGACATTATTGAGGACCAAGCGCCCTTCCCCATTGACCGGGAATAAAGGCTGGCCGTTTCCATTGGTGAGGGTGGTCAGATCAACGATCTCTTGTGTATGGTTCACGATCGAAACTTGGCCTTTTAACACCGCGTTAGGCAAGTGGACTTTACCGGTGATGCTTAACTTATCTAATTGATCCACATGGGCGTTTCCTAAGGCATCGATGGTGTTCTGAAGGTCCTTATAATGATCATCCATGTCGCCGAAGCTTGGCATATGTTGCGGGAAGCGGTTGACGATCATGCCGGTCGTCGTATTCACGCTGAAATGATTGCTGTAAGCGTATAACCAGAAATCATAAGCGAACTTGACCGGCGTATGAATGCTCACACGATTGACCACATCCACGTTGACGATATGGAGAAGTTTCTTAAAGCCGTGCTTTTTCATTAAATCTTTGACCCTGAAATCTGTGCTGGTGGTCACAAATCCGTTCAAATTCAATAATGTGGCGCCCATGCCGCCTTCCAAGTGGATCAACTCTCGGCCGTCTTTTACTTTTTCATTCGCGATCAGATCCGGCCCGACCATGGCATTGAATTTCTTCTCGCCGATGATGGCCTTTAGCTCAGTTAAGAACGGCTTTAACACCGTGTAATTAACAGCCCCCATGCCGGTGTTGAAGAATTGCCCGCCCACGCGGCCTTCCCCTTCGGAAAGGCCCATCGCAGCAAATAGCTCTTCCTGCCCGGCGCGTTTGGCTTGAGCGAGTTCCATGATGGAAAGTTTGATCCTGACCCGGAATAACTTTCTTAAAATATTGCCGTACCAGGTATTGATCAAACGGGAAGCGCCTAAACGGCGGATCAGGGAGCGGCCGATAACATTATTAGAGAAGAACCGAAGGCCGATCATGCCGCCCTTTTTATCAACACCGGTCTTGGTCGTTGTGATCAGAACGACCGGCACGTTTTCCGCGGCCATGAAACCGGCAATGTGGCGCGGGATATGGGTATTGATGTCATCGCCGTTATAAAGGGCGCGGATCGTTGTATGGCCCGGGTGGATCGGTGTTGTTATGGCTTCCTGAATGATCTGAGAAGCTAAAAGCCCGTGGCCGCCCGGCGCTTTATGGTCAATGGTCAGTTTGTTCGTTTTCGCGTCCACCATCGGGAATGTGGACTCAATGATCATCGGGGCGATCTCAATGCCCGGTGTTTCCGCGATGATCCTGTCATAAGATCTCTTCGGCGTATTGGGCCTTTGATCAATGCGGTCAAATAAGTAGACCGTGTTATTCAAGAACTCACGCATCGGAACAGCACTTTCACTATTAACGGTCTCTTCGATAATGATCCTTTCATAGACATTATTTTGGGCTAACCAAATAAGGTGCAGATATTTCAATTCCGTGATGCTCACCTGGACGATGACCGGGACTTCTTTGCCCTCGGCGTTCTTGCCCTGCATGGTGACGTTAAAGTACAGGTCTGTTCCCTTGGCACCCATCGCATCACGGCCGATCGTTTCTTTAAGGTATCTCTCACGGATGATATTGGTGCCCAGCCCCGCGTTCATCGGATTGACGATCAAGGTTGTCTGGTGATCGGCATCCACGTAATCCGGATGGGTCAGAAGGTCGATAAAGTTCTCTTCAGCGATAAATTTCTCAATTTGCTTGCGGGTCAAGCGGGCGGTCGGCAGGAAGTTTTGGTCAATGACGACCGGTTCGATGCCTGTGACATATTTGCGGTAAAAATTGGCAAAGTAATTTTGGGCAAATTTAGGTAAGCTTAAGGCCTTTGCGAAGGCATTAACTTTCCGGTCAGCTCTTCTGACGGTCAAATATCTTACGAATCCTATAACAAGGCCTGTGAGTATCATAACAGCGAGCAGGACTATTGCGCCCCAGACAAAGGTGATAGGATCAATAGCGGCTCCCTGCGGTACGGTTAATTTGCCCGTGGGAATAGCGACCAGAGCACTCATCCAGCGTTTTGTACCGCGCGGTTGTGATTTTTTATTAGATATGATCTCTGCCCCCTGCCCGTCCATGAGAATTCCGGCATAGGCGCCATCGAAAGACCCTCGCAAAACAGGGGCCAACTCTGACGGTATATCACTGGATCCTAACAAATAAGACGCGATCGCGAAATTCGCTTTTGACTTGGCAACAATGGCCCGGCCTTCATCGCTCATCAGATTGGCATAGACCGGGACCATCCAGCGGCGGATAAAGGATTTGACCTGATACGGTAAAGCTAACCTTCCTTCCTCTTTAACCAGGCTCAACACACTTCTTCTAAACGTAAATGTCGCGAATTGATGTCCATTTTGTGTCGCTTGTTCCCAGATCTCCGGATCATGTAATTCAGCATATTCAGGATAAAGATCGAGATCAGAAGAACTCATCGGGTTGTCGTATTCTTTATCAAAACGGCCTTCCTGGACCAGGAGCAGGTTCATCAATTCATAATCATAAGCTTCGATCTTAATGTTCCATTGATTCAGCCAAGCCGCAAAGGAGACCTTAAGTGATTTGGCGTGCGATCTATAATATTTTTGTAAAGCATAATAGATGATAAAGGCGAGATTATAAGGCTCTTCACCGCTGGATACGCCCAAGGACTTCACGCGCAAGGTCATATCATTAGCCCTGGCCTTCTCTTCTATTAATTTCTTGAAATAGGCTTCTGCCGTTTCAACGCTGAATCGTCTGAATTGCGTTGAGGTGCGGGAATATTTGACAATGCGGGTAAATATCTTTTGTAAATGGGCCAGTTCTTTAACATTTTCTTTACGCTGGATGTAAGCCAAATATTCGCTAAGGCCTCCTAAGTTCAATCTTCCGGTTCGTTCTTTTAACAGCGGCGTTAAATACAGCGCCGTCTTCAGGACAGAGCCTTCGCTGATGGCATTGAACACAACTTCGATTTTTGCTCTGACCTTTGCATCCAGCTCGCCATAAACATATTCGACTATTTTCAGGGAGAATAATTGCGCTTCAAATTCGGCATCGATCTCAAAGAGGCCTAATTTTGCGATGCTTAAGATCGCATCCAAAACTTTCGGCTGCTGGGCCAAGCGGTTGATCGTTTCGGCGGTGACTTCGTGCTCTAAGGCTTCAGGTTGCTGGGCG
>MHFY01000047.1:6837-7570 GCA_001805375.1 Omnitrophica WOR_2 bacterium GWA2_47_8 | reverse complement strand
CGAACAAAACGAAGGCATTGCAATTGCAAAGAATCTTTCGCAGAAAGGAAGAGCGGCATTATCATCCGAACGCTTCTATTCCGCTGCAAGCTACTGCTTCGGGGCGAATGTGGAGTATACCCGCCATTCGCTCATCTCAATGGATCCCAGCCCGAAAGAGCGCTCTGATCTCATTGAAAACCTGAGCAGGGGCATCGATGGTTTCGAGGAATATCTGGATTCCCGGCCGATTCGCACAATCACGGATCTTGAGAGCTACATGATCTCAAAGGAGCGCATCGAGGAGGCAAGGGATTATGCTAAGGGTGCGACGAATGCGACGAATGCGACAGAACAGATCGGAGGCATCGCCTGGGGCACGGAGCGCCTCAATTCGGCCAAATCCTGGTCACAGTTCCTAGGAAAAGAAGGGAGGGAATATGATTTTGATGAGAGCACGCTCTCGACATCGTGCGCGCTAAAGGTGGCAGAAGCGCAAGAGCGCATCCAATATCTTGAGCTTTTCCTCCCCCTCCCTCTTTTGGGGGCCAGAGCAGAGCTTTCCGAGGCTCAGGAGGAGTTGGCAAAGGGAAACTTTGAGCTGTGCCTCTATAAGGCAAGCAAGTCAAAAGCGAGTGTTGATGTCGTGCTTGGGGTGTTTGGTGTTGAGCAGGAGAAGTTCAAGGAGATCCTGGATGTCAAGCTGCTAAGAGTTAAGGAAATGCTTGCAGAAGAGAGCGCCAATGGCGTGTTT
>MHFY01000047.1:1094-6816 GCA_001805375.1 Omnitrophica WOR_2 bacterium GWA2_47_8 | reverse complement strand
TATGAATACGCCCAGTCATTGGCCGAGAGCGATACACTTTCTGCTCTTCTGTATGCCGAATACGCGCTTGAGCTTGGGAATCTTGACATGTATTTCAAGAAGAGCAATGGCCCATTGGCCGCAAAGCAGAATCCGATAGACAGGAAATATCTGCTGGTGTTTGCGGCGGGAATGGTTGCCGGAGTCTTGGTGGTCCTTACCATAAGAAAGAGGCATTCAAGAACGGATGATCGGCGCAAGGGAAGATAAGGGGAAAATCATCCGGGGATATGGTTAATCTTGGGATTGGCACGCGGGAATCTTGCTGTGAACCTTTCCATGATAATATAATCCCCAAAGCCTGCAATTGCCGATGATATCGCCTTAAAATCCCAACCATCTTGCCCTTCTTTATCCGGATGCGCGTGAAACATCACAAAAACCGAATGGGTCGAGCCTTGAATCCTATCTTCCTCCTTGCTATACATGGCATGAGTCCTCCCTTGGATCTGAGCAAGAACCGTCCCAGACTCATATTCAAACACCAACCGGTTTCTTTCCGCGGCCTCATATTCAATCCAAGAATCCCTAATCCCCCTCTCCTGCGCAGACTCCCTGAATGCCTGCGCGACCTTATCAAATACTTCGTTTCGATTCCCATATAAAAGCACAGGCCAGTTGTCATAAATACCATGCACTTCCTTTAATCTGAACTGATCGTCGCATACTCTGATTGCAGCAAGATAATCAGCTAAATTTGTGTCTGCCATAGGTTTAGGGAAAAGAGAAAAACCTCACGAACCCCCTTGCGAGGGCCCGTGAGGAAAAGAGGTGATTGTCACTTTGTAATAGTTTTTGCCTACTACCACTATAGAATGAATAAACTTATATATAAAGATTTCTAGATTGGCTGGCAGGATGAGAAGAAATGCCCTGTTTCTGGTTGTGGTGTTCTTTTCCCTTGCCCTCATTGGCTGCATGGGATATGCGGTAAAGGAGGTCAAGAGGCAGGAGGGTTCGCATCAGATCTTTTCTGAAAAGGGGCCTGAGCCTGCGGTCTATTTCTGCAAGAAGGATAATTGCAGCAGGCATCTGGAGGAGGCGATTGTGGCAGCGCAGTCATCTGTCCACTGCGCATTTTACGATCTTGATCTCCCTAATGTGATAGCAGCGCTTGGGGAGCAAAGCAGCATAATCGAGGTAAGGGTGGTGCTTGATGACGAGCCATACGAAGGGGCGCTTTCAGGGGATGGCGTCGTTGTGGAGGATAGGCCGTCACGCATGCACAACAAGTTCTGCATCATCGATGGCATGTACGTCTGGACTGGCTCATTCAATCCCACTGAAAATGACAATGATCTCAATGACAACAATGCCGTGCTCATGAGCTCTGTCTATCTTTCAAAGAGCTACGAAGAGGAGTTTTCTGAGCTTTGGAAAGGGGAGTTTAGCGGGGGAGAGGAAGTTCCCTACCCTTCCTTTCACCACAATGAGGTGCTTATCGAGAACGCCTTTTGCCCGGAGGATTACTGCGAAGAGAAAGTAGCACGGGAGATCTCAAGGGCAAAAAATTCCGTCTATGTGATGGTGTTTAGTTTCACCTCTGAAAAAATAGGCGATGCGCTGCTTTTCAACCCCGAAATAGAGGTGAGGGGGGTTTTTGACTCGTCGCAGGCAGGAAGCAAGTATTCCCAGTTCAAGCGCCTTGAGGGATTCGGGATCCCTGTGAAGAAGGACAAGGGAAAGGGAAAGCTCCATCACAAGGTCTTCATCATCGATAATCTGACGGTGATCACGGGAAGCTACAATCCTACTGCATCCGGCTCTGAAAACAACGATGAGAATATCCTCATTATGCATGACGAGGGCATCGCAAGGCTGTACGCGGAGGAATTCTTCCGCCTTTGGAAGGCATCCTGACGGTTCTGCCCTCCCTTCTTGGCACCATAACCATTAAAGAGGAAAGGGAATGTGCCCAATCCATGATCACGCTCTACCAATTCGAGGACTGCCCGTATTGCGCGATGGTGCGCGCAGTTCTTGAGGATCTTGAGATTCCCTACAAAAAGGCCGATGTCTCACGCGACAAATCGGATCCTGTGCGAAAGATGCTTCTTTTGAAATCCGGCGTCGGCACCGTTCCCGTCGCAGAAATCAACGGGGAATTCATCGGGGAGAGCGCAGCCATCATCGAATGCCTCAAAAAGCTGAAAGTTGGGTGAGAAAGAGTGCCCAACAGAAAGGTTTTTAAAAAAATCGGGTGAGAGGGGGATTGAGGAATGCCCATGGAAGAGGATTACGACGAAGAGGACGACGAGAAAGAGGAGGACGAGAGCGAAGACGAAGAGAAGGATGAGAAGGAAGAGGAAGATTTCTCCGATTTCAAAGAGCAAAACGATGATGATGACGAAGAGGAGGAGAAAAAGCCCTCCCCAGATCAATAATGGGATTCCATGGATAAGAACAAAATCCTCATAGTGGGCACTGTCGCGCTTGATTCTGTCAAGACCCCATTCGGCGAGCGCAAGGGCATCCTCGGCGGATCAGCCTCCTTTGCCTCGACTGCGGCAAGCTTCTTCGCAAAGCCGCATATCGTCTCGATTATCGGAGAGGATTTCCCGCAGGAGCACCTTGATTTTCTTGATTCTTGCGGCATTGATCTTGCCGGCATAGAGAAGAAGGGAAAGACCTTTCGATGGGAAGGGTACTATGAGTTCGACATGAACGAGGCGAAGACGCTAAAGACGGAACTCAATTCCCTCATGGACTTCTCCATCGATCTTCCTGAGAATTACAAGGACATCGGGTATGTGTTTGTCGGCAATATCGATCCTTCCTTGCAGCAGGAGGTCATAAAGTCCGTTCGAAAGCCGAAACTCATCGTGATGGATACCATGAATTTCTGGATAACAAGCAAGAAGAAAGAGCTTCTTGAGACTATCAAACAGGTTAATATTTTGTTGATCAACGATGGAGAGGCGCGCATGCTCTTTGAGACGACTAGCCTTCTCAAGGCGGCGAATGCAGCGCTTGCGCTTGGACCATCTGCTGTCATCATCAAGAAAGGAGAGCACGGAGCGCTTCTCTACACCAAAGACAGGCATTTTTCCGCTCCGGGATACCCTTTAGAGGAAGTGCGCGACCCAACCGGCTGCGGCGACACGTTTGGAGGAGCATTCATCGGCTATCTCGCAAAGACAGGGGATCTGTCTGAGAAGAACCTTCGCAAGGCGATCGTCTACGGGAGTGTGATGGCGTCCTACAATGCGGAGGATTTCAGCCTTGATAGATTGAGGACATTGACTCAGAAAGAGATAGATTCGCGCTATGCTAAGATGAAGGAGATTCGGGAGTTCTAGCCAGGCGCTTTTCCTACCATCATCCTTTTATCTATCAGCTGTTTCCAATGGATCATGGGCACAACGCCATATAACATCAAAAAAAACATCATAGAAATAAGAAAAGCCATCCCTTCTTCTGTCTGCATCCTGGCTGCGGCTAAAAAAAGAACTTCAGAGGAGATCGGAGCGGCAATTGGGGCGGGCGTGAGGTTTCTTGGCGAGAATTACGTCCAGGAAGCGGAAGAAAAGTATGGGAAGCTTAAGGGGCAGGGAACATTAAAGGGAGAGCTCCATCTCATCGGGCATCTCCAGAAGAACAAGGTGGGAAAGGCCCTCAAAGTCTTTGACTGCATCCAGACCGTCGATTCTCTTGAGCTTGCGCAGGAGATCTCCAGAAGGGCGCAGAAGCCGTTTCCCATCCTCATCCAAGTCAATATCGGGCGAGAGCCGCAGAAGTCTGGATGCGCTCCTGAAGATACCCCTTCATTGGTCAAGAAAATCTCCCATTTGCCGAACATATTGGTAAAAGGCCTCATGGCGATGGCCCCTCACGTCGAGAATCCCGAGGATGCGCGCGTTTATTTTAGAGAAATGAAGGGCTTGTTTGATGGGATTTGTGATGGAAAAACCACTGGGACAAACAATGAAACAAAAGAGAAAACAACAAAGAACGGCCAAACCCATGAACCTGCAAACGTCAAAATGGATATCCTCTCCATGGGCATGTCGCATGACTACAAGGTTGCCGTAGAGGAAGGCGCGACCATGATACGCTTGGGAGAGTCAATATTTGGGAAAAGGAGGTAGATATTCCCCTTCCACCGACTCCATCTCGGCTTTGAGAAGGGTTTACTCATCTCAAAGAACAGGTTCTCTTGATAGGCTGATTGGTTTTATTTTTTAGTGTACCGTAAGGTAAATAGTTACTATTTATCAGGGATGAAAAATGGAAAACTTTATAAGCACTCAGATGTGCCTCCCTACATAACTAAACTATAAAATGAAAGCAAAAACCTTAGCTGTCGCGGTCGCTGCATTGTACACTTCATTAGTCGCCCAGCCGGCACAATCTCAAACACCTGAATGGGTAACTCCGGATGCTGCTGCTGCAAGCCTTGCACAATACGTTAAAGGCCATCCCAATTCAAAAAAATATGTTCAATATCTTTATCAACAGGGTTCTGGCGTTGCGATAGGGGAAGAGTGGGTTTATCATCTTGAGCTAAGGGCAGGGGGGGAATCTATAAAAGCAGACTATATCGATACCCCCTTATTCACTCCAATTAAGCAGAGGTTGGATCGGGATGTCAATCCGGCAAGAATGATTGCCAGAGATTTTAATTACCATAAACCGAATGGAGAAATCGGGCCTTCGGATCTACTCATTGTTACTGGAATTTTGAATGAAAGGGGGAGTTACAAGACTACAACAATAACGGATGAAGGCCCTGACGGAAGGCCGGACTTATATGGGAGTACATTGAATTCTGGAAACAATGATGATTGGATAAATTTGCTTGAATTTTTCACAAGACATTTTATGGAGTCCCGGACTTTTGTCGAAGTTCCCAGGAATTTTTTTAATGAGCAACTCTATAGAATGGAGCAACGACTAGGGAGATAAACAGGTTATACTCTTACACTTCCTCCTTTATCTTCGCAGTGCCTACCATTGTTAGCGTCGCCTGGATCTGGGGATGTTCCTGCCGGAATGCGATGATATAATCATTGAATTCCTTGACATCCCTGAACTTGAGTTTGAGGAGAAGGTCATATTCACCAGTGACGCCGAAGACCTCCTTGACATGAGGGTCAGTCACAATCCTTGAAGGGAGGTATTTTTGGGTGTTTCCCTTGATGAGAAGAAAAGCGGTGAAGGGCTCTCCTATGGCATCATCGCTGGTCTTGATGGTGAACTTCTCGATGGTTCCGTCGCGAAGAAGCCTCTGGATGCGCTGATGCACCGTGCTTGGGCGAATGCCTGTGATTTTTGATATATCTTTGATGGATGCCCTGCCGTCTTTTCGCAGCTCTTCGATAATGAGGGTATCCTTGGAATCCATAAGGGTAAAAAAAGGCTCCCGTGAAGAAGACGTCTTCAGTTGGGGGAGTGCCGAGAGCCTTTTTTAGAGGTCTCTATAAAATAGGTTATATTTAAATATTTCCATTTTTTAACCATTATTATCCATAAAATTTCTAAAATAAAAGAAAAAATCTGTATTTTTAGAAAAAAGAAGGATATTTTACATTTTTAATGATTTTTTGATTTTATTTGTCAAAAAGAAGGGATTTATGAAGGAAAAATTGATTTATATTTATAAAAAATTTCCATGAATATGTTTAAATATATGGAAAAAATTCTTTAAAACTTCATATTAATGAGATTAAGTTCATAAAAATAA
>MHFY01000047.1:0-1044 GCA_001805375.1 Omnitrophica WOR_2 bacterium GWA2_47_8 | reverse complement strand
GGACAAAGGAACGCACTATGAAGTCAAAGATATGAAGCTTGCCGAACAAGGCATGCTCAATTTGGAGATCGCAGAGAGCCGAATGGGAGCGCTCATGAAGGTAAAGCAGCGCTTTGCAAAGGAAAAGCCGCTCAAGGGCATTAAAATAGCCCTTGCGCTTCACGTGACCAAGGAGACCGGAGTGCTCGTGCGTACGCTTATCGCAGGAGGAGCGGAAGTTGCGATCACCGGCTGCAATCCATTATCCACCCAGGATGATGTCTCAGCAGCTCTTGCCAAGGAAGGCGTCAAGGTCTGGGCCTACAAGGGAGAGACCAAGGAAGACTATTATCGCTATCTCAAAAACGTGATTGCCTTCAAGCCGAACATCACTATCGATGACGGCTGCGACCTGGTGACGGAGATCCACAAGAACGATCCTTCCCAGATAAAAAACATCATCGGCGGATGCGAGGAGACCACAACCGGGGTCGTTCGGCTCCTTGCCATGCAGAAGGACGGGGCGCTAAAATACCCGATGATCGCGGTGAACAACAACAAGACCAAGCATCTTCTCGATAATTTCTATGGGACGGGGCAGTCAACTTTGGATGGGATATTGCGCGCAACTAACATCCTTTTTGCGGGAAAGAATGTGGTTGTCTGCGGCTATGGGAGCTGCGGAAAAGGAGTGGCATTAAGGGCCCAGGGATTCGGATCCAATGTCATTGTGACGGAAGTCGATGCCTTCTCGGCGCTTCAGGCAGTGCTTGACGGATATCGGGTGCTTCCGATGGTGCAGGCGGCAAAAGAAGGCGATATCTTCATCACCGTCACAGGGAACAAGAATGTAATCGACCTTGCCCATATGAAACTGATGAAATCAGGCTCTGTTCTTGCGAACGCAGGGCATTTCGATGCGGAAATCAATCTTGCCGCCCTTTCAAAGGTTGCAAAAATAAGAAAGGTCAGGCCGTTTTTGGATGAATACATGCTTAACGGAAGAAAGCTCTATGTCTGCGGTGAGGGAAGACTCGTCAATCTCGCTGCTGCCGAAGGCCATCC
>MHFY01000046.1:2099-9783 GCA_001805375.1 Omnitrophica WOR_2 bacterium GWA2_47_8 | reverse complement strand
ATCTTCCTTGCTTCCTTGCGACAAAGCCCTTTTTCTTCCCAAGGTCATAATAGCGCGGAATGAGCCTATGGATGTCCAGCACCACTCCTTCCCTGCTGTTTGCGACAAGCCCTCCATAGTTGTGGTAGAGATCCTTAAGAGCGAAATGAAGCCTCATGATCGCTTTCTGGTATTGGTCGGGAAGAGAGCTGAATTCAGGGGTTGATCTCACAAGGTCCCAATTGAAGTATTTTGCAAAGGTTGATGTTCCATCTCCTGGATGGAACGCCATCCCTTGATCCGTTTGGAAATTGTTGCCTATGAAATAATCCGCAAAAAATACGCGCCATTTCTCCACTTTCCCAAGGTGGCTCACTCCTGTCTTGAACTGCTCTTTTGCGAGCCTCACTCCTCTTGCAAGCTCCCTGAACCATTTCTCGCTGTAGCCATAGGGGCCCATGAGCTCTTCTTCAAGCTTCATAAGATCAAACAATTCCTTTTCAAGGGCTAACTCCATCTCCAGAACTTCAGATATATCCCTATTTTCCCTCATGAGGTTCTTGAACTCCTCTGATTCACGATCCATAAGGAAAGCCGGATCCCTGATCTTTTTGTAATAGAAATCCAAAAGATCCCCTTCTATCTTGATCTTCTTTACGACAATGTTATCTATCTTTTCCCAAATAGAGGACTTCTTTTTGATGATAACTTCAATATCAGCTTTTATGGCATTGAACATCTGCTCTTCGGTAAGAGCAGGTGTGCTTGGAGGCGCTGCGCTTTGCGCTGCAGCAGGCCCCTTCCTCTTCCATAGCTTTCTGGTAACAGAGAACATTCCCCAGAGAAGCAATGGCACAAGCGCCATGAGAAGCCATCCCCACCAGGGGATGTTGCCCATCACATCGCCAATTCCAGCCCAAAATCCAGGGCCATTATCTGATGGCGCAGGTAAGGCACCGCCCCCTCCTGTTCCAGTACCTCTTGTACTGAATCCTCCTGATCCTGGCGAGAATCCTGATCCGGGCGATCCTATGCTCGGAAGATCAATTCTTCCAAAACCATCAAAGAAACTCGAGAACTGGGTGTCATCGGGAAACATCAGCTGCCCAAGGAGGAAGAAGATGGCTAGTGCGATGAGAAGAGAGAGCAGGAATCTCTTCCAGGAGTGCGCCATTCCCAATTGGCCCAGGATGAAATAGATGAAACCCCAGAGCATGAAGAAAAGGAACCACGGGATGTAGGGAATCAGCTTCGAGAGCGAGTATCCTCCCATGACCAGAAGCAGTCCCGACATGAATCCAAGCAGTATCGCAACGAATTTCACGGGCCTTGTGTTCTCCTTGAAAGCGTATTTGACGACCTGAAGGTAGATCGCGATGAAGAGCAGGGTAAAGAGGAAGAAATCGATCACCTTCGCATACGGCTTGTAGTTCTGCGCCGTGAAGAAATTATTGAGCTTGAGGAAGAGCGACGCGAAAGAGTCAGAGACCGCAGCCATCACAAAAGGAGAGACCAGCAGAAGCGCAGCTAGGGTGATTGCCACTTTCACTGCGATTTTCTTGCCGTCTTTCATGGTTTTAGCCGAATGGCGCCGTGTACTGCTCTCCCACTTTGCTGTAATTTGCGCCTATGTCAAGCCCATCGGTTTGGGAGGATATGTACTTGATGATCTCCAGCGCGCCCTTGCTTCCAGGTGCCGGATCAAAGTATTTTGTCTTCTCAAGCACCCGATGCACGATATAGAGAGCTGCTCCTCTGGAACTCACCATGCGATCGTCCGATTGCTCGCAGAACTCCTGCGTGTCATAGTAGTATTTCCTTCCCTTGTGGATGATCTTCACCCCTCTTCCTTTGAAATCAAACGCAGGGCTCAGATGTGTCGGCTGCATGGGCATGGTGACGCTCCCTCCGGTGTGCAGCTTCATGGTGATCTGCGCTTGATTTCCCGCTTCCACTTTTCTTCTGCTTTGAGGATAAGAGATATCTGGGACCTTGAGGTCAGCCATGATGAAATCCATCGCAGTCGTTGATTTTGCGTGGTATCTTCCATCCCTCAGGTCGCAGATGAGCGCGTCATACTCCGAGATGAGCCAATTCACGGTGTCTATCGCATTGCAGTCCATGATGAATTCCTTTGGAACACTTCGACCGATGGATCCTGTCTTGTACACATCAATGAGGATTGTGCCCTCGGGTAATATTTGGTTGTTGAAACTCACATTCCCATCAGATACTTCCAGGGGCCATCCATGCTCATCTCGTCCGATATTCTCCTTATCATTTTCGTCCCAATTTCCATAGCCTTTATTATTGATGAGTTCATTTTTATCATCCTCAGTGAGGAGCTTGACCACTTTGTAGGTGTGCACATAATACACATCGTTGGAGTCAATTCGCATTCCTTCGATCTTGTTTATGTTTTTGTTTATATCTACTAAATGCGTTTTTGCATCTGTCAACATAGTTTTCACAATTGTCTGCTTACTCTCTATTCCTTCCTTTAGCTGACTAATGAGTAGATTTGCTTTAATTTTGATCGCTTCAAGATTCGTATTTATCTCGTTAGACCCCTTGTTTTCATTTTTTAATCTGTCAATTTCCCCACTCACCACCATTTCGAGACTTTTCCAATACTCTCCATCTTTGATGTATGAGACAGAATACCCAATTTCAGGAGAGACGGCAATATTCACCGATTCGGGATATACCATATCTACAGGTACACCAAACAACCCGATTCTGGGTTTAGACTTCCAACCGGTCCCACTTTCAATTAGTTCCATCTCTTTATCTACAGCCTTAGGGTCCATCAAGTACCCTACTTCCATCCATTTCTTTGCCAAAACTACTCTCAATGAGATCAGATCTTTCAACTTCTGCTCTTTTTCCTTGATCCTTTTATGCAGGGTCCGAAGAGCATCCAAAGGGATCTCTTTCTTAAGCTCCTCAACGACCTTGAAGGTGGTAGGATCCTCTCCTACTCCCCTCAATTTCCCGAATCTGAGCCAATTTGGGACAAATCGCGCTTTTCCTTTGGTTTGGGTTGTTGTTTGTTCTTCTGGCATGATGATCTTCCTCCTATGCCGCCTTCAAGGGGGCATCATAGTTTCTTGAGGCTTGTGAAGTTTGATCTCTTGCAGCGCCAATGTATCTTTGCCAATAGGACTGCGCTGAATCAAGCGCCCTCTGCTCCTGCGGCGAAAGCGCAATGAGGCGCTGTGACCATCGCAATAACCCCAAGTATCCCTTGAAGATCTCGCGAAGGTTCTTGTCATTGGCCATCGCTTCTTCGATTTTCGATGTTATCCTCATGCTCTTCTCCTGTGCACTATCAGAGAGATTTTTTGCTCTCTCCATTCTCCCAAGCATCTCCATAAACCGAAGAATATCCGTATCGCTGTTAGGGCCCAATCCAAGGCCGCTTGAGAATTGCGCGATCCTTTGGCCATAGCTGTTCTGAAGCGAAACACCTTGGAAGATCTGGGTGAGCGTCTCTTCCAGCCCTTCTTTTTGGGAGATCTCAAGCAGTCTTCCCACGGATTCTTCATTTGCTTTTTTAAGCTCCTCAAGTCTTTTCTTGAATCGTGCCGATCGATCCTTCCATGCATTCTCATTCGCTTCCTTGATGAGCGCAATCAGCTCTTCCTGCGAGGCTCCAAAGACGGATTTCATGGCCAATTGGCTGATCTGGGATGCCAAGCCCTCCTCTTCGCGAAGAAGCCTTTTTTCATAGTGTTCAAATATTGAGATGAGAGCCTGCTGCAGATACCCTTCAATGCTCACGAATCTTCTCTCTATTTCTTGAAGCTTGGACATCCACAATTCCCCTTGCTCGCCAATTGCCTCGTTTGAGAGCAGGAACTTTGCGGCTTCTGTCTCGCCGAATTCCGAATCCAATCTCTTTGCGAATTTTTCAAGGTTCTTGAAAAAGAGCGCGGTCTGCTTGTCCTCGATCCACTGCCCGTCCTTGAAGTCCTGTTCTATGAGGAGCCTCGCTTTGCGGATCTCATGATACGCCCTGAATTTCTTGATTTGCGCATGCTCTTTGAGCATCCTATCAAGCAGGGAATCCTTGAATCTTGAAAGGCCAATGAATTCCGTTCCGTCTTTTGCCCTACCTCCCATTAGATAGAGATCATATCTCTGGGCAAAGTATTCAGGATCTCGCGGCCCCACAAACATCCAGCTCTTGGCATCATCCATGCAATGCAGGATCTCATGCGAAAGCTGCTCTTTTTTTGCCATGAGATGGAGCATTTCTTCTGTCTTTTCGCCGAATCCAGCTTTTCCAAGCATATCGATGTGAAGGATGAGATAATCTCTGGATGCCATGACCGATTCCTGTGTCGCGAACATTCCATTTACTTTTTTCCAGGTCTCCATTCCTATCCTGTTTTGGCCTGCAAGCAGCCTCGTTAGCTTCTTGCTGTTCTTGGCAAGCATCATGAGCTTCTGATCATTGCCAAAGAGCAGATCAGACGGAGAAATGATTCCCGACCTCAATCTTCTTTCAACATCCTTTGCCCATTGATCATCATATGAGACCTTTTCCCTTTCTTTGGGATCAAGCATGACCTTCTCCACCCTATCCGCCATCATTCCAAGCCATATCAGATAGGATTGCATCTGCTGCATCATCTCATTTTCCTGATTCCTGATGGGGATTATCTGCGCCATGATTATCTTCCGCCCTCAGCATTTTCCTGCGCAGCTGCGCCTGCGTTTTGAGATTGTGCCTGGCCCTGTTGCTGGGTCTGCCCTTGAGTGGAA
Organism: Omnitrophica WOR_2 bacterium GWA2_47_8; assembly: GCA_001805375.1. GTDB lineage: Bacteria > Omnitrophota > Gorgyraeia > Zapsychrales > GWA2-47-8 > GWA2-47-8. The sequence goes on along the minus strand of MHFY01000046.1, from coordinate 5,034 downwards.
GGGAAATTATACCCTGCACTCACGAATTCGCGCATGTATTTATCTACACGGGCCGCATCTTTGGTGTTTTGCTTTGCCATGCTCTCAATGAACTGCTTAAGTCCAAAAAGAGAAACTCCCGGATAGGGATTCTTCGGATCTTGATCAAATTGTTTCTCATTCGTATCTTTGAGATCCTTTCTTCCCCAATAGGCAAAAAAGCCGGGATTCTTCTGGGCCTCGCGGTCATACCCAAATCCATCCATCTTTCCGCTAAATCCTGCGCCTGAGAAATTGTATGATCCGCTTATGATGCTCGCTTCATAATCTCTTATCGTCCTGCTGTTGGGATGATAGGAAAGCCTTTCGAAATCCCTCATGAAGAATTCCCAGTCCTTATCTACAAGTTCCACTATGGCGCTAAACTGCCCATTGCTAGATTCGTCAAGATCGACAATGTCTTTTTTCTTGTATCTTCGAATATCCCCGCTCCCGCTAAGTTTTATCTTGTTAATATCCTCAACCGAATATCCTCTCACATTGACCTCTACATAGGCATCTTCAGAGGTGCCATCCCCTGTTTTACTCACCGAATTCCAATCAAGAACCCATGTTTTTCCCTTTTGAATCGCGCTAACTTTGCACACTTCCGGTATTGTGTTTTTAAGCGCAAACCCGTATCCCCGTACCCGAACCCCCTGTATGCTGTACATGTCAAGGATAAATGGTCGGTACGCATCTACAGCATTTTTCGCTTTGAAATAATCCTTCACTTTATTCAAATCTTTCTCGCGAGCTTCAAAGTCTGTGTTCATTTTCCTCTGGATATTTATATCGTTGATGAAATTATTTAGGGCATTTCCAATATCTTCGCTACCTTTCAATTTCGTCATTTCATTGATTTTGATGATTGTCTCATCAATCCATCTCGAATAATTTGTTAGACCCATGCTATAGCTGATGGTCTCATCGCTTAGTGTCTCTTTTTTCCCACCCATGATCTCTGCCAAGCGTAAGCCTACTAATTTAGGTGTGATGTTCCTGTTGTCCGCGCTAAAGGATACTGGTGGTATCTCTGATTTCATTGACCTGAGTTTAATGTGCTTGTTAGCGAGAACATCATGCCGTTGGATGTAGCTTAGAAGCGTGAAAGTCTCAAGCCTAAGCTTCTTGAGCGAAACAAGGTATTCATTCGGAAGATCAACGTATTTTACCCCCATCTTATTGAGCGCGCTTGACATCAATTTGGACCTTCCAAGCAGATTGCGCAATTTGTTCCAAGAATAGACAGCGCCTTCCTTAGCCCATCTACCGGCTCCGGATTTTCCTGCAATCCATGCCCCTCCCACCACGAAGACCAAAAGCCCAATCACCCAAAGCAGGGCGACAGTCCAGAAGTCCCAAGTCGATGGGATGAGCACATTCTTATTAGGAAATGCGAGGCTTGCAAGCCAATCGACAAACAGGAAAGAAAACGCATATGCCACAAATCCATTCTTGATGTTGAAGCTCGCCTTGAATCCTTTTGCGAAGATGAGCGCGATCACGAATTCACTCATCCATACCAACCCCTCCACCCCCATGGGATCCTGCGTGTGCGCGAAATTCACCGCGATGATGAACGCCATGATCTGGTTGATTCTGCTGCTCTTGTCGCCCTGCCCACCGACATTGAACTCCTTGAATAGCCAGGAGAAGAGCACAAGGGTTGTGATGAAGACAAAGAGCCTATTCTGCGAGAGGGTGAGTATGCCTTGCGGCCCGAAGAGCAGATCAAGCAGCTGCTTGCCTGTTCCTGCCTGCCAGATGTAATAGGACATGGAAGATGCAAGAACACCCGCTATCGCGAATGAGACCAGCCATCCTCCTACCGCATTGCTAGACGCGCCTTTGCCTTCCCCATTCTGATCCATGAGCCATCTAAACCCGTAGTTGAGCAGGATCGCGATGATGACAGTGTTCACAAGGAACATCACGTTGAGTATCAGGGAGAAATATCCAACTTGCCAAAGGAACCGATCTCCCACTAGCGTCCAGGCAAGAACAGCCGCGAGCGCTAGAGATCCGAATTGGAGCATCTTTTTCTGCTTGTCCTCGATGCTTTTGCCGAATAGCGCAAGGATCACAACCAGGGCGAACCATATGAGAACCGTGTTCAACCCAAAAACGGTCCAGGGATTTGCGAACACCGATTGCGCAAACACAAGAGGGGAGAGCAGTACAGCCATCCCTGCCATTATCCCCATAAGGCGTGAGAAGCTCATATTCTTCTCATCACCTCTTCAATCTCTTTTTGGGTGGGAGCGGAGTCAAACTCAAATCCCAATGAGACTAACTTCATCCAGAGCCCAAGAAGCGGATCGCAGAACACAAACACTTTCCCTTTCTTCTCGATGATATCAACCGCAACAAGGCGGTCAATGAGGCTTTTGGTGACCGGAGCGCTGCGATAGATTTTTCGAGCGATCTCAGAAAGCCGAAATTCCCCCTGCGAAATGGTCTTGAGAATCGCTTTAGGAAGCGTCTGTCCTCGGGCTCTTGAAAGATAATGGGAGAGCGATGATGCGCAGTGCCTGAATAGGCCAGCTTCTTTGCAGAGAAGCTGGGCGTAGAACGCCTCGTTTGGCTTTTTCCCGCTCTCCTTGCAGTCCCTAGCGAGCATTTTCAGGGCAAAAGGATGGGAGGTGAGCGTCAATAGCTCATCAATGGTTTTTTTGTCTGCCGATGCCCAGATCTCCCGCACGAGCGCTTCTGCATCTTTTCGATCAAGATCACCTACAGCAAAATGCTTAAGGGCAGGGAGTTCATTCTTCATTTCCGAAACAGATGAGCTGATGAGAAGAAAGCGAACAGCCTGATTTTCAAGCCCCATGAGGGAAACGGCATCCTTTATTTGGTCGTAATTGTTGAGTTCAAGGAAAAGCCCAAAGCTATCGAATGCGACCAGGATCTTTTT
>MHFY01000046.1:1512-2089 GCA_001805375.1 Omnitrophica WOR_2 bacterium GWA2_47_8 | reverse complement strand
CTCTTTCTCATGTGAAGCTATCGTCGACATTGAAGAAAATGAAGCGCGCTCATGCGCCTCTTTTTTAAGAAAGGCCCATGATGCCAATGCGATGAACTCAGAGGCAAATCCTTCGGGAGTGAGGCTCATGCGCTCTAGGTCAACGAAGAGAGGAATGAAGGACGCCTCGCTTTTTCCCAGGATAGTTTTGGCAAGCCTGGTTTTTCCAACGCCAAGGCCCCCGAGAAGGCTGCAATGCGATCCTTCCTTGAGCGCTTTCTCTATCGAGAATACGATATTTTTCCTGCTCTCTTGATCTGTTGCCACTAGTTATAGACCAATTTGTATATAGACTGAATCCTTTAGTTTTCTATATAAAAGTTTCCATTTTCTACATTAGTATACATTTTAGTATATATTCTTTTTGGAATAGTTTTGGGTTTTGAGCCGATCCAAATGCCATTTCATTCTCCTTAATATTTATACTTTTTGGTATATTTTTAAATTATTAATATTCCAATTGGTATAGATATGAGAATCCTTCTATCTCCCATTATGCAAAGAACACAAGCATCTTTTCCATTTCATCGATTTGCTG
>MHFY01000046.1:0-1438 GCA_001805375.1 Omnitrophica WOR_2 bacterium GWA2_47_8 | reverse complement strand
GCCCAATGCCTTGTATGATCCAGATACCGCTTTCCCAATAGCGCTAAACAGGGAGTCGAGAAATCCAAGAGGCTGCTTAATGGTATAATCGGCTGCTTTAGATGTAAGTCCATATCCCCATTTCCATGCGCTCTCGATGGCATCAGCGGTCTTTTTCGCGGCGCCGATCACATAATCCGGCAGCTTGAATCCCAGATACGTGGCAAGAGGAACTCCGACGAGCGCGGCAGGCAGCGCATAGGGCGCAAGCGCGGCTGTGGTGGTGATAAGGCCATATGAGGCAACACCAGCAAGCGATCCCAATAGAGTATTGGTCGGTTTCTCTTTGATCGTTTCAAGCGCCATTCCTCCATATTTCACCGTGGCATCATACCCTTTTTTCACTGCATACGCTCCAAGCGCAAGAGCGGGCGTCAATAGTGATCCTATGATGAATCCTCCCATTCCGCCTGCCACTGTCGCAAGGACCTGTCCCGCAAGAGGATATGATGCTCCCAGATTCAAACCTACAATAGAGCCAGGGATTGCGCCAAGCGCCCCTCCCCAGTTCCTTGCAGGGCTATTCCATGTATTTCTGACTAGCTCCCCTAGATCTTTTCCACCGCTCATTTAAATATCACTACTAACAAGTGGTATAATCTATATATAAACCTTTCGCTTCCGAAAGACATTCAGTTTTGGCCAGAAACGACCAGTGATGAAGAAAAAGAGAACCTAACCCCACACATCAGTCTTTATCTGCTCTTTCTTGATTCCCATGCCCTCAAGCATCGCGATCATGGAAAAGACAAACTCCTTCGCCCCACAGATGAACACGATACTTTTGGAAGGATGCTTGATGGATGCCCTAAGAAGCGCTTCATCGGCACGGCCCACTCTGCCCTCCCATTTCTCTTGGGTTTCTTGCGCACGGGTGATGGTGATGGTATGCTCAAAATGAGGGTTCTGTGCTTTTTTCCCATCAAGCTCTTTGCGGTAGATGATCGATTCAGGCGTTCTTGCGCTGTAGAGCAGGGTGATGGGATTCTTAGCCCCCTTATCCGTGCAGTATCTGATGATGCTCATTAGCGGAGTGATGCCTGTTCCTGCGCCGATGAGAACCACATCTTCATCATAGGAAGGATCGAAAAAGAATTTCCCATAGGGTCCCTTGAATTTTAGAGAATCCCCTACCTTCATATCAAAAAGCTTGGTCGTGAGCACCCCAACTTTATCAAACCCGATTTCAATATAGTCGGTATTGAGAGGGGATGATGCGACAGAATACGCCCTTGAAACCCTTATCTGCGGATGATCGACCAGCGAGACCATGAAGAATTGCCCGGGAAGATAGGCAAGGCCGGACCCTTTCGGATATTCGACGCGAAGAAGCCGAACCTGGGGAGTTTCCTGCACGACATCCACGATCTTCAGGATATGCTCTTGGACTTGCTGCAAC
>MHFY01000045.1:15287-15704 GCA_001805375.1 Omnitrophica WOR_2 bacterium GWA2_47_8 | reverse complement strand
CATTGATATGGATCAAAATAAGACTTTGTTTTAGGGCCTTCAGTATTGCTAAAATAATTCCAAGCCACACCAGAAAAAGACGGGGCTTTCAAAATGTCTGCATTTTTTATTAGGTTGCTGAGGCGCTTTAAACTTGGCTCATTAAAAGTAGTAGAATCGGGAACGGAAGCGGTTATATTTCCAGCCATAATGCTGTTTTGTCTAGACCTTGATAAAGAATCAGAAAAGCCACAACCGGCAATACAGGGAGAGTTTTTGCCAAATTTAGCTTGGCACTCGGAAGGGAGGGCGCAGTTAGCAACTTTCGCAGAATTATAACCAGTTTGAGAGATATTTTTTTCTCCGCCAACTTCATCGGCAAGAAATCCAAAAGCGTGGCCAAATTCGTGAGCGCAGACTCCCCAAGCTTCATTTTCA
>MHFY01000045.1:7987-15245 GCA_001805375.1 Omnitrophica WOR_2 bacterium GWA2_47_8 | reverse complement strand
CTTTAGTTCTGCGAATTTTCTAAACATTTTTATTTTCCCTCCTAAAATACAGAATGATTAGTAGTTACGGATTTCCTCCGAATCGAAGTTTATTGGCTGCGTTTTGCATAGCATCTTGGGTAGTCAATAATGTATTACCCAAGGCATGCTGAAAAATGCCTCCTCGACCCAAGAACAACAAGAAAATAATAATAACGGCCGTAACCAAGAGAATATACTCTATGGTGCTTTGACCTTTTTTCTTTCTCGTTTTATTGACCATTACATCTTCCTCCTTGTAATAAAAACTGCATTAGAAAAAACATGGTTAATCTCTTTCAAATTCCTCTTGGATCATCTGCTGTGTTGCTTGAACAGATCGAAACACGTAAGTGCTCATGGCTACCAACGCCGCAGCCACTAATCCGGCGATAATCGCATATTCGATTAATTGTTGTCCGTTTTTATTCAACTTTTTCATGGACTATCGCTTTTGCCCTTTCGTGCCTACAGATGATCTTGGCCTCTTTTTGAAAAACTTCGCAACAAAAAGCAGGAATTTTCCCTTTAAAGGCCGTTTATTACCGGCAATTCTGCCGGCACACAAACCTCTTTTGGTGATGAACCTCCTGAGGCTTGAGTTGAAACCCTGCGTTTCGCAGGGATCTTTGCCATAGAACAAACAACCTAAAACCAAAAACCCCCATCTCGTTTAAGATGGAGGTCAATAAAAAGCATGCCCCGTTAAATATCCGGTAAGGGCTATAATTTCTTTTTACGCATAAAATATCTACAACTCGTTTCACTTTTTACCCCCGTGGCTTTTCAAAAACTCCCTAACAACATTTTAAAGGAAGTTAATTGAAAGTAAAAAGAATTAATTAATTATTTATTACAGAGACAGTGCAAGTATAACATATTTCGATGAAGTGTCAAGCAAGGGGGATATCAGGAAGGCTTTTCCTCAATAAAGACCAAAAGCCGGCGCCCTTGGGGGTCCAGGACCTCTTTCTCGTTAAGCCTTTTACTGGCAAACTCCAGATCCTCCCGAAAAGGGTAGTCCGTGGGCAATTGCAGGTGGACCACGATAAATTGGGCTGTTTCCGTCAAAAAACCGCCTAAAGCATAGATATTTGCGATCATGTCAGATACATCCATTTTATGGTAGTGAAAAGGGAAAAAGTACTTTTTGGAGAATTCCGTTAAAAGAGAAAAAAGTCTCTTAAAATTCATATGTAAACTATGGACCTCTAACCCGGAAGATGGGGACTGGGCCATCGATTCAGGAGGCTGAGCTATGGAGCCCGGCTGCCGGATAAAAGCTAGATCCTGGCTCCTTTGGAGATTCGGCCAGCGCAAAAGATAATGATAAATGATACTATCCGAAGACATTTTGTCGACGGAGAAATTGGTCAGGATAGCAAATAGGGCAGGCGCATTATGCGCTTCTTTCACAAAAATGACCCTCAAAGGCGACAAAGGCTGATGGATATAATCATTAAGAAAGCTGCTATAGGTTTCAACATAATAAACATCTTTTCCTAAAAGCGGGTGTTTATAGTAATGGGACGGCAGATCCTCGCTTTCCTCCTGTAACTGGCTAAATTCTATCTGCCAGGGCCAAAGGCCGCCGATAAAATACCGCCGCTTAGAGGGGATCGTCGTAAAATTAACGACTTCCTGTCCAGCCGGATCCATTAAAGTGATTTTTTTGATCTGCTTAGCTGTAAGGTTTTCATAAGAAGAAACCATTTCCAAAAAGACCTTTAAAGAGGAAGTACTCGAAACGCTCAAAAGCGTCGTCGGTAAAATATTATTAATGATTTGTTTGGACATTGCTTTCACCGCCTTTTGATTTGGGCAATAAAGTCCAGTCTGGACATTTGATAACGTGGCGAAATTAGCGTCAATAAAAAACTCCGTGGAATCACTTAAGGTTACCTTAAAGTTGGCGATCTCTTTAAACGCTAAGTCAATTTCATTGGAAAGCGCGATATTAAATCCTTTGATATCCTTGATGTCCTCCAAAATCTTGATCAAAATACTAAAATCAAAAACCCCTTTAAATTTATTTAAAACCCATAAGCCCTGCCCCTGATATTTTATGATCTCCGTGGGTTCTTTGATATTAAACGCCTCCAAATATAAAATAGCCTCGGCGATATTGTTGATCTGCTCATGAGTATAGCCGGACAAATAATTGCTCAGCACGCGCCCCATGATCGAATATTCACACAGCAGCCACTCCGCAGCCTTGAGGAAAAAAGACCCCATGCCGTCATAGTAGGCCCCTTTATCACGCGGGATGTGCTCCAGCGAAGTTTTCGGCTTTTCCAAAACCAGCTTAGGCCTCAAAACATCATCGGGGAACTGCTTCAATTTCTTTTTGGACATTTCCGGGGGAGCGGGGGCTTTATCTAACTTAACTTTTACGAGGGCCCTTTCTTTAACAGGCGGCGATTGGGGCTTTTTAGGCTGGACCTTATCTTCAAAATTAAATTTTTCTTTTAAATTCTTATCAAATAAGTCCTTTTCCCGCGTTTCAGGAATGGAGAACTTCTTAGCACCCGGCAGGAGAGACCTACGCCCGACGGGGCTGCTCAACTGCGCCTCCTGGAGCACGTTATTAATTGAAGATTTGGAAACTTCACATTTGAATTTTTCTTTTACAGAGAAGACAAGCCCGCGGCAGCTTACGGCAGGATTATTGCGTTTTTGCTTTAAAATATAGTCTACGACGTCCGATTTTAATTTATAGATAACGCCCATGGGCTTTAAAGTTCATTTTGGACATTTTATAAGTAAGTTTTAGTATAACATAGAATTATATTCCTGTTTAAAAAATATTTTTACTTGCCAAGAGCCAAGCCCTTAGTTTAAGATATATCGATTTGCAGACTATCAGATGATCAGGATGCCAGGCGATCAGTTTAAGACCTCTGATGTTCTGATGATTTTCCTGCTGATATTCTGATACCCTGATAACCTTCATTTATTTTTTATGATAGAAAAATGCCCCTACTGCTTTGAAGAAGTCAAAGAGCGCACGCAAAAGTGCCCGCACTGCGATCAATATTTTCTGGATGATATTGTTGAGGTCGATTACCATGGGGCGGAAAAGAAACGATGCCTTTTCTGCGGAAAGATGATCTTTCATGAAGCGAAGGTCTGTAAATTTTGTAAACGCTGGCTGGACGAAGTTGATCGCGCGGCTGATGATATTTCAAAACTGGAAGATGGAAATGAGGGGGAAATTAAATTTTAGCATCTGCTGTTAAGAAGCTAAAGAAATCCGATCACCAACCCTTGTCTTCGTTGTCCTGATCCTGCCTGATTTTAATTCGATCGCGTAGCTGGCTTTAAAGAATATCGGACTCAATTGAAAGGGTTTGATATCTGCGACTATTCCCTCCACATTATTTTCCGCATTAACAAAAATAACATCAATGGGAAAACGCATAAAAAACATATGGATGGACTGGCATGGCTTGATGATCAACGCCTGATCTTCTGTGATAATACGGCGGTTGAGCAAACCTACCCCGCGTGTCGCGAGCGTATCAGCGATCTTTACATCACTGGCAATGACAGTGTTTTTGGTTAAATTTAGGATTTTCACTGGGAAGATAGGTTTAAGCGTTTTTCGTGAAGATGCTTTTATCCAAATTGATCCCCCGCTGAACGAGGTCTTCGTAACATTCGGGGATATAGCCGGTGGGAATAAACTCGCCTAAGGTAAGGCCATTAGCATCCATCCCCTTGTGCTGAAAGACAAAAATATCTCTCAGGTCGACCTGAAAATCCTTTGTGAGGCCGATAACTTCCGTAACCCCTGTTATCTTGCGCGATCCGTCGGAATAGCGGGCCACATGGACAATGACATCAATGGCAGAGGCGATCATTTCATTAATGGCGCGTACCGGAAGCTCTATCCCGCTTAACAAGATCATGGAACTGATGCGCACCATGGCATCACGCGTGGAGTTGGCATGCAGGGTCGTCAGCGATCCATCATGGCCCGTATTCATGGCCTGCAACATGTCTAAGATCTCCGGGCCCCGGCATTCTCCGATGATGATCCTGTCCGGGCGCATACGAAGAGAATTAATAAACAGGTCCCTGATCGTGACAGACCCTTTGCCTTCGATATTGGTCGGCCTCGATTCCAAACGGCCCCAATGGCTTTTTCGGATACGTAATTCCGCGGCGTCTTCGATCGTGATGATGCGTTCTGTATCTGGAATAAATTGTGAAATGACATTCAAGAGTGTCGTTTTTCCCGCGCCGGTCCCACCAGAGACGATCATGTTTTTTCGTCCCAACACACACGCATTCAAAAAATCATACATCGGTTTCGACAGGGAATGGAACCTGTCCAAAAGGTCTTTTGCCTCAAGCCGTTCGACACCGAACTTGCGGATCGTGATCATCGGGCCGTTGATCGACAAGGGCGGGATAATAGCGTTGATACGCGACCCGTCAGGCAAACGCGCATCCACCATCGGCGTTGACTCATCGATACGCCGCCCCAGGGGGGCAATGATGCGGTCAATGATGGCTCGCATTTGATCATCCGACATGAACCGCTTACTGGTCAATATCAATTTCCCTGATTTTTCAACATAGATCTCATTACGGCTATTGGCCATGATGTCCGTAACATCAATGTCCGCCAAAAGGTCTTCCAGCGGCCCCAAGCCAAGAGCTTCGTTAACAATATCTTTAACTAGGCGGGTTCTTTCCTCATGAGAAGAAATCACTCCCCCTTTTTCTTCCAATATAAGAGTACTCACGATCTGTTCCGCTTGTTGTTTTATTTTTTGAGCCTGTTTGGGGTCCGACAAGGCTTCGGGCGTCACTTCTTCCAAGTGCATGCGCTCGACCAGTTTCTCATGGATCCTTTTCTTAAGAACAACCACTTCGTCATCTAAGGTCAGGGCCATCTGTCCCCGGCCGCCGTCCTTAACGATCTCTTGGGAGATCCCAAACTTGTCCCAAAATTCTCCAGGTTTAGCAAATTGATCTGTCGTGCGGGAACGTTCCACATCAGTTGACTTCACAAAGACTGTTTCCTTCTGCAGGTCCTTGACCATCTTAAAGAACGCTTCCGAGACCTTGGCTTTAGGCGCCTCGATCACGCAGGGGACGCCATTGTTTAAGGCCATGCCAACCGTTTTACCGTCGGACTGGATGTGCGCAAATATCTCACAATTCAAAGCCGAGCGCACCTGCTGCCAAGCCACCCCGCCCCGGCTTTCAGACCGGTTTAAAATAATCTTGATCATCTTTAAAGGATAGTGCAGACTTTGTAGAACATCGATGCCGGACTTGATCTGATAAACAGCCAGAACATCCGGGGTCGTGACCAAAAAGATAAGATTCGAATAATCGAAGACCGTGATGATAGTTTCACTGAAGACCGTCCCGCCGTCGATGATAATATACTCATAGACCTGGCTGGCCTTTTTTAAGAACGGTTTTATGTTGTCGGGAGTGATATGGCCTATTTGGCTGGTTTGCCGGACCGCGGGCAGAAAATCAAAACCGCTGGCATGAGAGACGACATATTTTTTGATGACCTCGGGGTCTTCAGTTTTCTCAATTTCACCAAGGAGATCAACCAGGGCCTGACGCGGGGTTAAATTCAGCATCCTCGTCATGTCTTGCCCGGCGTGAAAATCCAGATCCACCAAAAGAGCTTTATGGCCCGAAATGGCTAAGGCAGCGGTAAGGTTTACGCAAGTAAAGGTTTTACCAACACCGCCTTTATTGCTAAAAACCGTAATGGTCTTTGACTCCATGGAACTATTTTCTTTCTAAACTATAAGTGATCGGCACTGTTACGCTTAATTCCTTCAGATGTGAATCGGCAGGAAAAGTAGAATAAGGCGCGACCATTTTGGCTGTCTTAAGGGCGCATTCATCAAAAATTTTAAACCCGGAAGATTCCTTAACAGATGCTGACTCAAGAGAGCCGTCCCTTGAAATTTTCAAATTTAATTTAACCGTGCCTTCCCATCCCAGCTGTTTAGCCTGTTTAGGATAAATGGCTGACTTGGCGATCCTTTCCTGGACAAGCTGCGTGTACGTCGCTCCCGATGGAATAAAAGGTCTGGTTCCTTGCCTAATGCTTGTGGTATCAATTTCGCATATCTCAGTCAAATCCGCGCTTGCTTTATCCTGGCTGTAAATAATAGGGACCGTGATGATAAGTTCTTGTAAATTCAATTCCGGTGGGAAGGGGTCAAAAGGAGCCAATATTTGGGTCGTATCAACAGCGTCTTTATCAAAAAGCGGGTAGCCGGAAGATTCTTTCACCTTAACTTCATCCAAAGTCCCGTCCTTAAGAATGTGTAAATTCAATTTAACTGTCCCGCGCCATCCTTTTTCAGAGGCTTCATAAGGAAAAGAGATCGCCTGGGAAATTTTCCTTTGCAGGGCATTAACATAATTCGCCATTAGGTCTGAAACATCTTCGCCTTCGGGTGTTTCGGCAGTGACAGCCAGATCGATGGAAGGCTTGACACTCGAGTCGAGTGTTGCTTCGCCTGATGTCTTTTCTGATCCCGATGTGTCGGATACTGCCTCGCTTGATGCGTTTTCTGATCCTGACGTTGATTGCGCTTCATCTTCCGAAGCGGCTTCCGATTGAATGGAATCTTCACTTACAGATCCTGTTGTACTATCGGACAAAGCTTCGTCTTTTTCGGAAAAAGATTCTTGTGCCCCGGCCCCGGCCTCCCCCGCCAATGTTTCATTTTCTGAAGTTCCCTCTTCTGCCGCGTCCTCTAACGACTCCTGATCATCTTGTTCATCCGTCGTCTCATTCGCTGGCACGGTAAGCTCTTCTGACGCCTCTTGATCCATGCCCTGGGAAGAAGCCATTTTACGGCCTCCCCTTCCTTCTTCTGTTGCCTCAGCGACCTCTGGGGCCTTAGGTTCAACTTTCAAAACAGTAGGGGTCAATGAAATAACCAGCTCGGTATCCTTATCAGCGGTGGCGTTAGCCTTGCTGCGAAAGAGCAAGCCAATGATGGGAAGATCCCCTAAAAATGGGACTTTATTAAAATTTTCACTGCGCGATTGTTTTATTAGACCGGCCAAAATAATCGTCTGGCCATCTTCCAAAAATAGATGCGTTTGAGCATCGCGGGTTGAAAAACCAACATCCGACCCCGCCGCCAAACTGGCATCCACATCACTGACCTCTACCGTCAGAGTAAGATCGATCTTCCCTTGCCGTATCGTCGGTGTTACGTTCATAATGATCCCGAAATCT
>MHFY01000045.1:6121-7974 GCA_001805375.1 Omnitrophica WOR_2 bacterium GWA2_47_8 | reverse complement strand
TCCTGAAGCAAGAAATCGATACTTGCCTGCAACGCTGATGTACGGCTGAATTTTCCTATATTAATGAGACGGGATAACTGATCGCCTGTCTGCTTAGGCAAAGTCTCATCATAAACCATCTTCACATGATCCAAATCCGGAGTGACCCAATCAATGCCCAAGCTCTTCTGCAGCGTTTCATTTAATTCGGTAATTTGAACGTCGATCTGCACGAGTTCGTCAGACACGCCTTCTTGTGTCATGTCTAAAACATTGCTGCCAAACGGACTCAAAATCTTGTCCAGCATGCTTTTCTTTTCCCTGTCGACCGAACCGCTCACGACGACCTTTCCCTCATAAGGATTCACTTGAACATTGAGATTCTTTAATTCCGCTGTTTGAACCAATTTTTCTATGCGAAACTTAATTAAATTCAAATCCTCGTCAAAAACCCGAACAAAGACAGTCCTCTTGCCGTATTCATCCCAAATAAAAAAGACCGTCTGTCCGACGGCCTTACCAACGATCAATAATTTATCTGTCTCTGCGCTGGCCACATCCGCGATAGAAGGATCGCTGATGGAAAGCCGTGTCAAATTATAAACTTTCAAAGTAACGAGTTCGCCTTTTAGCATGCTGACATCATTATATTCCATGGAATCGATGACATCACCTGGAGCCCCCGAACCGATTTCTTGCTTAGGGGTTTCTTGGGCATTGGTCTCCGGCTCCGACATTTCCTGCGCAGAGGATTCTTGCGTGGTTTCATCCTCGGCATCTTGCCCCATGGTAAATGTAGGAAAGGCCGTCATCAATATGAAAATACCGGCAATTACTTTTAGTGAAGTTGAAAACAATCTTGAACATCTACATTTCTTCATAATTTTAAAATCTCCTTCACTCAGTCGTAAAATTATACAAGCGCCTTTTAGGCTTGTTTTAAAAAACCTATAAAAAATTAAAGTTCTTTTCCGCTGCGAAAAATTTGAATATAAGGCTTGACCTCTTCGTCTCCTTTAGCGGGGGCGATGCCCGTACCAACCGGCTGAATCATTGTTCTTGAACGAGGGATCGTCAGCTCCATCCCATGCTTATCCAAAACGTAATCGGATAAAGCTTCCCAAGAAGCTGTTTGAAGCATCCTTATTTCCGTTTCCTGAGGAGCCCTTAAGACAAGCTGTAAAGTCCCGTTATTTTGTGCAAAGGTAAGAAGCCCGGCCTCTTCAGGTTCGACGGCCAGCGTAATATTCAAAGAACGCGCCTGTTGCTGCTGTTCATAACCGCCCGTTGCCTGTAAATTTGTTCCCACGGCTAAAACTTGAATATTTTGAAACAGGACGGCTGTCACTTTTTCTTCAGGAAGCTTCAGATTGGCTGGGCTGGGGATCTTTAAATGAGCCATGATATCAACGTAATCGCCCGGATTAATTAAACCCCCGACGGCAGAAAGGGCATCGATCAACACTGTTAAAGCCCTCTTCCCAGGCGGTGTTCTTAAAGCTAAGGATGATTTTGGGATCTCGGCCGAAGGCGCGCCGGCGGGACCAGTAGCCTGCTGCTGGGCAACGGCCATTTGCCGGGACGCCAAAAGCTGGATCTCTTTCTTTAAGTTTTCAACTTCTTCTCTGTAGATAGCATCATTCTTTTTAAATTCTTTGGCCAAATCCGCTGTCTGCTGCTTGATGCTGCTTTCAATATGATTTCCGGTCAACAGCGCTGCTGTAAGCCCAAGCAAAACAGCCACTGCAATAATAAGAACCTGTCGTTTATTTTCTAAATTTAAATTCATCGGCTTCTCTCCTTAAGAACAACTTAATTTTGACCTTTTAATAATTCATCATTGCGATAAACATTGGCCTGTTCTTGCAATTTAT
>MHFY01000045.1:3862-6032 GCA_001805375.1 Omnitrophica WOR_2 bacterium GWA2_47_8 | reverse complement strand
TTTCCGGGAATGGCGGCTCGATAAGCATTTCCAGGTCCCCGCCTTTTGAGGCCGTCTTGCCGATAGATCGCTCCTGGGCCATGGTAGCGAAATCTTTTCCGTTCAGTAATTCTTTTAAAATATCGTTGGCTCCTTGTTCTGTATTGGCCACAATTTCCCGCACATGCCACTGGGTCGGTTCTCTCATAAATTCAATATTTTGATTATAAAAATCCTCGGCCTCTTGATCAGTCACGTCAACTTTTTCAGTCAACTGAGTGACCAATTCACGCACCAAAATCGTTTTGCGGAATTCCTCGACGGCTTCCGCGATGTCCTTCTTATTGCTTAAACCTGACTTTTCTGCATCGATCACTAAGAGTTCCTGCCGGACCAACTCGTCCAAAACCAATTTTTTGGACTCCGGATCAGTGATGTCATATTCGGGGATGGCTTCTTTTAAATTTTTTAAACGAGCGTTAAAATCGTCGACGGTCAAGGTCCAATTCCCGACCTTGGCCAAGACGTTGGCATCCATGGGGGCTTGTGCGTTGTTGGAAGACGGTGTCGGTTTAGGAACAGCAGGTGAAACCGCGGAAGCAGGCGTTGCTTTTTTGGGAGAAAAATATTCAGTTAAGGTTTTAATTTGATCACAGCCGAAAAAAACAGAACAACTGAAAAGTAAAAAAATGGATAAGATACTACGAAAATTCCCGTGGCTTTTCAAAAAGAGCTCCTTTTTAAAAAATTTACTATAAATAAAATTTATACAGTTAAAAGTATAAACGGTCGCTATATAAAAAACAAGATTTTTTTCGAAAATATACGTGCGCTTATAACTGACTGGCAAAGCTAGGGTTACGAACACATAAGGCGGGCCTAATAAAGAAAACACTCTCCAAGAAAACAACACATTAAAAAAGCAAGAAAAAACCGTTTATCCTTTGCTGGAAACCAATCCCAACCCTTCAACCGCCTCTTTTTCCGATAACAATTCCTTAAGCGTTAGTTCTATTTTCTCACTGGCAAAGGGGCCGTGTTTAATGCCCTGAACGATCTCCCATTTTTCACCATCGCTGCGGACCGGAAAGCTGAACATGACCCCTTCGGGGATACCATAACTTCCATCCGAAGACACGGCGACAGAAAAAAATTCACCCTTTTTTGTAGGAGTACTCAAACTTTTGACCGTGTCGATAACCGCATTGGCCGCTGAAGCGGCAGAGGATAACCCGCGGGCCTTGATAATTTCAGCCCCCCGCTTTTGAACGGTTTCAATGAACGATGTTTTAAGCCAATTCTCGTCGCTGATAACCTCATTGACCGGTTTACCTTTGATGGTGGCATGACAAAAATCCGGATACTGCGTTGCGGAATGATTGCCCCAGATGGCGACATTTTTAACATTCAAGACACT
This sequence comes from Omnitrophica WOR_2 bacterium GWA2_47_8, assembly GCA_001805375.1. Taxonomy (GTDB): domain Bacteria; phylum Omnitrophota; class Gorgyraeia; order Zapsychrales; family GWA2-47-8; genus GWA2-47-8. The sequence goes on along the minus strand of MHFY01000045.1, from coordinate 4,636 downwards.
GCCCCTTGCTTCTTGGGCTAACTGAGCCATGGCCCGATTTTGATCCAACATGGTCATGGCAAAAAAATTCTTTTTCGGAATGTTATTAGCAACCGACTTTGCGATATAAGCGTTTGTATTACAAGGATTTCCGACAACTAAAACCTTACAATCAGGCTTTGCATTTTTATCCAGGGCCTGCCCCTGTCCGATAAAGATCTTGCCGTTAATTTGAAGCAGTTCAGCCCGCTCCATCCCAGCCTTGCGGGGAACACTGCCGATCAAAAGCGCCCAATCGGCATTTTTGAAGGCTTCATCGCTGGATGACGTCGTCGTAACTGAATTTAATAAAGGAAACGCGCAATCCTCCAGCTCCATGACAACGCCTTTGAGGGCCGGCAAGGCCGCTTCCAGTTCCAAAAGGCGCAGGTTGACCGATGTTGCTTTGCCGAACATTTCTCCGGCGGCAATGCGAAATAATAACGCATAGCCGATCTGTCCCGCCGCTCCGGTGACCGCAATGTGAACACTTTTTTTAGGCATAGGTCGCTCCTTCAACTACTTTTTATAGATCCCTGGTAGGATCTTCCGTTTTTCAAGAACAACATTAATATCGATATCCGCGTAAATAATTTCTTCCCTGTCTGCGGAGGCGACAGAAAGGATTTCCCCCCAAGGATCAATGATCATGCTTCGGCCGTAAGACTCAACGCCACGCCCATCTAAGCCGATCTGGTTCGGGGCCAGGACATAACACAAGTTTTCTATGGCCCGGGCCCTTAATAAAACTTCCCA
>MHFY01000045.1:0-3833 GCA_001805375.1 Omnitrophica WOR_2 bacterium GWA2_47_8 | reverse complement strand
GCAGCCGGCTGATGCCCCGCATCAAAGATCGGCGATTCGTTAACGGGTATTTTTCCCACCAGGGCATCGAACAAATGCATCTTACGATAGGCCGCTTTTATCTCTCCAGCATTATTGATAAAGACCGATGTGTTATAAACCTTCTCAGAATTTTTTATTTCTTCATAAATAGAACCAGCCAAAATAGCTACCCCGTGACGTTTGGCCAGATCAATAAAAGGCTGCGTGGATCCGCCGGGGATTTTTTCTTTAATGGACCTTAAATCATCCGGCGTTTTGATCAGCCCGCGGTAATTAAACACCTCCGGCAGAAGGATAAACTGCCCGCCATTTTTAATGGCCTGCGCAACCAGCGAAACGGCCTTGGCGATATTTTCAGTTTTCTTTGAGCCCGACGACATTTGAATGACGGCAACTTTCACTTATTTTTTCAGTCCCGCCATGATATCTTTGACCGTATCCAAATAATCTTTGTGGCATTTCGTGTAAAAGGCTTCCTTTTTTAGAGCATTACGCCAACGGACAATATTTTTATATTTCGATACATCAACCTCTGACGCTTCCGCCGGGTCCAAAAGAGCCAACATGTTAAGGTCGGCCAAGGTCATCGTGGGACCGGTCACATATTTATTTTTGCCCAATTGGTCATCAACGACAGGGAGGAACCGGCCAAGAAATGCCAAACCATCCTGGATCGAACGCTCGTCGACAGATTCCCCGCGCGAAGGCGCATAGAGCCGGTTATAGGTGACCTTGCTCATGGCTGCCCCAACGTGCATGCTGCCAAAATCGATCCATTCATCGACGATGGCACGCTCTTTCAATCCCTTCGGATAAAGCGCGGAATTATTTTTATCCGCCAAATAACGGATGATGGCATTGCTTTCAAAAAGATAAAAACCGCCGTCGTCAATGGCCGGGATCTTCCCGGCGGGGTTTATTTTCAAAAACTCGGGCTGGCGATGTTCACCCGCGCGCAGATTCACTTTAATATACTCGTATTGCAGGCCTAAAACATTCGCCGTGAAACGGACCTTATTAGACGGCGAAGACCTGTCACCCCCGTAAATTTTAAGCATAACGTCCTCCTTTAATGAGCGTATAATTTACGGAGCATAGCAAACGTAAATTATTGACGCGAATTGAATCCGGCACTAATTTTATTATCAAAATTAGTGTTGGATAAATTCACCCATCGAACTTATGTTCGCTTTGCTCCATAAGTTTGGGCTTCATTTAAAAGCAACCTGTATTTTACGTCCGTGTCCTTTAAAAAGCAATGAACTTTTAACCGCGGATCCTTATTTTAATGAACAATTTGATTAAAAAATCTCCCTTTTTTTATAAACATCCTTAAGGTGTCGGCCGTTTGCTTGGCTTTTTGCTCAAGCGCTTCCCGGCTGTTAAAAGCATTGTGCGGGGTAAAAATAACATTGTCTCTGTCTTTTAAGGCATGGATTTGTTTTAATAATCGGGCTAACTGCTTTTTTTCGCCGCGCAGGATCTCAGCGACCCGCGGTTCATCCGGATAAACATCCAAACTTAAACCGCCCAGGATCCCCTCATCCAAAAGCCGCCTTAAATCCTTTAGGGGAGAGATCTCGCCCCGGGAGACATTAATGAAAATCAGGCCGAGCTTTGCCTTTTTAAACAGTTTGTAATTCAACAGCCCTTCGCTTTTATCGGTTAATGCGGCGGCGCAAACCACGATATCGGCCCAGCGAATACCTTTCTCTAAGGAAACATAGGTTATATCCTTGCGTCGCTTAATAAGATCGACCCCCCTCACTTGCACACCCAAGGCCTTTGCCAAAACCGTTATTTTAGCCCCAATATTCCCCACGCCGATGATGAGCATTTTTTTACCTGCACATTCTTGCCCGGTAATGTCATCTCGTCGGAAAACATGAAACTGCCTTATCTGTTGTTTCAATCTCCTTAATAAGCTCAGCATCACTAAAATTGCGTGTTCCGCGACGGCCGAAGAGCAGTAGTCCACAAGATATCCACAGGGTATTTTTTTATGAATATCTTTCAAAAATACGCTCAAGTGGTCATGCCCGGTACTTCGCGTCAAGATACCTTTTAGATCTTTTGACCACGACCGAGGAATATGAGATTGGGTGCGGATTGAAATAATTGCGGCTGGAGGTATTGGGGCTTTTGTCTGCTGAATGGTCTGGGCGCTGAAGGCCACTCTCAAGGCTTTGGGCAGGTATTTTTGCAGAGCCCTCTTTTCTTCCTGAAAGACTTCATAGAACATCACGTCTAGCATAACGACCTCTTTGAAAGGCAAAGAAAAATGACCCCGGCGGGATTTCAAGTCGCCTTTGTGGCGACGCAGTCCCAAACGTGAGCGCAGCGAACATTTGGGAGAACCCGGGATTTGAATGGTTTCGCTTTCGCTTCAACCACTCCCTCGTCCGCCGCCGGCGAACTCGGTCGCCCGTTAGCTTCGCTTGCGCGTCAGCCGTGAGATCTTTAAATTCCCAACTGCCTTTCAGGCAGCTGGAAATTTAAATGACCCCAGCGGGATTTGAACCCGCGCACCGAGCTTGAAAAGCTCGTGTCCTGACCAGGCTAGACGATGGGGTCGAATTTTCACAGAAAATTCGATTCCGAACCCGCATCAGCGGGTGAGGAATCTGAGAAAGATCTTTCGTCATCCGCTCGCGCGGAACGCCTCAAGACCGCCTCACAAAAACACTGCGGCGGCGATGAGGTCGAAAATAAAAAACAAAATTGAGAAAAGCATTATATAAAATATTAAATTTAATTCAAGGAGAACTTAAGAGCGGGGGCTATTCCTCATCTTTGGCAACAACATTGGCCACAGAGCTGACGATATCGCCCTTTTCAAGAGACATCAAGCGCACACCCTGTGTCGCTCGTCCTGATTGCCTAATGTCCTTGGTGGAACACCGCACGATCATGCCAATCTTTGTGACCGCCATGATCTCATCTTCCGGCATGACAGCCAAAACGCCGACCACGTGGCCATTCTTTTCCGTCACCTTCATATTAATGATCCCCTTGCCGCCGCGGGATTGTGTGCGGTAATCGTTAAAATCCGATCGCTTGGCATACGCCAAAGATGTGACGGTCAGTAAAACGCTGCCGGTTTTATGAATATCCGTCGGGAAAACCTGAAGACTGACCACCTCATCGCTTTTGCCTAAATTAATACCGCGCACACCCTTGGCGCCACGGCCCATATCACGCAGTTGTTTTTCTTGGAAACGTAAAGATTTTCCTTGTTTGGTGGCTAATAAAATATCCAGCTTACCGTTGCTGATGGCTGTGCCGATCAAACGATCACCCTTTTCCAAGGTGACCGCGACGATGCCGCCTTTTCTCGGATTGCTGAATGCGGATAATTTTGTCTTCTTGATCGAACCGCTGGCTGTCGCCATAACCACGAATTGGTCTTCGGTAAATTCTTTGACCGCTAAAATGGAACTGATCTGCTCATCGGGGGCAAACGATAACAGATTCACGATCGCCTTTCCCTTGGATACGCGGGAAGCGATGGGAATTTCATACACCTTAAGCCAGCGCACAACCCCTTTATTGGAAAAGATCAAAAGATAGTCTTTGGAAGAAGCGACAAATAAATTTTTAACAAAGTCCTCCTCTTTTGTCGTCATCGCTGAGACACCTTTACCGCCGCGTTTTTGTTTCCGGTACACGTCGACGCCGAGTCTTTTGATATAGCCGTCGTTGCTGATCGTGATCGCCATCGCTTCCTCGGCGATCAAATCCTCAACCTCGATCTCTTCGGCTTTTCCGGCGATCTCGGTCCGTCTTTCATCGCTATATTTTTCTTTAACGGC
>MHFY01000044.1:9549-12345 GCA_001805375.1 Omnitrophica WOR_2 bacterium GWA2_47_8 | reverse complement strand
TATGTGGCGCAACAAGGGCAGGAAGATTCTGGTCAAACGGAGTTTGAATATTAGTTAATCAAGTACCACGGCTGTAAAGCCGTGGGTATCTATTTCGCGCGCTAATTTACGTTCACTACCGTTCCGTAAATTATGCACTCATTAAAATTCTAATTTGACATATTCCGCATTGTAGGTTACAATTACACCCTCTTCGCTAAAAATTAAATATTCGGAGGTTTATTAGGAGGTCGTACCATGGTCAATAAAGCTGAAATTTTAAAATATATCGAGCAAAAATATCTGCGATCGGACTTGCCATCCTTCGGTGTCGGCGATACCATAAAAATGATGATCAAGGGGATGGAAGGCGAGAAGGTGCGTTTGTTCCCGTTCGAAGGCATCGTGATCAGCAAAAGAGGTTCCGGCAGCAAGGCGACCTTTACGGTACGGAAGATCTCCTTCGGAGAAGGTGTAGAAAGAACATTTCCTATACATTCCCCCATCATTGAATCGATCAAGGTCATCAACCGAGGCAACGTCAAACGATCAAAGCTGTATTATCTGCGTTACAAAAGCGGCAAGCAAGCCAAGATCCGAAAACACGAAGAACCAGTCGTCGCCGTTGCAAAGTAATTAGATCTAACGGTCCAATCCCCTAGTTGTAAATCCTTAAATAATTTTTATGCTCGATTACGAACGTAAGGTTAAAAAAAACGGTTTTAGCCTTATCATCGGCATCGATGAAGCCGGCCGCGGCCCTTTGGCCGGCCCGGTCGTAGCCGCAGCGGTTGCCCTTAAAGATTTTCAATTCAAAAATAAGATCCGGGATTCAAAGAAATTAACCCCTCTGCAGCGCGAAAGCGCCTTCCACGAAATTTCCGACAAGGCCTATATCGGTGTCGGGATCATCAGCGAATCCGTGATCGATGACAAGAATATTTTACAGGCCACCTGCCACGCGATGTCGGTGGCGGTCGAGCAGCTGATTTCCCGGCTTCCCCAGGATTTACACGATCAAGTGCTGGCCAAAACAGTTTATTTGCTGATCGACGGCAATTATTTTAGATCGGACCTGCCGTTCCAATATCAGACCATTATCAACGGCGATAATTTAAGTTTATCCATCGCCTGCGCGTCTGTGATCGCCAAGGTCACGCGTGACCGGATCTTAAACAGCTATGACCAGGTCTATCCCCAATACGGCTTTAAGCAGCACAAAGGTTACCCGACCGAAAAACATATTGAAGCCCTTAAGAAATACGGCCCCTCTTTGATCCACCGCAAATCGTTTACTCCCAATCTTTCTTAATGATTTTGAAGTAATTGGGATCCTGATTTCAACTAAAATTGTTTAAGGAAAAATCAGGATTATCAAGTATAAAAAATGCCGAACATAAGTTTTGGTCAAAAGGGAGAATCCCTGGCGGAAGATTTTTTAAAACGCCATGGGTACCGGATCCTTATCCGCAATTTTAAGGTCAAGTTGGGGGAGATCGACTTGATCGGATATGACCGGGACACGCTGTGTTTTATTGAGGTCAAGACCAGGAGATCGGCTTTTCAGGGCTCGCCGTTTGAGGCGATCTCCAAGCATAAACGCCGAAAGTTGGCGCAGGTGGCCTTTTGCTACCTGAAAAAACAGAATTTGTTCGGTTGCAAGGCCAGGTTTGATGTGGTGGGGATCCTGCAGGAAGAGGGGAAAGAGCCTGCAATTGATTTCATAAAAAATGCGTTTAGTTTGGATGATCTGCAGTGAAAACTCTAAATTTTAATCTCTAAACTCTAAACAAATTCAAAGCCCAAATGACCCAAAATTTTAAGCGTTTTGAGATTAGCGCTTGGGATTTGTTTAGGATTTAGGGTTTAGTGCTTAGGATTTTTCAAAAAAAATTAGTAACTTATTGAAATGCCATATGCTTTAAGCTATGATGAACCTAAATTATTGGTTTTTTCCAAAGCGATGTAGAGGTGATCAATCCTAGTTTTCCTTAATATTTTATGGATGAAACTAGGATTAGTACTTGTTTTCTCTAAAAATTCAAGGTAGACAAGTACAATATTGAGACCTTTTCTCCTCTAAGAAAAAGACCTAATATTGACTACCACATTATCGTTAATGAAGAAAAGGTCAATAAAGTGATTCTGTTATCTTCAAATTAGGCCTATCTTTGTTCAGTAATTAATCAAGAGCATGAAGAATTTTAAAAATCAGACGTTAAAAGAGTTTTTAGACCATCTGTCAGCCAAAGAGCCTGTTCCCGGCGGGGGAGCGGCAGCGGCCCTGACCGCGGCTTCGGGTGCGGCGCTTATCTCCATGGTCGCCAACTATTCAAAAAGCAAAAGCCCCTCTAATAGTATTAATAAAGAGATTAATAATATTTTCAGCAAAAGCGAAAAGATCCGCAAGCGCCTGCTGGAATTGGTCGATTTAGATGCGAAAGCGTATTTAAAGGTGGTCGCGGCCAGGAAGGGAAGCCCGGCCCAAAGAGCAAGGGCAGCAAAAGCGGCGCAAAAAGTGCCCTTGGAAGTTTGCCGGCTTTGTTACGAAGCGACTCAGATGACGCCTTTTCTGGTTCAAAACGGGAACAAATATCTTTTAAGCGATGTGGAGGTCGCAATCGAACTGCTGCTGGCAGCATTTCAATCGTCTTATGTATTAACGAAATAAGCCATCAGGCATCAGCTTTCAGCTATCAGCAGCTACAAGCTGAAAGCGGCTGAAGCCTGAGAGCTGACACCTGAAAGCTATGAAATTATGCCCCAGATCCTAGATGGCAAAGTTTTAGCTGATAAAATAAAAAAACGACTGCAGGA
>MHFY01000044.1:1654-9508 GCA_001805375.1 Omnitrophica WOR_2 bacterium GWA2_47_8 | reverse complement strand
TCAAGCTGATCGAACATATTCAAAAATTAGACAAAGACCCCAATGTGAACGGCATCATGCTCCATAAACCGGTGCCGAAACATATCAATTACCGTAACGTGGCTAATTTTATCGGCATCGCCAAAGACCTGGAAGGGGTCAATGTCACCAACGTCGGAAAAATGCTTTTGGGTGAGACCAACATTATTCCCTGCACGCCGGCCGCAGTCATGGAGCATATCAGATCAACCGGCGTGTCTCTGCGCGGAAAAGAAGCGGTCGTGGTCGGGCACAGCGAGATCGTGGGAAAGCCTTTGAGCCTGCTTTTATTACAGGAATACGCGACGGTCACGGTCTGTCACGTGGCTACCAGTGAAGCGGGGTATTTGACCGAGCATGTGGGACGGGCCGATATTTTGGTCGTGGCGGTTGGAAAGCCTTCTTTGATCAAAGGCGCATGGATCAAAAAAGGCGCCATCGTCATTGACGTGGGGATCAATCAGGTCAATGACAAGATCGTTGGTGATGTGGAATTTGACGAGGCCTCCAAACGGGCTTCTTTTATCACGCCTGTGCCCGGCGGCGTAGGACCGGTAACGGTCGTGATGCTTATGAAAAACGGGTTAGAGGCTTTTAAAATGCAAAACTCGGGAAAATTTATAAAGTGATTACGCAGATTTTAAAAAAAGATTACGCAGATAATCTGTGTAATCTATATTTTAATCTGTGCCATCATTAAAAGGACGGTACATATGAAGCGGATTGTTTTTTTAGGAAATTCTATTGCCTGCAGTGTTGCTATGGAAGAGATACGGAACGCGGATCCGGGATCTGAGCTCTTGTTTTTCCCGCTGGAAGGAGGCCTGCCTTATAAACGCGAGCTGGCAGCGAAATATATCGCCAAGGAAATTTCTTTTAAAGAATTGCTTTTTAAACCGCAGGATTTTTATAAACGTTCTAATGTCCAGGTCCACACTAAAGAATTGAACCGCATCAATTTCCGTAAAAACCAGATATCTACCGAAGAAAAGGAGGCCATTCCTTTTGATGTTCTGGTGATCGCGGGGGCTCAGGATTTTAAATTCCCGGACATTAAAGGCGTTAATAAGATCGGCGTTTATGCGTGGAAAAAATTAGACGATATCAATAAGATCTTTAATGAGGTGCCGCTGATCGATACGGTTGTGATCCAGGGCGATGGCCCGGATGGCCTTGAATTGGCGCAGGCCTTTCAAAAACGGGGGAAGGAAGCGATCTTGATCACTAAGGCCAGCCAGGATTTGCCGCAAGCCTTTGCTGAAAACCCGGCAGAAGGAGAAGCGATAAAACCCATTCAGACCATAGTGGATCATACCATCACGGAAATTTTAGGTGACAGTGAGGCCAAGGCGATCCGTTTAAGCTCCGGCAAGGTTTTGGCCACGCAATTAATTATTTTTACCGATGTGAACCTTAATCTTAAGTTTTTATCCGAGACACCGCTGACCATAAACAAAAGTATCGTGGTGGATGCGCAATACAGGACCAACCTTAAAAATGTCTTTGCCTGCGATTGGGCCTGTGAGGCTGCAGAGGCGCAGGATCTGATCCAGCAGGGAAAGATCGTGGCGGGCCAGATTTTGAATGAATCTAATATCGGCCTTCAGGTATCAGCTCTCAGTGGTTCGACTTCGCTCACCATCCTGAGCCAGTCGAAGGACTCTCAGCAACTGAAAGCTGACGCCTGATGCCTGAAAGCTTATGATCTCAAACAACCTAAAATATTTTCTTGCCAAAGGAAAAAATATATACTATGCTATTGTCCAACAAGTAAGCAGCAGCTCTTATCGAAGATTTCCCGCATTTTTATTCTTATCCATACTGTTCGCCTATCCAGGGATTATTTTCGCGGATAATTTAAAATTAGAGTCAGCCGAAGAATATCGTTTGCAGGGATATGATCAGCAGCAAAAAGCGAATTTTGACCAAGCCATCTCGTATTACAAAAAATCGTTAAGCCTCGATCCTGATAATGCCGTCACCTTAAATGACATAGCGGTTGTGTATGAACAGATGGGCTTGGATGTTGAAGCAGAATCGTTCTATCAGAAGGCCATACGTTCGGACAAAAACTACCTGCCACCGTACATGAACCTGGCGTATCTCTACCAAACCAAAGGCGATCTAAAGAAGGCAGCGGAATATTTTAAGGAACGGTTCAAGCGTTCTCAGGGCAAAGACCCCTGGGGAGAGAAGGCAAGGTTAGAACTTTTAAAGATCAATGAATATGACCCCGACGCGCAGAAGAAGCGTATCGAAGAAGAAGCACAGAAGTTAGAAGCCGAGATCGTTAAGCAGTCGCAGGATGAGTTTTCAAAGCAGATCATCCGTTCCGAAAATCATTACAAAAAAGGTCTGAAGTTCGCTCAAAAGAAATCCCTGGATCAGGCCCTGGAAGAATTTAACCGGGCTTTGTCCTTAACGCCCCAAAACCCCAAAATCCTCAAAGCCAAAGAAGACATCGAAAAGCAGAAGATCTTTAAAGAAGTGCATGACCGTTCGAAGGAAGCCGTAACAAAGTTAAATTCAGGTGAAACTCAGTCAGCAAAGGAAGAATTCCGTAGAATACTCACCATTATCCCTGACGAATCCGCTAACGAATCCAAATAAAAAATCTTTATGTTAGGTTTTTTCCATGTCCTCAGCTAAGTTGTTTTTAATCGATGCCCACGCGCTCTGTTACCGTTCGTATTACGCCATCAAGGGTCTTTCCACCTCTAAAGGGCAGGCCACGAATGCGGTATACGGTTTTATCGGTACGTTGCGCAAGATTATCAAGGATTTTAATCCCGAGTATATCGCGGTGTGTTTTGACGTCGGAAAAAAGACGCATCGCCAGGTAAAATTTGCCGAATATAAGATCCAGCGGCCCGTTATGCCCAACGACCTGATCAGCCAGATCCCGATCATTAAGGAGGTCATTGCCGCGTATAATTTGGCCACCTTTGAATTGGAAGGCTTTGAGGCGGATGATGTGATCGCCACACTGGCCCATGATCTGCCGGGCAAAGACCTGGACGTTGTGATCGTCAGCGACGATAAGGATATGCTGCAGCTGATCAATGACCATGTGAAGGTCTACAGTATCCGCCAGGAAAAAATATTGGGGTATGAAGAGGCCAAGGAACGGTTAGGCATCGAGCCTAAATATATCAAGGACCTGATTGGTTTGGCCGGGGATCCGGTGGACAACATCCCGGGGGTGTTCGGGATCGGCGAGGTCACAGCCAAGAACCTGATCAATAAATTCGGGACATTGGAAAATATCCTAAAGAATATCGACAAGGTGGAGCCGGTCAAGGTCAGGGAAAAGATCATCGAAAATAAAAAGATGGCCATTTTAAGCAAAGAACTGTCGCAGCTGGATATGAATGTGCCGATTGAATTTAATTTAGAGCAGTTGAAGGTCAAAGGCCCGGACCAGAACCGTTTGTGGAATTTATTCCAGGAATTGGAATTTCGGAAATTCGCCCAGGAATTATCCGGCGCTGACACTCAGGCCGAAAAATTGGAGATCAAATATTTAAAGGCGGAAAAAGATGTCGCGTCGCTCATCGCCGGGATCAAGAAGGAGGGTTATTTTTCATTTTTAATGGAGACCCCCGAGGAAGGCGAGCTGATCCAGGAGTTTAAGATGGGCATCGCCTTGGAGGGCGAGACGATCTATGAGTTGGGAGAGGGAAAGTTTTCAGCGCTCAAGGATGTCTTTGAAGATAAGCAGATCGTTAAGGTGACCCACGATGTTAAAAACGCGATGAAGGCCTTAGGCGAGACGCAATTGGCGGTCAAAGGACGGATCTTTGATGTGATGCTGGCCGGGTACCTGTTGGCCCCGTCGCAAGGCGCCTATGATCTGGACACCCTGGCGTGGAATTATTTAAAGAGTTCTATTCCCGCTGAACAGAAACTCGCCGGAGGCGTTTCCGCCATCAGTAAAATGTTCAACAAGCTTTTGGCTGAGCTTAAAAAAAAGTCCTTGCTTAAGTTATTCGAAGAGGTTGAGATCCCGCTGGCTTATGTGCTTTATCGTTTGGAAACCAACGGCTTGAAATTGGACACAGCCCTTTTGAAGAAATTATCCAAGGAATGCGAGGGGAAGCTAAAGGAACTTGAAACAAAAATATTTAAGATGGCCGGATGCAATCTCAACATCAATTCCCCTAAACAATTAAGCCAGGTTTTATTCGAAAAATTAAAATTACCGGTGGTCAAAAAGACCAAGACCGGGTTTTCAACCGATGAAGGCGTGTTGACCAAGCTCGCCGTTCAGCATCCTTTGCCGGCGCTGATCTTAGATTTTCGTCAATACATGAAATTAAAATCCACGTACATCGACGCCTTGCCGCAGCTCATTGATCCCAAAACCGGCCGTCTGCACGGGATCATCAATCAAACCGGCACGGAAACCGGGCGTTTAAGTTCCAATAACCCTAATTTACAGAATATTCCTATCCGCACCGATCTGGGACGCCAGGTCCGTCGGGCCTTTATCGCCACCGGTAAAGATCATGTCTTGATCGCCGCGGATTATTCGCAGATCGAATTAAGGATCTTGGCGCATTTTTCCAAAGATAAAACGCTGATGGAGGCGTTTGAAAATGACCATGATATCCACCGCTACACGGCTTCTCTTATTTATGAGGTGGATGAAAAGGATGTCACTTACAAGATGCGTGACTCGGCGAAAAGGATCAACTTCGGAATCAATTACGGGATGAGCGCGTTTGGCCTGTCCAAAGATCTCAATATCTCGGTCCAGGAAGCCCAGGATTTTATTGATAAATATTTTTTAAGGTATCCGGGGGTCAAAAAATTTATGGATGAAACGATAAAGAGTTGTGAAAAGGAAGGGTATGTCACGACCCTCTTACAGCGCCGGCGCTATATCCCAGAAATTCATAGCGATAATATCAATATCCGGCAGTTTGCCCAGCGCCAGGCGATCAATACGCCTATCCAGGGCTCGGCCGCGGATTTGATCAAATTGGCGATGATCAATATCCAGAGAGAATTAGAGAAGGGGAAGTTCACGCTGAAGATGATCTTGACGATCCATGATGAGTTGGTATTTGATGTACCGAAAGCGGAAGAAAAAAGGGCCATTGATTTTATTCGGGAACAAATGGAAAGCCCTTTGAAATTATCCGTGCCGATCAAGGTCACGGTCAAGGTCGGGGTGAATTGGTTGGAGATGGAAGAGATAGAAGTCGGAAGTCAGAAGTAGGAGGTCGGAAAAGATTTTTCCGACATCTGGCCTCTGGCTTCTAGTTTCTTAAATTGTATAAATATGAAAATATTATTCTGTTCCTCAGAAGTTGTTCCTTTTGCCAAGACCGGCGGGCTGGCCGATGTGTGCGGCACATTGCCGGTGGCGCTGGAAAAGTTGGGGTTAGAAGTTTGTGTTACGCTGCCGCTGTACCGCTGCGTGGATATCAAAGAGCATCAGCTGAAACGGCTCAATCAGGAGATCCTCGTCGGCTCGATAGGCGAGAACATCCCGGTTTACTTCATTGATCATAAGAAATATTACGATCGGGACGGGATTTACGGGACATCACACGGTGATTTTCCGGATAATCTGGAACGTTTTCAGTTTTATTGTTCTAAAACGCTGGAACTTTTAAAGCAGTTGAATCTCAAGGTCGACATCATTCATTGCCATGATTGGCAGACCGCGCTTATCCCGGCGTATCTGAAATTTTTATTCCATAACCATGCCTTTTATAAAAAGATGAGATCCGTATTCACGATCCACAACCTTGCGTATCAGGGATTGTTCCCCAAGGAAGAATACCCGAAACTTAAATTAGAGCGCAGGCTTTTCGGGATCGATGGATTCGAATTTTATGATCAGGTCAATTTGATGAAAGGCGGGATCCGTTTTTCCGATATGGTCACGACCGTGAGCCCGGCTTACGCGAAGGAAATCCAGGCCGATGAATTCGGCTGCGGCCTGGCCGGGGACCTGCGCGTGCGGAAGAATAAAGTGACCGGGATCTTGAACGGATTGGATTATGGTTTTTGGAACCCGCGAACGGATCCCCTGATCGCTGAGAAATTTTCGCCGGAAGACAGTGAGAAAAAGGCCGACAATAAAACATTTTTGCAGAAAAAATTCAAGCTCCCGGTCAAAAAAGATGTCCCGCTGTTCGGTTATGTCGGCCGTTTGGCGTATCAAAAAGGGATCGATCTGATGGCCGATGCCTTAAAGGAGATGGTGAAAATGGACGCGCAGGTTGTTTTTTTGGGAGTTGGAGAAAAGAAATATGAGGATATTTTAAAGAATTTGGCGAAAGAGTATCCGGAGCATATGGCCTGTTTTATCGGCTTTGATGAAAGAATGGCGCACCAGGTATACGCGGGCAGTGATTTTTTCCTGATGCCGTCGCGCTACGAACCCTGCGGGTTAAGCCAGATGATCAGCCTAGCCTACGGCACGGTCCCGATCGTTTTTAAGACCGGCGGGCTGGCGGATACTATTCAGGAATTTGAGGGATCAAGGGAAGAAGGAAACGGTTTTATTTTCAGCGAATACAAGGCCGGGGCCTTTGTCAAAGAGATCAAGAAGGCTTTAAAGCTTTTTCAGGAAAGGCCTAAGCTCTCGCGTTTAGTGAAGAGATCTTTTGATTATAAGTTCTCGTGGGAAAAATCAGCCCAGGAATATAAAAGGGTGTACCGCGAATGCCTTGCCTCGGAATAACGGGAAGTTTCGGTTCGGGTAAAACGACCGTGGCCCGGTTTTTTCACAAATTGGGGGCCAAGGTTGTCGATGCCGATAAAATAACGCATGCGCTGATCGCGCCCCAGGGCGCGTGTTTTAAAGGGATCGTTAAGGCATTCGGCAGGAGTATTTTGACCAGCGGACGCATTGACCGCAAAAAATTAGCGGAGGTCGTTTTCAGATCTCCTTTGAAACGGAGGAAACTAGAGCGCATCATTCACCCCAGGGTGATCGCGAGGATCAAGAATGAGATCCGCAAGAATAAAGGAAAGTTAGTGGTTGTCGAGATCCCGTTGCTGTTTGAAAAGGATCTTCAAAAGATGTTTGATGTCGTGGCCGTCGTTGACGTCAACCAGACTAACCAGATTAACCGGCTTAAAAAACGCGCTGCCTTGACCACAGGAGAGATCCTGGAGCGTATCAGGGCGCAGTGGCCGATAAAAAGGAAAATTAAATTAGCAGACTGTGTGATCGATAACACAGGGAGTTTACAGAAAACGAAAAAACAGGTTTTAGAACTTTATAAAATATTAACCCGAAATCAAGAGAGAAAAAAATGAACAAACCAACACCGAGAAACGCAAAGAAAATAATGCCGGATGTCGATGTAGAAGAAAACGGCGTAGAAGAATCAGTATCAAAAACAAAAGAAAAACCCGTAACGGAAAGAGGTGAAAAACCAATGACACGAACCAATACCGAAAGGCCAGCTGCCGACAGATCCGCGGCTGATAGGCAATCCGCTGACAGGCCGTCGGCAGAAAAGGAAGCCCTTGAGAAGACGTTGTCGAATCAAGAGAGGCTGGACATCACAAAGCTGAAGGATATGAAAATATCCGAGCTGAACAAGGTCGCCAAGGAGATGAAGGTCGAGGGCCTAAGCGGTATCCGTAAACAGGACCTGATCTTTAAGATCCTGCAAAGCCAGGCTGAAAAAGAGGGCTTGATGTTCGGCGAAGGGACGTTGGAGATCCTGCCGGAAGGGTTCGGGTTTTTGCGGAGCGCCAATTACAATTACCTGCCTTGCCCGGATGATATCTACATTTCACCGTCGCAGATCAGGCGTTTTGACTTGAAGACCGGCGACAGCGTCAGCGGCCACATCCGTCCTCCCA
>MHFY01000044.1:0-1560 GCA_001805375.1 Omnitrophica WOR_2 bacterium GWA2_47_8 | reverse complement strand
CGCCGTACAGCGGCAAGACCGTGTTACTGCAGAAGATCGCCAATTCTATAACCGCCAATAACCCGGATGTTATCCTGCTTGTCCTGCTTATCGATGAACGCCCGGAAGAGGTCACGGACATGCAGCGCGGGGTGAAGGGAGAGGTCATTGCATCCACCTTTGACGAACCGGCGGAACGCCACGTTCAGATCGCGGAAATCGTGCTGGAAAAGGCAAAACGATTGGTGGAACACAAACGCGATGTGGTCATTTTATTAGACAGTATCACCCGTTTAGCCCGTGCGTACAACACGGTCGTTCCGCACAGCGGTAAGATCCTTTCCGGCGGTGTGGATTCTAACGCCTTGCATAAACCGAAACGCTTTTTCGGCGCGGCCCGCGCGATCGAAGAGGGCGGCAGTTTAACGATCATTGCCACCTCCCTGGTCGATACCGGAAGCCGTATGGATGAAGTCATCTTTGAAGAGTTTAAGGGTACGGGTAATATGGAATTGCAGTTGGACAGGAACCTGTTCCAGCGCCGTATTTATCCCGCGATCGATATTAAACGCTCCAATACCCGTCATGAGGAATTGCTGATCCCGGAAATCGATCTGCAGAAGACCTGGCTTTTACGCAAGGCCATCAATGACCTGAACGCGGCCGAGGCCATGGAGTTGTTGATCGACAAAATGTCCAAAACCAAGTCCAATAAAGAATTTTTGGACAATATGAACAAAATAAGTTAAACTTAACGACGTTTAATTTAGGGAATGTAATGACCTAAATTAGAAACGGAGTTAATCCTGTTTTTTGCAGGATGCGAAAAACAGGATACCTCATTAAAGGAGAATTAAAACATGAAGTCCGATATTCACCCAGCCTATGAGACCACCACGATCACCTGTGCGTGCGGCAACATCATTCATACGCGTTCAACCAGAAAAAATATCCGTGTTGAGATCTGCTCCAACTGCCATCCCTTTTTTACCGGGGATAAGAAGTTCGTGGACACAGCCGGCCGTATCGAGCGATTCCAAAGACGTTATAAAGCTAAGAACGCAAAAGAAGCAAAATAATAACCCCTGTTGTCCGGTTAGAGCGGAATGATCGAAAAGTTTGAAAAGCTAGAAAAGCGCTATTATGAGTTAGAAGGCCAACTAGCCGATAATAAGGTCATCTCTGACCAGAGCCAGTATCAAAAACTCGCCAAAGAATACTCATCCTTAACACCGGGCATCGAGATTCTCCGCTCTTACCGCAAGACCTTAAAGCAGATCGAAGAACTGAAGCATAAGCTCAAGGATAAGCACGATGCCGACTTTAAGGAGCTTGCGAATTCCGAGCTTAAAGATCTGGAATCGAACCTCACCGAGTTAACCCAAAAGTTAGACAACTTTTTAAATCCCAAGAAACAGGAAGAAGACCGCGATATCATTATCGAGATCCGCGCCGGCACCGGCGGGCAGGAGGCGAGCCTTTTTGCCGCGGACCTCTGCCGTATGTACGCGAAATACGCGGACCAAAAAGGATGGAAGGTCGAATCCACGAGCAGCCATCCCTCGGAAACCGGCGGATTTA
>MHFY01000043.1 GCA_001805375.1 Omnitrophica WOR_2 bacterium GWA2_47_8 | reverse complement strand
GATAAACTATTGTAAAGCGATTCTTTCGGAAATGTAACTAAAAAGTTGAAAATCTTATTGGTCTCAATGGACCTTCCACTGGGAGATCTGTTCAAGCAGTTTGTAATCGGTCATATCGCATTGGGTGGGGGTGATCGTGACATAATCTCTCGCCAGCGCATAGGTGTCAACGGTCAGATCGTCTTTCATTTTCGGCAGATGGCCGCCCATCCAGTAATAGGTCCGAAAATTCGGGTCCTTGCGCTTGGCAAAGGTCCCGTGGATAGGAACGGTCCCCTGGCGGGTAAATTTTATTCCCTTGATCTGTTTTTGGGAAAGGTTGGGAACATTCACATTGAGAAAAGTTTTGGGCGGGATCTTATTTTCATAGACAAGTTTGGTCAATTTCGCGCCTAATTGGGCCGAATACGTAAAGTTGGGGTTCACAAAACTGACCAGGGAAATAGCCAAGGCCGGGATATCCAAAAGACACCCTTCTCTGGCCCCGGCCACGGTCCCGGAATAAAAAACACTGCAGCCGTCATTGCGCCCCAAGTTAATGCCGGAAACGACCACATCCGGCTTCTTTTTCATGACTACCGCTATGGCAAACTTAACGCAATCCGCCGGCGTGCCGGTGATCGCATGGCCGAAAGGTTTTCCCTTCCGGTTCACTTTTTTGGACAAGATCGGATGCGCCAGCGTGATGCCGTGGCCAACCGAACTTTTTTCGGAATCCGGGGCAACGACCGTCACCGCGCCTATCTTTTTCAGTTCCTGATATAGGGCGTAGATCCCTTCGGCGTAAATGCCGTCATCATTGGTTAAAAGGATATTCATTAAAAGGTCTCAAGATAAAAACGGATAGGAATCTGCACTAACGACTCAATCGGGACGCTGCCCATCCTTGCGGGATTAAATTTCCAATTTTTAACGGCCTTCATTGCGGCATGATCCAAAACCGAATGGCCTGAACTGCGTAAAATTTTTAATTCAATCGCTGACCCTTGAATGTCAACTAATGCCTCTAAAAGAACCAGTCCTTCCCATCCCTTTTGTCGTGCCTCCAAAGGGTAATATGGCGCCGGATTCTTTAAATAAGACGCTCTGGCCTGAATAGCTTTTTGGCTTTGAAGAGCGTTGACCGAACTGTTTCCCTCATTTTGAGGCGCCTGGGCAAGGATCTCTTCCGTGACTTTTCCTATTTCTTCAGCGATCGGGGTTTTCTCTTCAACAACAGGGTCTTTTTCTTTTACAATTTCCTCAATGGGTACCGGAACCGGCGGCTGAACGACAACCCTCTCCGGGGCGCCGGCGATCAGTTCAACCTCAAAACCCGCCAACCCGGTTTCGACGCCGAACTCAACGGGCTTTATGAGCGCAAGTCCACCAACCAGCAACAGCCCGGCATGGGCAGCCAAAGAACAACAAAATCCAACAGCCTTATCACGCCCTAAATAAATCGGCAATACGTATCCCATATTAATGCTGCGCCCCCCGCGTTTGAATAGAAACCTTACTAATGCCCAAACTTCTCACCGCATCCAGAACCTTGACCACTAATCCAAAATCTGCCACCTCATCTCCATTGACCAGCACTTTAATATCCTTATTTTGATTCGTTAGTTCTTTCAGACGGCTGCTCATACCCTCGATCCCCACATCTTCTTTATCTAAAAAAATATTTCCGTCTCTCGTTACGGTAATTGTCTTCAAAACTGCCCTGTCTTCAAGCGATTGGCCGCTGGCCGCTACCGGAAGATTGACCGGAATCCCCTGATTCCTGACCATCGATAGCGAAACCATAACAAACGTCGCCAACAGAAAAAATATAATATCAATCAGAGGAATGATTTCAATGCGGGCTCGTTTTCGCTGAAACACAGATGAGATTTTCACGACAGCCTCCGGTCAGGTTTTCTTAAAAGCAATTCCAAATGCGTTGACGCGTCTTCTAATTCATGCCGGGCCTCTTCCACACGCGCGTTTAAATAATTAAACGGGATCAACGCCAGGATAGCGATGGCTAAACCAAAGGCGGTTGCAATCAAGGCCTCCGCAATGCCGCCGGTGATAATGGTGGGGGCTTCCAGCTCTTTGCCTCCCAGAAGGCTGAAGGCCCGGATCATCCCGGTCACTGTTCCCAATAAACCCAAAAGCGGCGCCAGCGTAATGGCCGTATCAAGAACGGTTAAGCCCTGACTAAAACGTCTCAACTCCTGATTTGCTGCCTGCAGCAGCGCATTGGAAAAAGATTTTTCCCGATGCTTAAGGCCGTACACCAATGTCCGAACAACAAAGTCAGAACTGCCTTCTCCTTGCGCAATGGCCTGCGCGATATTCCCTTGTTCAACGCTGCTTAAAATATTTTCGATACTGCTGGATTTGCGGCTTCGCCGTTCCCGCAAAATAAACAGCATTCTTTCGAAAACAACACTTAAAGATGCTAACGAAGTCAAAAGTAGTGGCCACATAACAGGCCCGCCTTTTTGAAAAATGCTTATTGAAATTTGGATCATAGCAACTCCGATAATTTAGGGTTTTGGTATAGCGACAACAATCATAGAGCGTAATCGAAAACTTAAAAAGTCAATCATCATAACAACAAAAAATGTCACGATCAGCGTGGTTAACAGATTTTGATACTGCAGCATCTGCACGTAACCCAACATGTAATACCCTATTCCACCAGCGCCGACAAATCCCATAATCGTTGATGAGCGGATGTTATATTCAAACATAAAAAGGACCTGACTGATAATCGTGTTAGCGGTTTCGGGCATAACGGCAAAACGCAGAAGCTGCAATTTACTGCAGCCGGTGCTACGTACCGCCTCCATGACCTCCTGGTCAACCGCTTCAAAGGCCTCATAATAGATCTTGGCTAGATACCCCAGCGTATAAAATGCCACACCCCACGCGCCGGCCTGCGGCCCCAGGCCGAAGGCCACGACAAAGACCACCCCGTACAAGATCGATGGAATAGTCCGGATCGCACCGATAAACCCGCGCGCGATGATCGTGACGGTCGGGCCGAAAAAGGTCTTTGCACCGAGAAACGCTAAAGGCAAAGACATCAAGAAGCCTAAAATCGTTCCAGCCAAAGCGATCTGGATCGTTTCCCACATAGCCCAAAGGACCGATGGCAAAATATCGAAGTTGGGGGGAAAAAGGTAAGAGCAAAATTGTGCGAGGCGCTTTAAGCCCGGAAAGAAAACCTGAGGATCAAATAGTTTTAACTGCCAAATAAAAAAAGAACTGATACCGAAGATGAGCGTAAAAATAATTTTTTCTAAATGGCCTTGCTGTTTCATATTTTATTTTATGCATCCCAGCATCTCATCCACGACCATACCGGATGTGGCATGATCGCATAGGATGTGGCCTTCCTTCATGATAACGACCCGGTCCGCGTACTTTTGGACCAACTCGACATCATGTGTCGTGACAAGGAAGCTGATCCCGCTTTGGGCTAACTGGCGGACCATATCCAATATTTCCATTGTTGTCACCGGATCGAGCTGCGAAACAAACTCATCCGCCAGGATCAAGTTCGGGTTTAACATCAGCGCCCGGGCAATCGCCACGCGTTGGCGTTCCCCCCCGCTTAGAGTACAAACCTTCCGGTGCTTTTTATCGCCAATGCCCAAAGTTTTTAATATCTCTTCCGCGTCACTTAACGTCTCTCTACGGAATTGCTTGATTAAAGTAAAAGCGGTCGGCGTGTAACCCAAAGCGCCGGTCAATGTGTTATCCAGAACCGACATATTACGGACCAAGCCCAAAGATTGCGGAATATAGGCGATGGGCATGGAATACGCTGAACGATTGGCATCTGCGGCAAGCCATTCGACCTTTCCCTTTTGCGGGGTGATGAGATTGCCCAACAACTTCAAAAGCGTTGTTTTGCCGCTGCCGCTGCGCCCCAAAATCATGGTCACCAGGTTTTGCCGTATCTCCAGATTAACGCCCTGGAGAAGCGACTTTTGCCCTTCATACTTAAACCAGAGATTGGTCGCCTTCAAGACAGAAGACCTTTTGTGATCACCATCGATAAAATGGCTCACATGGTCGCAGTTGGCGTGATTTTTATGGTTCATTTCCCCTTTTCTTTAAATTCCAAATTTGTTAATTCTAACATCCTGCGTAAAGATTGCAAGTGCTCTTCTGTGGCCGGCTCGAAACGGACAAAGATACCGGAAATAAACTTACGCATTAAACCTCTTTTGTCCGGATCATTAAGCTTAAGGAATGTCATAACTACTTTTTCGCGTAAGGCCGGATCCAAATTTGCTGAGGCAACGACAGTATGGGACGGCAGGGGTCCTTGCTGTTCAATAACCCTGGTATTTTCCAAGACTTCATTATAAAGTTTTTCTGCGACATCGCCGGCAATGACGGTGGCATCAACCTGCCCGGCTTTAAGGGCCTCCCAGGCCTGGGCGTATCCACCGGCAAACAATACTTCGCCGAAAAATTCTTTCGGGTCGACCTTTCCATCTTTTTCGGAAACTAATCCTAGCTCAAGCAATCTGGCTAAGGGCGCCACATAACCTGATGTTGAAAGCAGACTCGAAAAGGCGGCTTTTTTCCCTTTTAATTCCTGCAGGCTATTAAATGGACTGTCTTTGGAAACAACCCAATAGGAAAAATAATAGGGTTCTTCTTTTTTTTCATTACCGATTATGACTTCTCTGATTTCGGCCAAGATAACCGACGCCTGGGCCTGCTCAACCGCCATCAAAGCCGGCCAGGGGCCCATAAACGCGATATCCGCATGACCGAAACGCAAGGCCTCCACAACCCCGGCATAAGTCGTCGGAAAGAATATTTCGACATCCATCCCCAATTCGCTCTTTAAAAAATCTTTGAGCTCTTGGGCCTGGTTTGTCAATTGCTCCGGCGTGGACGTGGGCTGAACGGCGATCGTGAGCTTTTCGTTTTCTGCCGCATAGGCATTAAACGTAACCGCCAAAGCACATAAAAGAATGGAAGTAAAAAATTTTTTCATATCAAACCTTTCGAATACTGCGATTACCAAATTAATTTAACCCCGCCGTAATAGTTCCGTCCATCCGCCGGATCGATCCCCACGCTGGTGACACGCGGAAAATAATGTTCATTAAAAACATTATTAATCCCAGCAAATAGTTTCACATTATCTTTATAAACATTCATTTCACCGGTTAAGTCCCAGACCTTATAGGACGGAATGAAAAAATTTGCTGTATTCCCATCATCTCCCCAATGATCATCTAAAAATGTGCCGGCCAAGCGGATTTTTGCTTTATCCAGATAATTGTATTCCACGCCGGCCCGGGTTAAATAATCCGGAGCATATTGCGGTGTTTTTCCTTCATTGGGCCCTTCACTAAACTCAGCCCGCAAAAACATTGCGTTAGTAAAGAAATTAAGAGACCCGATTTTTTCTCCATGGCTAGTGCCTTTTAAGGCGTCACACAAGCCGATCAGATCCAGTTCCGCTGCAAATTCCGCGCCGAAATGACGGGCATCACCGACATTTTCAACGCTGGAACCAACAGTCCCGATTTGGTCGGTAAATTCCATATAAAACGCACTGCCATCCCAGAAAAAATACGGCGTCGGTTGGCCGCGAAGCCCTAAATCCGTCTGCCAGGACTTTCCTGCTTCAAGGTCATTGTTAACCACTTGCCCGCTGCCGACCGGGACGGCTTGCACGTAAGTTTTAGGGCGATAACCTTGAGAAATATTATGATAGATCTCAGTACTTGGTGTTAACTCATACGTTGTTCCCAATCCGAACAATGGAACAAAATCAAAATCTGATTCATCCACCAGGGGAACAGTGGTTTTATCCAAATTGAGCTGCTCCTTAACACTCTGCCAAATACTTTCCAGGCGCACGCCCGGCGTTATGGACAATTTACCGAATTTAAACATATTTTCAGCGAATAATGAAAGATAATTGGCATAACGGTCTGCATCTTTTCGTATGGCTCCGTCTTCGGCATCTCCCGATGTCCCTCTTTTATCTTTTCTTGGTGCGGTATTGTGGTAAAAAAGAACGCCGCCGGTTAAGACATTTTCCTCTGATCCCAAGAGGGCATATTCCTTTTTAAATCTCGTTTCTGCCCCGCCGCTAAAAAACTTTTGGTCCAGAATTTCATTCGATGATGCATTGGCGCCGGATGGAAGGACCCCGAAGGCGCTCCCTGAGGTTCTCTGTCTCCAGCTTAAACGCTCATACGTGCCGCCGAAGGCCTTTGCCTCAAGCAAAACACCATCACTTAATTCCTTATTATAGGAAAATGATCCGGCCAAGCGATTCAATTCAAAATGATCATTCATCCGTGTCGCGGCCTTAGATTTGGCGTCAAAATTCGCCCGGGTTAAGCCTCCCGGCTCACCATGTCTTTCGTTATAAGAATCAACGGCCATGACCCAATGCGAGGTAGGGTCATTCTCAAATTTAAATTTTGTTCCACCGTAATAAACATCATACTGACTGTTGTTATCGCGAAACCCTTGCGATTGGCGGTGATGAAAATAACCGTAATAACCCAAAGGCCCTTGTGTTCCGCTTAAGCCCGTATAATTAGAGTAAAAGTCGTGGCTTCCATAGGCATTGGATTCCACGATCGATAAGGGGCCCTCATAAGGATCTTTGGTAACAAAATTAAGCGCGCCGCCGGGCTGAGGCCCATAAAGTAAAGAGCCGCCGCCCCTGACAAAATCAATGTGATCAACGGTTTCTAAAGGCGGGACATAATAGGCTTCCGGATATCCAACGATATCGGCGTGAATCGGTATTCCATCTTTTAAGACTTGAATATATTGAGCTCGATCCGGCGGGAGGCCCCGTGCGCCGATGCTGATAAGCGGCGTGGTTTCTTCACTGACCACAAGGCCCGGAGTTTTTTCTAAGGCCTGGCGGTAATTGCTGTTGACGATTTCCGGCGCTTCTTCGACGTTAACAACGGAGGTCTTTTTTCCGCTATAAATTTTGACCCCCTCCACATCGGATAAGGTCTTTTTCTTCTCTTCCTTGGCCTTGACCACAACCTCTTTTAACCTTGTCTTTTGTTCTGTTTCGGCATTCCCTAAATTCGGCAACCCAAAAATAATTAATCCCAAACACATGAAACCTGATACGACTTTTACTGTACGACCTGTTTTTATAAGCATCGCATATTCTCCTTAAGATGTGCGATTTCTTGCTGGGTACTTTCTCTTATATCCCGTCCATCCCTGGCTATAATAATCCCTTAAATCATCCCTTTAAATCATCTATTTAAAGGATGGTTTAGTCCCCGAAGGGCTAAACCACTATTTAAGGGATGCTTTGGCGCCAGAAGGCCCAAAGCAAAATGACGGTCAAACTATTTTGTCAAAATAAGCTTTCCCTGGCGGGTAATCATTAGCCGGTAAATCGTTTCCTGATGCTGGATCATAACCATCTTGGCTTCGCCGAAAATCTCTTGTGACTGCCATAATGTCTTTTTTTTGAGTGGGTCTTGGGATTTATCCCGTGCTTCGACTTTGAATGGGCTCTCCGCCATATAGTTACAACTTTTGCCTTATTTCACTTTTTAAATACGCTTTAGAGAAACGTATTTATATCTTCGCTGCTAACCTTATATGTGATTTAAATATAAAAATAAATCTCAAATACGTCTTTAGATAACTTATTTAATGTGAATATTAGCAAACCGCCTAAAGACTGTCAAGGCATTTTTAAAAATAAGTTAACTTTTAACGTATATTAGATTGTGTATTCGGGATCGAGGACAACGGATTGGACCAGCAACTGGACTATTTTAGAAATAGCCGCGGCGATCTCTTCACTGATAGGCAAAATGAGGTCTACTTTTCCGGCGGTAAAACTGTTCTCTCCGACATTAATGACCAGAGTTTTATTAGGGCGGTTTAAAGATTTTAACATCTCCAACTCATAGTCATCGATATCGGTAATACTTGTTATGAAGATCAAACCCGCATCCGTGATAATGCGCGCCAGCTCGCCCAATTGCTGTAAATGCTGATGTTTGGCCAAAACCTTATCACCGGCTACGGCTTCTTGAACCATTAGCTCATTGGAAACCCCTAGAAAATAGGTATTCTTCCCCTGCTTAAAGAGTTCTTCCTCCAGCGCACGGGCGATCTTTTGTTTTCCGGTATCGACCTGGCCGGTTATGATAATAAATGCGGACTTATGATCGTACTTTTGGGCGCGTTTATCAAGGGTAATGGAGCTTCGCTGCCAGTTGAATTCACGTTTTCGCACACGCTCATTGATAGAACTCTGCTCATCAAAGACCGGCGCTAAAATAATCCCGCCGCCGGAGATCTCATAATCATCCACGATAACAAAACGCCCGGTCTCGGCTAAAGAATGGATCTCATCGAAGGCAATGGGCTTGAGGGTTTCAAAAATGCACTCCCCCACATCATGCCGGTCCACCTGCTGTTTATTAGAAATGGACGATAATTCAGATGCATCCAAAACATTCACGATTTCAGCTAAAATGACCGGAACCTGTTGGGTGGTGACTTTTAATTTATACGTCTTATTCTTAACCAGGGGCTGCTTGCCCATCCAAAAAATATTGGCCTTAAATTTCCGGCTGACATGTGGCCGGCGTTCGCTTGCCTTGCACAAGATCTCCCCGGGCCGGATATAGACCTGCGTATCTAAACAAACGCCGGTGCTCTGGCCGGCAAAGGCCTCTTTTTGCGGATCAACATTAAACCCTTCAATACTGGAAACGCGGGAGGTTTTTTGCGACGGCAAAAACACAACCTCATCACCGACCTTAATGGTCCCGGCCTCCACCCGTCCCGCAAAGATCCGCCGCTCATCCCCTTCTTCGGTGAATTTGTAAATGTCTTGTACCGGAAAGCGAAAATCCTGCGCGTGCCGCGGTGCCGCCTTTTTAAAATCATCCAAAGAATCCAAAACCGGCATTCCCTTATACCACGGCATCTTCGTTGACAACGAAACAAGGTTGTCTCCGTTAAAAGCGCTGATGGGGATAAAATTCCTCGGCGTCAGATTAATTTCCTCAAGAAATTCGAGATATTCCGTTTTTATTTTTTCAAACACGGTTTGACTGTAATTGACCAGATCCATTTTGTTGATGCACACCGTGACGTTTTTGATCCCCAAAAAGGACATCATGTAGCCGTGGCGCTTGGAATTTTCCCTGATCCCTTCCTTGGCATCGATGACCAAGATCGCGGCCTCAGCCCGCGCGGCG
>MHFY01000042.1:8023-13032 GCA_001805375.1 Omnitrophica WOR_2 bacterium GWA2_47_8 | reverse complement strand
TTTAGTCTTTCATGCCAGGCCATCCACGAAGGACGTGGACGCCTATTTCTTGCCAGCTCAAAAGATCAGGGAAGCCGTCGCCAGGGTGGGCGTCGAGACTGGCATAAAGGAAGACTGGCTGAATGATGCGGTTAAGGGGTATTTCAGCGACAAAGGCGAGTATGACACGTTTCTTGAATTGAGTCATCTGCGCGTTTTCGTGGCCCGGGCAGAATATCTTCTGGCCATGAAGTGCCTTGCCATGCGTATCGGGGAAGAATTTCATGATATTGATGACATCCGCTACCTTATCCGGTATCTGAACCTCAAAGCGTACTCAGAAGCCATTGCTATGATAACGCGGTTTTATCCGCTGAAGCGGTTTCCCCAAAAGACGCTTTATGCCCTGGAAGAAATTTTTGAACAAAAGAAAATTTAATCTGACAGTGTTGAAAAGGTTCTTCTCCAATTAGGGGGGAGGTGTCAACATGGACAAAATGTCTTTAAGTTCCGCCTTAATTTCCCACTCCTACACTAAACTTCTCAAGATCCTCCAAAAAGAGATAGCGTCAAGTCAAAACAGGATCCAGCGTTATGTGGATACGCAGAGGATCCGCACGTACTGGAGCGTGGGGCGGCATATCGCCGTGCATCTACTGGATAAAAATTTTGAAACTCAATTCGGTTCTAATCTGTTCGGCCGGCTGGCCGGCGACCTTCAGGTCAACGAGCGCCTTTTGCACCAGTGCGCGCAATTCTACCGTTTTTACCCGTCTCTGCCTAAGTTCAACGGTTTGACGTGGACGCATTATACGCTTTTATTGCGTATACCGGATCAAAAAGAGCGCTTAAAATGGGAAAGGCGGATCGAGAGCGAGAGGATTTCCAGCGGCCGGTTCAAAATGCTGATGCATGATCTGATCGGCCAAAGAAAAGAACCGAGCTGGATGGAAAACGGGAAGATCAAGGAGGAACGAGGCCGTTTATATATGTACCGCATGATCCAGCCGGATGATGTGCATGTTGAGGATCCCCAGCCGGTCATCGACTGCGGGTTTGATATTTTTGTGGACCAACCGCCGGACACAACGCAGACATTTCATGCCGGGGATTTGATCGCGTCCGTTAAGGAAGATGGACGATACCGTATTAAATTTGTTCAGGAAGAAAGAAAAAAATTGTACACATATCAGGCTTTTATTGAAAAGGTCGTTGACGGCGATACCTTGCGGGTCAAGGTAGACTGCGGATTCGGGATCAGGGTCCGCCAGTACTTGCGCCTAAGAGGGATTGACTGCCCGGAGCTTTCCACCCTTGAAGGCCGCAAAGCGCGGAAATTTGTCCAGGAGCGTTTAGCGGATGTTCCGTTTGTCATCATTAAAACGTACAACAGCGATAAGTATGACCGTTATCTGGTTGATGTGTTTTATGAGCCATCAGCTGTCAGTGGTTCGACTATCGCTCACCATCCCGAGCGAAAGTCGAGGGACCCTCAGCTATCAGCGGCTGATAGCTGGAAACTGAAGCCTGAAAGCTGGAAGTTTTTAAATCAGGACCTTCTGGATGAAAAATTGGCCGCCCTCTGGCAGCCGGAATGAGATCCTTAGCCCTTCGGGCTTAAAAAATCCGACAGATAGATTGCATTTTCAGATAAAGCCTCTATACTTAAAATAAGAGGACAATGTCTAACTTTAATGTTTGCAAAGGTTAGAGAAAAAGCCTTTTAGAAGGAGACCCCTATGAGCATGTTCGATAAAAATATCAGCGCGGAAAAAAGAGCGTCCCTGGAATTTGCCGAAGAATCCCGTGAGCAGGAATGGAAATACCCCAGCTTCGCTTTAAAACTTTTCCACGGCGTTGTTGACCTTCCTCTTATTTATCCTTTCCCCAAGCAAAGCGAAGAGGATAAAGCGGAAGGCGATGCCTTTCTTCAAAGATTAGAAAAATTCCTAAAAGAAAAATTAGACCCCGATGAAGTTGACCGTACCGGCATCATTCCAGATGAGGTTTATAAAGGCCTTGGAGAACTGGGGGCCTTTGCCATTAAGATCCATAAAGAAGACGGCGGGTTAGGCTTAAGCCAGGTCAATTATTGCCGGGCGATCCATCTGGTGGCGAGTTATTGCGGGTCAACCGCTGTTTTACTTTCCGCGCACCAAAGTATCGGCGTGCCCCAGCCCTTGAAATTATTCGGCACCGATGCGCAGAAGAAAAAATTCCTGCCGATGTTCGGCCGCGGGGTCATTTCGGCATTCGCGTTAACGGAGGCGGAGGCCGGGTCTGATCCGCGCAACATGAAGACGACCGCCACGCCGAGCGAGGACGGGAAATATTTTCTCCTTAACGGCGAAAAATTATGGTGTACCAACGGCCTGGTCGCCGGTGTTTTGGTCGTCATGGCGGTCACACCGCCGAAGATCATTAAAGGCAAAGAACGGAAGCAGATCACCGCTTTCATTGTGGAAACCAATACCCCGGGTGTTGAAAATGTGCACCGCTGCCAGTTCATGGGCTTGCACGGGATCCAAAACGGTGTCATCCGTTTTAAAAATGTCAAAGTCCCTCGGGAGAATATTATTTTAGGCGAAGGCGAAGGGTTAAAATTAGCATTAATGACCTTGAACACCGGACGCTTGACCTTGCCGGCCGCGTCGACCGGGATCGGCAAATGGTGCATGCATGTGGCACGGCAATGGAGTTCAAAGAGAATTCAGTGGGGGCATCCGATCGGCGAACACGAAGCCATTGCCCTAAAATTAGGATACATCGCCAGCCATACCTTTGCCATGGATGCCATGAGCTGGCTGACCGCGGCTATGGCTGATGATAAGAAAAAAGATATCCGTTTGGAAGCGGCCCTGGCGAAATATTTCTGCACCGAACATGCCTGGAAGATCGTGGATGAGACCCTGCAGATCCGCGGCGGGTCGGGATATGAACAGGCTTCATCCTTAAAGGCCCGGGGTGTCGACTATTGGCCGGTTGAGCGGGTGATGCGCGATGTCCGTATCAATATGATCATTGAAGGGACGTCGGAGATCATGCACCTTTTTATCGCGCGGGAGGCCCTGGACCCGCATCTTTCAAGAAGCATGCCTTTATTAAGCCCCAAGACTTCCATTCCTGAAAAACTCGCGACATTAGGAAAACTCCTGGCCTATTATGCTGTTTGGTATACCAAACTTTGGCTCCCGGCATTCTCAGCGCCGGACATTCATCCGTCCTTAGCCGGCCATATGATATATGCCCAAAATGCCAGCCGCCGCCTGGCCCGTACGATATTGCATCAGATGGTCAAATACCAGCAGAAGCTGGAGTCCAAGCAAAGTGTCTTGAACCGCCTGGTCGATATTGGGACAGACCTGTTCGCCATTTGTGTGACCTGTTCTTACGCGGATAGTTTAGTGAAAGGCGGAAAAGAGAATGCGCTTGAGCTGGCCGACCTTTTCTGCCGTCAGGCGCGGGAGAGAATTGAAAACTCATTCCGCAAGAACCAAGCCAATAGTGACCGAAAGTCCGTCGCTGTTTCAAAAAAACTCCTTAAAAGCGACTATGCCTGGCTGGAAAGCGATATCATTAAATAGTATATGTCCATACCCCTGTCCCTTATAAACCGGTTTGCCCTCGTCCGTCAGATCCCCGCCTTCAGCAAGTTGGGCTGGCTAAGCATCCGGCGCATCGCCAAGAAATCGAATGTTTTTGAATGCAAAAAGCACGAGATCATCCGCCGGGAAGGCGACCCGCCGGACGGTTTTTATTGCGTCGTTTCGGGGCGGGTGCAGGCCTACACCAATAGCCTGGACGGAAAAAAGCAGAACGTCGAATTCCTGCACCGCGGGATGTATTTCGGCATCATTTCCCTTTTCTCCGGCGAAGGCCACTCCCAGACCTTTGAAGCCATCAATGATTCGATCATTTTGAAGATCAACAAAGAGGATTTTCATGAAATATTAAATTCTCTTCCGCAGTTGGGCATTGAATTCAGCCAGACCCTTTCGCAGCGGATCCGCCGCAATATCACCCGCACCAATATGGTTGTGGGAAGCACGATCATTTCCATCTATAGCCCGCTTAAGGGTGCCGGAAGTTCCACCTATGCCATTAATTTGGCCCTTTCGTTACAGAAGGAAACAGGCAAGAAAGTTATCTTCGTTAATGTCCACCCGAAGAATCGCAAGGGAACAGTTTCTTCCGCGGATACCGGAGAGGCCTCGCCGCAATGGAAAAATGATCCGGCCAATATCAAGGCGATCATTGACGATATCAACCGGATGAAGGACAGCATCGTCAAGAACGAGTTAAAGATAGACCTTTTGAACATCGTCTTTGATATGGAGAATTTGAATTTAACCAAAGAAATGGGGCGTTTTGTCAGCGGCCTCGCTTATGATTACAATTATGTCGTGGTGGACCTTCCCAACGAGATGGACGATGTTATTTTAAAAACGCTGACCCAATCCGATGTCGTTCAATTGATCTGCGCGCAGAAGGAAGAAGACCTGCAGTTTACCGCCGATGTTATACAGCAGTTACGGGTGGCCATGAAGGAAAATTTTCATGCCGACAAGATACAGGTCATTTTAAGCGGACGCGAAGATAAAAATGCGTTAGCCTTTGAAGAAGCGCAAAGGATCCTGAATTATGAGATCTATACCAAACTGGCCCATATCAATCCGCACGAATTGAATGTGGCGGTTGTTTCCAAAGCCTTAACGGTGATCACCTGTGATCCAAAGAGTGAATACGCCAAAAGCATCACCCGTATTGCCAGGGAGATCGGCGGTGTTTTGACCGGCCTTGTTTTAGGCGGAGGCGCGGCCTTGGGGGTCGCCCATATCGGTGTCATCCGGGTTCTGGAAAAAGAAAATATCCCGATCGATATTGTGGCCGGCAGCAGTATGGGGGCGTTGATCGGCAGTCTGTGGGTCGCCGGGAAAGATTCTTTTGAATTGGAAAAGGTGGCCAGGGAATTTCAGCAGAAGAAGGCCATGTGGAAACTTATTGACCCGCCGCTTTCTCCGTCGGGGCTG
>MHFY01000042.1:0-8003 GCA_001805375.1 Omnitrophica WOR_2 bacterium GWA2_47_8 | reverse complement strand
GTGGACGCGGTCAGGAAAAGCATTTCTATTCCCGGCGTTATCCCGCCGATCAGGGACCAGGGGCAGGCCATCATTGACGGCGGTGTCTTGAACCCTTTACCCACCAATGTCCTTAAGGATCTAGGCATTAACCGTATTATCGCGGTCAATGTGCTGCAATCCCCCGAACATTCCGCCCGGGGCCATCAGATGGAATTGCGCCACTATGAAGAGATGAAACGGGTCCCCTTCCTTAAATCTCCCGTCCAATATATCAGCACGCGGCTGGGACGATTATTTTCCCTCAACCTGGCCGATATTATCGTCCGGACCCTGCAGGCGACCGAATACGTTATCGCGGAACAGAACGCCAAACTCGCCGATGTTTTTATTCACCCCAACCTGGAGGGCATCAACTGGTATGAACTTTACCGGGTGGATGACCTTATCAAGGCCGGGGAAGAGGCCACCTACAAAGCCCTTCCGCGCATCAACGCGTTAATAAAGAATAATAGTTAATTATATTCTCGGTAACGGCTATGGCTACGAAACCTGTATCGTTTATCGGCTACGTCATACGTGGCCGAATGTCGAAACGGGTTTCGTTACCCTGGCCGTAAGCCGAATTCCGCTGAGAATATTAATTTGCAACTTAGTTGCACTATGCTATAATCCTCTCCATGTACTTATTTTCGCTAAATGTTGTTTGATGTAATAAGCCCCGACTTTCCTTAAAATTATTCAGAAGAAGTCGGGACGTCCTTGCTTTCCCTAAAAGATTTTAGAGGAAGCAAGGGTACTTATCCCGATTTCTTCTGTCTAATCGGGATTTACTTAAGGAAAAATCGGGATGTTTGAACCCTGCAGCATCGAAAAACTGTTAATTAAGAGTAAAGTTGAAGCAACTCCTCACCGGGCCATTGTTTTAAAGATCCTCTCGGACTTCAGTAGGGCCGTCACGCCCAAAGACATTTTAGAAAAAATACGCAAAAAGGAATCCATGGATAAGGTCACGCTGTACCGGATCCTGGACCTGTTCGTCAAAAAAGGGGTCATCCGGCGGCTTATCAACGGCCAAGGGACGATGTGCTATGAGATCATTTGCGCTGAGCATAACCCTTTGCACGCGCATTTTGTCTGCCGTGAATGCGGCGATATCGCGTGCCTGCATGACATTGATCTCAGAAATATCAAAAATCGGATAAAATCGAGCTATAGAGAAGAAGATATTGATCTGAAGATCGAAGGGGTTTGCGTAAACTGTGGGAAGAACAATTAAAGGGAAAGGCTCAATATGCAGAAAGAAGGGAAAGCGCAGTACATTATCCTGGAATTAGGGCGGCATCTTCCTTACACCATCTTTGGTGTGTCGATGGGATTGCTGTTAATGGGGGTTTTTACTTTTTTTGCCACTCTGGCGCGCGCGGAAGACCTCCTTGCGCCGGCCGCGGGAGAATTCTTTCATGTCACCCACACCAGTCATATTTTGTTCAGCGCCATCACAACGACCGCCATGTTTTGGAAACATGAAAAAAGGATGCTCAAGGCCATCCTGGTCGGATTTTTAGGGTCGATCGGCATCTGCGGATTAAGCGACGCTGTTTTCCCCTTTTTGGGCGGCCACCTTTTATTGGGTGGGCACATGCAGATCCATATTTGTGTTCTTGAGCATCCGGAACTCATTATTCCTTTTGCCGTCTTAGGCGTGGTGGCCGGTTTCGCCGTGCCTGACGTTGTTGAAAAATCGACGGAGTATTCGCATTCCGTGCATGTCCTTTTAAGCAGTACTTCGGCTATTTTGTATTTAACCGCCTATGGTGTTCAGGACTGGATCCATTCGTTAGGGGTCATCCTGATCATCGTTGTTTTCGCGGTCATGATCCCCTGCTGTGCCAGCGGGATCGTCCTTCCTTTATGGTGCACACATCGAGGCTGCCAGCACAAATGAAATTGAACAGAAAAATAAAGATCGGTTCCCGGGAGAGCCGCTTGGCCAAGGTCCAGGTGGAAGAGATCCTCGATCTTCTGAAGAAAAAAGGGGTCCGTCTGGATTTTGAACAGCGCTTTTTTAAAACAAAAGGGGATAAGGATAAGAAAACATCCTTGACCACAAGCCCTGCGGATGATTTTTTTACCGACAGTTTGGATAAGGCGCTGTTAGCGGGGAAAATCGATATCACTGTCCACAGCGCCAAGGATCTGCCGCAAAGTTTAAGGGAAGGCCTGGATGTTCTTGCCTTAACCGCGTCCATTGATGGGACCGACGCCTTCGTCGGCAAGGCGTGTTTAAAAGATCTAAAGCGGGGGGCCATGATCGGGACGAGCAGCCTCTTGCGCAAGCGATCCTTAAAAGAACTTTATCCGCGGTTGAAGGCCGTTGATATCCGCGGCACGATCGAAGAGCGGATCGCCCTGGTTGAAAAAGGAAAGTGCGACGGTATTATCGTGGCCACGGCCGCGTTAAAGCGATTGGGATTGGCGCATTTGATCAAGGATATTTTTCCGTGGGAGGCAACGCCGTTGCAGGGGCAACTGGCGGTTGTCGGCCGTGCCGGAGACCTGGAGTTAGAAGAAATTTTTAAGGCGATCGATATGCGGAAAGATTACGGAAAGGTCACTTTGGCCGGTGCGGGGCCGGGGGATCCGGAGTTGATCACGTTAAAAGGAATAAAAGCCCTCCAGGGTTCTGATTGTGTTTTTTATGATTATTTAGCCGATAAGCAATTATTAGAGTATGCGCCTCAGGCCGAGAAAATTTATGCGGGAAAAAGAAAAGGCGAACACGCCCTTTCGCAGGCAAAGCTTTCTTCGATGATCCGTCAAAAGGCATTGGAAGGAAAGAGCGTGGTGCGTTTAAAAGGCGGGGACCCGTTGATCTTCGGCCGGGGCGGCGATGAAATAATATATTTGCGGAGCCATTTTATTGAAGTGGAGATCATCCCCGGCGTGAGTTCGGCGACCGGGATCCCATCGCAATTGGGTATCCCTCTGACCGCGCGGGGCATTTCTTCTTCCGTTGCCTTTTTAAGCGGGCACAGCGAAGATGAATCTTCCAAACGCTTCAAACTTTTGGTGATCCCCAGGGCCGACACGCTTATTTTCTTGATGGGGCTTACCAAATTAAAGCAGATCGTGCAGGCCCTTAAAAAACACGGATGGAAGAAGGCCACACCCATGATGGCTATTGCAAAGGGCACGCGGTTGGATGAAAAGATCGCCTGCGGGACCATTGAGACGATCGAGAAGCTCGTTACAAAAGAAAAGTTGGAGCCGCCGGTCCTTTTTATCGTGGGGGAGACTGTTAAATTTTGGCGCAAGAATAAAATGAGGGATGAAAATATCCTTTACCTGGGGACAAATCCCTCAAAATACCGGAATTTGGGCCGGATCATTCATTTTCCGGTGATCGAGATCGCGGTCAAGGACGCGCCGTCGTTAAAGGCGCAGCTGCTGAAGGCGATCCCGGGAACTGATCTTACGATCTTTACCAGCCGTTACGCGGTCCACGCATTTTTTAAAAGTTTGGGAAATAATGATTCGGTCATGAAGAGTTTGCGTCAGATGGCGTTTGCGGTGATCGGGAACGAAACGCATTTGGCATTGGCCGCGTATGGGTTTACGGCCGGGATCGCCGCGGAGACGGAAACAAGCCAAGGTTTATGGAAGGTTTTAAAAGAGAAGGACATTGCCGGGAAAAGGATCCTTTTTCCCAGGTCATCTTTGCCGAACCCTTTTCTGAAGGAGAAACTTACGCAATTAGGCTGCGAAGTCCAGGAGATCGCCGCTTACGAAAATGTGAAACCGGCCAAGCAAGACCTGCCGCGGGAAAGGGTCGACAAAATTTTCTTCACCAGCCCTTCGACGGTACACAATTTTCTCGAAAGTTATGGTAGAATACCGCAGCCGTGGCAGATCTTATGCCGGGGGCCGTTAACCGACAAGGCGCTGCAAGAAGCCGGCTACAAGACGAACATCCAGGTTTTAGATTAGGAGAGACCCTATGAACCGTTCCAGACGTTTACGAAGAACACAAATTATCCGCGATCTCGTTCGCGAAACGACCCTCACAAAGAATGATCTCATCCAGCCGTTCTTTGCCATTGAAGGAAAGAATAAAAAGGAAGCCATTTCTTCCATGCCCGGGATCTATCGTTATTCCGTTGACGCTTTAGTGAAGGCGGTGGAAGGATATATAAAAGTAGGCGGAAAAGCGGGGCTGTTCTTTGGTATCCCACTTCACAAGGATGGTGTGGCAAGTGAAGCTTACGCGACGGACGGGATTTTACAGAAGGCCATTAAGGCAATTAAGAAAAACTTTCCCGAATTTATCGTCATTACCGATGTTTGTTTATGCTCTTACACGGACCACGGGCATTGCGGTGTCATTGTTAAAAAGGAAGTGGATAATGACAAGACTTTGCCGTTGTTGGGCAAAGCCGCTGTTTCGCACGCCCAGGCCGGAGCCGACATTGTGGCCCCATCGGACATGATGGATCTTCGCGTTCGGCAGATCCGAAACGACCTGGATAAAAATAATTTTGAGAACGTGGCCGTCATGGCGTATTCGGTTAAGTACGCGTCCGCCTTTTACGGCCCGTTCCGGGAAGCCGCGCATTCCAAACCGGGTTTCGGCGACCGGAAATCCTACCAAATGGACCCGGCCAACACGAGGGAGGCCCTGAAGGAAGCGAGGCAGGACGTGCTGGAAGGCGCGGATATGGTCATGGTCAAGCCGGCCCTGGCATATTTGGATATCATTGCGAATTTAAAATGGCATCTGGATGTCCCGATCGTGGCCTATAACGTGAGCGGTGAGTACTCGATGGTCAAGGCCGCTGCTTTAAAGGATTGGATCGATGAGAAGGATGTTGTGCTAGAAAGTTTGATCTCCATGAAACGCGCCGGGGCAGACCTTGTCATCAGCTATTCCAGCCAAGACGCCTTGCGATGGATGAATGATGAGTGATAAATTATGAATCAAAAAAATACTAAAATAGAAGAAAGAACTTTCCTGTTTTCTAAGAATATAATTGAATTGGTGATGTCTCTCTCTAAGAATGAAATTAAATTTGTATTAGGCAAGCAACTCATGCGCTCGGGTACTTCAATCGGGGCAAATGTTGAAGAAGCACAAGGTGGATTATCTAAAAAAGAATTTATTCATAGCATGAATGTTGCTAAGAAGGAAGCACGTGAAACTTTGTATTGGCTTCGCTTGCTATTAGAGTTTGATGCTGCGGGTAGAGAAAAGCTAAAAATTTTAATTCTAGAATGCGATGAATTAAAACGAATGCTTACGGCTATTGTAAAGACATCTCAAGCCAATTTATAATTCATCATTTATAACTGATCATTTGAATGAAATTTTTTAATTCGAAACGATTATTTGAAGACGCCCAAAAGGTCATGGTGGGCGGCGTGAACAGCCCGGTGAGGGCCTTTCTTTCCGTCGGCGGGACACCGCTTTTTATCCGGTCCGGACAGGGGTCTAAGATCTTTGACGTGGATGGGAATGGATACACGGATTATTGTTTAAGCTGGGGCGCGATGATCTACGGCCACGCGCACCGCAACACCGCCTTGGCGGTCAAGCGGGCGATGAATTACGGCACCAGCTTCGGCACCAGCACAAAGCCGGAAGTGGATATCGCGCAATTCATAACCGAACGGATCCCTTCCATAGAGCTGATCCGTTTTGTTAATTCCGGGACCGAGGCCACGATGAGCGCGATCCGTTTGGCGCGCGGGTTTACGAAAAAAAGATTTCTGGTCAAATTTGACGGCTGTTACCACGGCCATTTTGATGACCTGCTGATCCAGGCCGGTTCCGGGGTGGCCAATTTAAAAGAATCCTCAAGCCTCGGCATCACCCAAAACCATATTGAAGAAACGATCAGCCTTCCTTATAATGATGTCGGCACGCTGGAAGAAACACTCAAGCGTTTGAAGGATGATATCGCTTGCGTCATTGTCGAACCGGTGGCCGGCAACATGGGAGTTATCCCGGCCAGCAAGGAATTTTTAACTGCCTTACGGGAGCTGACGCATAAATATAACATTGTCCTTATTTTGGATGAGATCATCACCGGGTTCCGCTTCCATCCGGGCGGCGTGCAAAAAAAATATAATATTGTTCCAGATATCACCTGTTTAGGTAAAATAATCGGAGGCGGTTTTCCGGTCGGCGCGTACGGCGGCAGAAGAGAGATCATGCAGTGCTTGTCTCCCTTAGGCGGTGTGTATCAGGCCGGCACGTTCTCGGGGAACCCCGTTGTGATGAGGGCAGGCCTGGCAACACTTAAGCTTTTGAATGAAAAATTTTATGAATCGCTGAATAAACGTTCTTTGGAATTCGCTCAAACCTTGAATGAATATTTCACTTCGCAGGATTTGCCGGTTTATCTGGAGCATTACGGATCGATGATGAGCTTGCGGTTCACTAAGAACGGCGCTTCTAATTATAGGGAAGCCAAGCAGGCGTCAGACGGTAAGCTTTACGCGAAACTGTTCCACCATCTTCTGGAAAACGGCATTTATTTTCCGCCGGCTGATCTGGAATCGTTTTTTATATCCGGGATGCACACGAAAAAGGACCTAAACACGCTGTCGGAAACTATCAAAACGTTCTTTACCGAAAGGAAAAGTATATGAAAATGACATTTAGAAATGCTTTATTGATCTGCGCGCTTTTTATTTCCTGCGCGGCAACATCAGGGTGTTTTGCCCTCTTTGTCGGGGCTGCGGCTGGGGCGGGAGGGATCGCCTGGGTCCAGGGGGTCTTGGAATATAATTTTGATGCCACTGTCGAGAAGGTGCACGCGGCCAGCACGCAGGCGCTTAAACAATTAAAATTGCCTGCCCTAACGGATCAGGCCGACACACATAACGCGAAATTAACGTCCGAATATTCCGATGGAAAGAATGTCGTCATCCAAATCGAGGCGATCACGGAAAAGACCGCCAAGGTGAAGATCCGCGTTGGTGTCTTTGGTGACCGCCTGCGTTCGGATGCTATTTTGTCGGCTATTCGTAAAAATATTTAACCGCGATCAGGTAGTAAATAAGTATATTTTTTTATTTATATTGACAGCGGACCAGCCGTTTGCTAAATTAGCCCTTGTCTTAGATAAACATTAAAGGCGCTGATATGCAATCACTTAGACGTTTTGTTGTTCTTGTATCCTTATCCGTAGTGCTGTTCATCAGTACTCCTTCCTTTGCCGGATTGATCGGAGATGCTATCCTTTTATCTCACCGTTTTCCATCCGAAAATAATGTTGTAGAAAGTTATTTAGTGTCTGTTGAAAATGGTTCTGCCGATGCCCGCGGGTTCGGAGGGCTTTATCTGGCCAACCCGGAAGACAAGCAGATCTTGTTTAATTTCTTCGGCCCTTTTCTTTTTCCGCCGGATCCCTTCAACGGCCATAAGGTCGATTTTATCGATACCAAAGTAAAAAATGTCACTGTCTCCACCAATATCCAGGGGTGGGATGACAGCCGGCTGGCTTTTGCGGATCATAACGCGCGATTCAATTGGGCCGGCTTAAGCGGTAACAGCGATTCTTATCTTTATGCCACGTTCGAACAGGATGATACTCATGTTCTTCCTGAGCCGGCAACCTTACTTTTGTTGCTCATGGGAATGCCTTTTTTTGTGGTCCAAAGAAAACGTTTTCAGAAATAAGTACCCCCAAACCCTCCCAACCCACTGTAACTTCATTATTTTCAATGTCTTGTAACTCGGCTAAATTTTTTTCACTTTTTTGAAATTCATTAAATATATAGGGAAATACCCTTTTGGGGGCTTGCAATTTTGCTTGCCATATTTTATACTCACAGTAAGTTGTAAATAAGTTGTTTGAAAATTTTGACGAAAAAGGTAAACCCGGGGTAACTCGGGGGCGCAAAGTTAAAGGGTCCTGGAATAGGATAGCCTGACTGCCGGTCAAAGCAGATGTTCCAAAAGAAGTAACTCATACCTATTCCAAAATTGCGGAATAGGTTTTTTTATTTAAGCGCTCTTT
>MHFY01000041.1:16036-18356 GCA_001805375.1 Omnitrophica WOR_2 bacterium GWA2_47_8 | reverse complement strand
GGGCGGCACGGCTCATGCGACTTTTAGGCCTAACCTCTTCCTGGCCCTGAAGCTTTATCTGATCGTAATCGATCTCCGTTTCGATCACGTCAGCGTAGTCCTTTAATTCCAGCGCCGAATCTTCCTGGGCAAAAATCGGCGCAGAAAAAAGAGACAGACAGAAAAGAAAAAGACAGGCAGAAAAATAATCAGATAACAATATACGCTTTATTAATTGCATAATGTGCCGGCCGTGAAAGGTGAAACGTGAAGCGGCGCTTCACGCAAGACGTTCCACGAATAATAAATTCAAGAGCTCATTCTTTAAGTTTTAATCCTTTTGTCAACGGCGCAGCATCGGGATCTATTTCTTTGTTTCCCTTCACCGTGCCGTTCAGATCGGCATAATTCTCATGACCATAAACAATATGCGGCGTTATAAAAATAACGATCTCCGTGTGTTCAATAGAATCACTCGCATATTTGAAAAGGTTTCCCAACCAGGGGACGTCCATCAAGAACGGCATACCCTTCTCGGTGCGAACCTTATTATCCTTCTTTAATCCTCCTAAAATTATCGTCATGCCGTCCTTAACCATGACCGAAGTTTCAACTAAAGTCTTATTTATCTGTGGAATACCGCCTCCCTTGGATGAAACTTTTGCGGTGACGGTCGAGATCTCCGGAGCCAAACGCATCGTGACAAAACCGTCATCATTAATGACCGGCTGCACATTCAATTTAAGCCCCACATCCACAAAAC
The DNA here is from genome assembly GCA_001805375.1 of Omnitrophica WOR_2 bacterium GWA2_47_8. GTDB lineage: Bacteria > Omnitrophota > Gorgyraeia > Zapsychrales > GWA2-47-8 > GWA2-47-8. Next base: position 17,614 of record MHFY01000041.1, on the reverse strand, counting down.
GCACATCTTCGCTGGTGATGGCGTTGTCGCCTGTGCCCGAGGTTGTTGAAATAATGTAGGGCACGGTATCGCCAACATGGATCTTGGCTTCTTCATTGTTGGTGACCAAGAGTTTCGGACTGGATAAAATTTTAGTGTCGCTGACCTGCTTTAAAGAACGCAGGAACATTTCGAAGTGATCGCCGGCCGTGAGGCTGCCGACCGCGATCCGATTAAAATTCGAACCCAAGGGGCTCGGAGGGCTTGCATCATTTAAATAAAGATTTTTAATTGTCAGGTCCCTAATGTGCGGGTCATCACTTGACTTAAAATCCAGATTCCAATCAATGCCAAAATCAAATTGCGGTTTTAAAATTACCTGAAACACCTTAACTTCGATCAAAACTTCTTTGGTCGGCACATCCAGGGATTTGATCATCTCTTCTACTTCTTTCCGCCTTCCGGGCTGAGCACGGACGATCAATTTATTCGAACGTTCATCCGTTGTGATAGAACCGACCGCGTTGGTATCGATCCTGGCCCTTAATTTTTCCGCGACGATCTCCGCTTTAGCGAATTGAATGGAATAAACAACGACTTCGGCCGGTTTTTCGATCGTTAACAGAGCTTGCTTCATCTCCTCCAGCGCCTGTTTGGTATCGATCATGACAACCGATCCGGTGTCCTCATCAATCACGATCTTGCCCAAACTGCTTTTAAGGTTTTCCAGGGTTGCCAAGGCGTAACTCGGCTTGGCGTAGTCGAGATGAAAGATCGCCACTTCAAGCTTGTCATTGAACCGCTTGCCGAACATCGCCTGATAATCCGTCTCGGTTAAAACATGAATAATGCCGCGCTCGACATAATAGGCCAGATCATTGGAGATCAAAATAATATCCATGGCATCGCGGATGGTGACATTCTTAAGATACAACGTCACCCGCCCTTCGATCGCACCGCCGGTCACCAAATTAAAGTTGCCCTTGATCGAAAGGAATTTGATGACATCAATGACATTCATTTCGCGGACATCCAGGGTGATCGTCCGGTCGAGGCGATCTTCCAAGGGATCTGATTCTTCTTCGATGACAATGGGCTTACCGGGCACTCCTGGAGGAAGTAGCGGATTGGCCACAACCGGCGCTGATCTATTTTCCGCTGTTCCTGCGGACGGTTTATTGGTGGTGGCAGACGAATTCTGGCCCTGATTTTGAGTCGGCGGCTGATTCTGGCTTGGGGTCTGCGCCAAAACCACAGTCAAGAAGGACAATAAAAATAAAGGCACGCCCCAGAAGGAAAAGGCCTTTATTTTCTTACAGTAAGGGACACACGATAAATTCATAAGCGCAACTCTAATTCTTCTCCTTGGAATTCTAAAACCACGCTTTCAGAAAAAATCTGTTTAACACTAACTTCATTAAGCTTCTCGCCGTTCTTAAGGAAATACGTCACCCCGCTGTCCGTATTTTCGATCAAGGCGGAAGCGGTCTCGGGGCTATCCAGCCAAGAGATACCTACCAGTTTCAGATTCTTTGTTTTACTTTCGATCTGGCGGACCGGAGAGGCGGCTTGCGCTTCAAGGGTTTCTTCCTTTTTCTC
>MHFY01000041.1:8142-16018 GCA_001805375.1 Omnitrophica WOR_2 bacterium GWA2_47_8 | reverse complement strand
CCCCTTAAGAAATCTATGACAAAAAAAAGGGACATGACAGCCGCAACGACCATGAGGATCCGATTGACTTCTTTAAGCCCGATGGACCGAACGTTAAAACCCGGAAGGAACGAAACGGGAAGCTTAAAACCAGAGGCCGGTTGATCCGCGACCACCGCACCGCTTTTAACGGCATCGGCCACGGCAGCGGCGCGGGGATCAGCCGTAGCTGTAGCCCCGGCTGTCGGGGCGGCCTTACCGGCATCTGCCTTCGCCGGCTGAGTGGCGGTGGCAGCTGCCCCGGCTGTCGGAGCGGGGGCTCCCGCCTGGGCTGGCGGGGCGCCACTTTTTTCCGTGTTCTCAATTATTTTTAATAGCTTTTGTTCTGCGGTCTCTTTGGCCATCAAACGACCTTGCAATTATTTTGTTGTTATTGACTTTTTCCTTAACAAAAAATGCGGCAGTCAATATTTGGTCTTTTTTCCAAGAAAAAAAGTCTAATATTGGTTTCAACCGCTTTTATATTTTGGAAAAGACCAATAACACAGTTGGATTAAAATCCAGGGGTAAATAGTCACCTCCCGTCCTCTCCTCACATCCTTTAGATGGAGGACAAGGCTCGCTGGGCTGCTTTGCGTTTGCAAAGCAGCCCAGGCGGCCTTAAGAAACAACTCCTCTTTCGCCTGCCATGGTGAATTGCTGCTCTTTAAGGATCACCTCTTTGACAAGCTCACGGTCAACCGCAGTCTTATTTTTCATGATCAATTCTTTTAACAACTGATGACACAGCATCGTAATCTTCCGGGGATACCCTCGGGTATAAGCATATATCTCGTTTACGGCCTCATCCAAGAACAAGGACATCGCACTGTTATAACCGGCTGTCCGGACCCGATAATTGATCAGCTCTTTTGTTTCCTGCGCGTCCAAAGGGTTCAACGTATATTTGAAACTAATCCGGTCAAAAAAATTCGGAAGCTGCATGATCTTAGGGTACAATTCGACCTGGCCTAATAAAACCAGCTGCAAAAGTTTAAATTCATTCGTTTCGAAATTCAGCAAGATCCGAAGCGTCTCTAACGTGGAGAGGTTTAATTTCTGCGCTTCATCAATGATCAGGATAACCGTCTGTTTTTCTTCGATGCATTTGGTGATCAAAAATTTCTCGATGGAATCGCGCATCTGCAGGATGTCATCCTTATGGGCCTCTGCTTGCGCCTCCCATTCCACATTAAAGTTACTCGCGAGGGAGATCAAAAACTGTTTTTCATCCACAAACGAAGGATTGAGGATGATATGGAAGATCATGTTCCCTCGTTTTTTTAATTCCTGGATGAGTTTTCGGGAGAGAGATGTTTTGCCAGTGCCGATATCGCCGAAAATAACCGTCAGTCCGCGCTTCAAACGGATCTCGATCAGCGCGTTGGTCAACGCCATATCATGCTCTTTGGTTAAATAGAAAAAATCAGGATCAGGACTAGTGGAGAAGGGTTCTTTATTAAAGCCGAGGATTGAATAATAAGACATATTTATATATTAGTAGTTATTAAAAAAAATAATTATATTTAAAATTTATAAGTATATTAGATACGCTGATTTTAACATAAGTCATTGCTTTGGCAATACTTATTTAATTATTTTTGAACCCTCGGGACAATTTTTTAGACTACTTTACCCGAGGGTTCATCCTTAAAGCCCGGAGGGCTAAGGATTTGCAATCCCTCGTCATTTCATTCCTCGGGATGAAGGGTCGAAGTGTTTGTTCGACCCTTCAAAATCAGGCTCAAACCATGGATAAAACCGGCTGACCTGACAAAGGTTCGGAGAAACATCACAAACGCAAAATATAACTTTTGCGTCAAGGTAGGCATCATTAAAAACGCAAAATAGGCGTTAATTAAGATGAGTAAAATCAACGCCAAAATAGACAATTTTTCAAACAGCACAATGCGAAAAGGCAACACGACAAGAAATCCGGCCAAGGCATAACACAAAAGAACCTCTGCGCTGTCCTTCCAAAATGTATAGTCATCCCCTCCCATCATCGACGGGTGGTCGAGATACATTTTCATCCGCCAGAAGCCGTGGCGGTATTGCTCCCGCAGATATTTTTCTAAAACCGAGGTGTGGAAGTGCTTAACGATCAGGCTGGGGTCAAAAAATATCCTGTACCCGGCTTTTGTGATCTTATAGCTTAGATCATTATCCTCTCCACTGGCAAAACGGTAGTTTTGGTCGAAACCTCCTACCTTTTCAAAGACTTTCCTTCGCACGCAAAAGTTATAGCTACCAAAGGATTTAGGGAATTTTGGCATCAATTTTTGGTGACGATAGCGAATTTCCTGATGGATACAGTTGGCAAGCAATTCACTTTCATTGGCAATGCTGTAACTCCCGGCCACAACCGCAATGTCAGGTGTTTTAAAATTTTCAAGAGCCTTGCTGACCCAATTTTCTTCCGGGATGCAATCCGAATCGGTAAAAAAAAGGAACTCCCCCTTCGATTCCTTGGCTCCCCGGTTACGGGCAGAGGCTGGGCCGGCATTATTTTGATAAATGTACTTCACCTGCGGAAAGGCCTTAATGATTTCAGAAGTAGTATCGGTTGAACCGTCATCCACAACGATAATTTCCAGCGGATGATCAGGCTGCTCCACTAACGCACGCAGTGTTTCCTTGATCGTTTTGGAACAATTGTAGGCAGGGACAATGATTGAAACAGGCACGGACATAATTTAGGAGCGCATAACTTATGGATCTTCCAAGCGACATAAGTTAGTGCGCGAGTTCAATCCTTGACATTTTTGTTAAAAATGCCAAGGATGAATTCCGACTGCAACTTACGTCATTAAGCTTACGTAAGTTGCGTCGTCATTCATTCTTTAGAAATAGTATAAAGCAGCATTCCGAAATATTCTGCTATTTTCCCCTCGGGAGAAACCGAAAACGGCAAGGTATTGACCCCGCCGTGAGCAATGACCTCTAAGTGATTCCGCGTGCTTAGATCGATCAGTTGTTTTAAGGTGAACGGCTTTTCATCGATGCCCGGCATGTATAAAGGCCGGATCAATTCCCAGGGTGACAAACAATTCGGCACAAAAGTAATGATCACGCCGTTCTCATTTAGGACAGATCTAAGATTATTCAATATTTTATCCTGTTCCAGGGGAGAAAAATGTTCGAAGAGCCCATCAGAAAAGATCACATCAAACCATCCGCTCAAGACCTTTGAAAGATCGTCCTTTAAAAGCTCGGCTTTCTGTAATCGGGCGCGGTTGCCGGTTTTTTGGCGTGTGCTGTCCAGCGCTCCCTGAGAAAAATCAACCGCGGTCGTTGCCATACCGTTCTCGATGAAGTATTTACTGAAAAAACCGCTGCCGCAACCCGCATCCAGGGCCTTTTTTCCCGGATCAACATAAGGCGCAATGACTTTTAAAATGCGCCGTTTGGACCAACTCACATCTGAGGCTTCTTTGGCCTTGTCTTTTTGCCAAAAATGGTCCCAATCGCTGTCTTTGGGCGTGACAAGTTCAGGCATACTACCTTTGATTTTCTTTTACGGAGGGATTTTTCGGTTCTTTTTTCAATTGTTCCAGTTCAAATTCTAAAACAGCGATCTTTTGGGCCATCAGGCGGTTTCGGGTATCCTGCTGGCATAAAAAAACCGTAAGCAGTAACGCCAGGATAATAAAGGTGCACATCAACCCGAAGAAAATAAAGTTGCTGGGCAGTGCAAACCCCAGCCAAGACGAAAACTTGAACAAAAACTTGTCAAAAACGATCGAAAGGATGGCCAAAAGCGACACCCCCAGCCAGCCGGCGGCGTACTTAAAAGTGAGCTTTTCTCGTCGGGTAAGGTCAATAACGAAAAAGAAAAGCACCAGCGAAAAAGTAAAGACCAAAAGTTTAACGTTCATCTGTTTAAATAAGCCTCTTTTGGGGTTTCAGCATATCCAGCAAGATAGCCAGGGTCACTTTTACCATATAATACAGGGTCCTTAGGTAACGGATGGAGCTATGCCCGGCCTGGCGCTTGCGCATCTGGACAGGGATCTCTTTAAATCGCAAGTTTAAACGTTGGGCCAGGACAATTGCCTCCGGCTCCGGATAATCATAAGGGTAATCTAAGGCAAAGGCCTTGATCGCTTTTCGGTTAAAGGCCCTAAAACCGGACGTTGGGTCCGTGACCCTATCCTGAACCAGGAAACTGATCAAATGAGCGAAAAAATTTATGCCGATACGCCGGACAAAAGACGACCGGTAGCCCAAAAAGGGACCGATGAACCGGCTGCCGATCGCAATATCGACCTCTCCCGACTTAACCGGGGTCACAAGGTCCTGCAAAAACGCACCGTCATGCTGTCCATCGGCATCGATCTGTACCGCGATGTCGTAATTCTTCTTAAAGGCAAATTGAAAACCTGTCTGCACTGCCCCTCCGATACCTAAATTAAAAGGTAGGGTCAGGACATTAGCGGTGGTCTCTTTGGCATACCGAGACGTGGCATCCGACGAACCATCATCGATCACCGCAATATCAACTTTAAAAGGCAGCGCTAAGATTTCCTGGATCGTTTTTTTGATGCTCTCGCTCTCGTTATAGGCGGGAATGATAATTAAAATTTTTTCGGTCATCAAAGATTAAGCATACGGATTGATCTTGCCTTTTATCAAACCGCCTTCGATAAGGCGGTTACGCATACTGCAATCCAGCACTTCCTCATTTATCTTAACCACGATGCCTCCCATCACATCCCGGGATATCGTAAAGGTAACCGGGATCCCGCCGAAATGCTTGGCGACAGCTTGTTGGATCCGTGCCTTGACCAACGGCTTTAAATTTTTACTGGTTAAAACCTCCACATTAGAAGCTTTAATGATCTTTCGTTCAAAGGGCCAATTCTCCAGACGGATAATACCCATTTCGGTCAAATTGCGGTCCAAGGTCTTTAGTAAAAAAAAAATAACGATCGTGGCTAAAACGATCTGCAGAACGAAGATAGGAATAAGAATAGCGACCCAAGGCATAAATGGTCCTTTACCGTATTTGTTAGCGCGCTCATCCTTGTGCCCTCTGGCCCAAGGATGCATCCGCAGGCATAGTAAATACCTGCGGATTCATTATACCAATTTATTTTTTGATGTCGGCTGTTTTTTAAGGATTTTTTGGTTCCAAAGGAAGCGAAGATGCATCCTGTCCTTTTAAATACACGATGTAATTGGCGGCGTAACGAAGCAAGCTATCTTCCTCTTCCTTTTTAACAAACCTGTCCGGCTTCACGCCGCTGAAATTAAAAACTTTCCCGCTCGGATAGTACCCGCGTGCCGTCACCAAAAGAAGCATGGATTGATCATCAAAGTTAAACATACTTTTTAAAAACACTTGTCCGGCTGTATTTTGCCCCATCAATACGGCACGTTTGCGGTCCTGCATAATGCCGGAAAACAACTCCGAGGCGCTGCCGCTTTTCTCATTGACCAGGATCACGATCGGTTCCTTATAATGGAACCGCTTGGAAATGCGCGGAATGTCCAGGGCCGCCTTGGGTTTGTCGCGTCTTTGAAAATAAGCAAATTCCTCGCCCGCGGGGAGGAAAAACGATGAGATCTCCCTTGCCGCCAAGGGCGGGCCGCCGGGGTTGCCTCTCAGATCAAGGATAAGGCCGATATTATCTTTTTGATCGTGGATGAAATTTATATAATTATACATATCCTCGGCGGTCTTTCGATTGAACCGGCGGATCTCCAGGCAATACACGCCCTTCACGGGGACCGGGGTCATAAAAACAGTCTGCTTAAAATATTCTCCGCTGGCGATCGAAACGGTCTGTTCCATATTATTGCGGACATCTAGAAAAACGATCTCGACCGTGTCGCCTTCAAACGATGTCAAAAGTTCAATGACCTTTTCTTCCGTCAAACCGATAACATCCTGTTTATCAACCTTTTTTATAATGTCCCTGACGCGCAGACCCTTTTGATACGCATCCGAGCGCGGCTCAACCTGTGTCAGGACAAAACCTTCGCCGGTCAGTTTTCCTTCGACACCGATATCCACTTTCTTTCCCAAAACCGTCTGCTCATATTCTTTCGCCGGCTCCGGTGGGTAGAACGCGGAAAAGATATCCTCTTTCGATTTCAAAGAATCCACCAGGTACGCGGCGGACCGCCAGCGGACATAATCATTGGACTTTCCCTCACTCATAAGCTGGCTATAAATCTTTTCCTCAAATGTCTTTAAAAAACGGTCATACTCCTCCTGCGCAACCGGATGATAATAGTTCTGCTGCATTGTTTCATAAACCTGTTTAAAAAAGTCCCGATACATCTGATGGTCTGATCTTGACGCGGCGGCCGCGGTTTGATCGGTCTTAGGCCTTTTAGGGTTATCCGACATGGCCTTAACTTCTAAAGGAAAGGAAACTAACCAGAAGAATATAAAAAAGATAAACGCAATTATGTGGGTCCGGCAATGCATTAAGAAAAAAAAGTCCCACTGCTTATAAGAAACAATGGGACAGGTAAAATAGAACAATGAGGGGTTAAGAAGCGACGTGTTCGCGTAAGAGTCTGGCCTCTTCTCTGGTGACTAAACCGTCCTTGTTTTTGTCATACTCTTTTAATATTTCAGAATTTACGGTGAAGCCACCTTTGCTGTCGATCACATTTAAAACATCGCGCAGGTAAGTTTTAACTTCCGCGGTCTGCAATTTACCGTCGTTATTCACATCATATCTTTGTTCATTTTGATTCGTCACAGACGGCAGGATCTGCATCCATTTGGCCATGGTCTTTTGTACAGGAGCAGCTGCCGGGGAAGCCTTACCTCCTGCCGGAGCAGGAGCCCCACCACGACGGTTACGGCGTTGATAATTGATCAATCCGGCATGGCAGGTTTCAGCTATAAAAAAGATGAGAAGGAAAAATGTTACCGTGGCTAAAATTTTTTTATTCATATTTCCTCCGGGGGATTTTTAAATAAGCGCATAACTTATGGAGTCCCTAGGACGACATGGGTTAATGCGCGAATTGAACCCAGCGCTAATTTCACTAATCAAAATTAACTCTGGATAAATTCCGACGGCAACTTACGTTGTAAAACTTACGTAAGTTGCGTCGTCATTTAAAATTATACAACTCGGTCTAATAATGTCAACGACAAATTCCTAATAAATTTTTATCTTCCTCTCTGACAAGAACTTGCGTAAACAATCTAACTCTTCGTCGGCCAATGATTTACTATCCTTGTCCGCCCCGAACGCCTGACGAATGATCGTCTTGAGGGCTCCGCTGTTAACGGGTAAGTTCATGACAAAATCCTTGTGTGTTCGGTCCTGGCGGTACAGAGGGACATCCTTTGGGATCTTCAAAAAATGTTCGATCATATCCAGATCGAAGTCATACAACATTGTCCCGTGATGGAGGATGAATTTTTTTCCCCGTTTCTGCGCATTGCCGGAAAACTTTTTGTTCTCTTTGACCAGCGCCAAGTCGGATGTGGGCATGAAACAGATCTCAAGGCCGGCGCTTTTAAAAGCCGTGACCAGCCTTCCTAATATATACTGGTACGATCTACGAATGTCGTGCAGGCCCGGATGCCGATTTTGGGGCAGGACAAGGCTGTAATTCAAGCATCCCTTCCCCTGCAACCCCGTGCCGCCTCCCGAAGCCCGCCGCAAGACCGGGATATGATGCTCTTTCGCTTTCTGCAGATAAATATCGTCTTCTTCCTTCCCGGTCCTGCCCAAAACAATAAACGGAACCGGTGACTCCCAGAAGCGTAGGACTTCACCGGCCTGCCCTTTTTCGGCTAAAAATAATAGGACCTCATCAAAAAGGATATTTTCTTCAGGTGTGGGGAAGGAGATGTCTTTAAGGAGCATGAAAAATTTAAGCT
>MHFY01000041.1:6326-8065 GCA_001805375.1 Omnitrophica WOR_2 bacterium GWA2_47_8 | reverse complement strand
TTTGGATTCTGTCTCGGTCGGCTCGATCATCACGGCCTCTTTCACGGTCAAAGGAAAATAAACCGTCGGCGGATGTATCCCTTTATCAATAAGGAATTTGGCAATATCGTTGGCGTGGACCCCTTTCTCGGCTTGATTAGAGGCGGAAAAGACACACTCATGCATGCAGGTGCGGTCGTATTTCAATTGATAATACTTTTTAAGCCGATGCATAATGTAATTCGCATTTAAAACGGCGTGGTTGCTGGTTTCTTTTAACCCTTCTTTTCCCAGCATCAAGATATAGGCGTAGGCCCTTAACAGCAGGCCGAAATTCCCATAAAAAGGCGCGATGTAACCGATCGAATCGGGAAAATTGTATTCCAAATGCAGGGTGCCGTCTTTTTGTTTCATGACCCGGGAAATCGGCAGGAATTTGACCAGTTTTTCCTTAACTCCGACGGGGCCGGCACCCGGGCCGCCGCCGCCGTGAGGGGTAGTGAATGTCTTATGCGTGTTGATATGTACAATGTCAAAGCCGAGATCGCCAGGCCGGCAACGGCCTAACAGGGCATTTAAGTTGGCGCAATCGTAATACATCAAACCGTCCACATCATGGACGAGCTTGCTGATCTTATCGATCTGAGGATTAAAGATACCGACCGTGTCCGGACAGGTCAGCATCATTCCCGCCACTTCGTGGTTCAATTTTTCTTTAAGCACGTTCATGTCCATGACCCCTTCTTCCGTCGAAGGGATAGAAATGGTCTGGTAACCCGCGATCGAGGCCGTGGCCGGATTGGTCCCATGGGCCGCGTCAGGCACAATAATATATTTCTTTTTATTTCCTTTCGCCTTGTGATAGGCCGCCATCATCATGACACCGGTCAACTCGCCGTGGGCGCCGGCCAAGGGCTGAAGGGTGAAGGCATCCATCCCGGCGATCTCACATAAGGTCTGTTCTAGATCAAAAAGCACCTTGAGCGCGCCTTGGGTGGTCTTTTCACCATTCGGCAGCTGCGCTAATAAAGGATGCAGATCGGCAAACCCGGATAACCGGGATACGCTTTCGGTAAACCGGGGGTTATATTTCATGGTGCAGGAGCCCAAAGGATAAAAATTCGTGTCCACGGAAAAATTACGGTGCGAAAGTTTGGTAAAATGCCGGATAAAGTCTAATTCGCTGACCTGCGGTAAGGAAGAGTCCTTCCCTCTCTTATATTTAGAAGGCAACTCGGCCTTGACCGGGACATCGGACTTGGGGTTACGAAATCCCCGCCTATCTTTTACACTCTTTTCAAAAATTAACTCCACGTCTTTCCCCTCTAATGCGTTTTTACGCAAAGTTCCTGTAAAACCTCTCCCAAACCCTTAGCGAACGACTGAATTTCTGCCTTTGTGCGTTTCTCCGTAACCGCAATAATAAGATAATTATCCATATCCTTGTAATACCGTCCGGCTGGGAACCCGGCCGCAAAACCTTTGGTCAGCATCGCCTCCACCACCCACGCGGCATTGACCGGCAGATGAACAGTAAATTCATTAAAGGTGGGAGAACTGCGTTTTACTTCCACACCCTTGATCTTTTCTAACGTTTGCTTGGCAAATTCCGCTTTATCTAAGTTCAACTGCGCCAACTCTTTTAATCCCTCTTTTCCCAATATGGACATGTACAGCAAAGACTGGATCGCGCACAGGGCGACATTGGTGCAAATGTTTGAGGTCGCTTTTTCCCGCCGGATGTGCTGTTCACGGGCCTG
>MHFY01000041.1:4157-6302 GCA_001805375.1 Omnitrophica WOR_2 bacterium GWA2_47_8 | reverse complement strand
AAGACCCAAACTCTGCCCCTCGCCGGTCACGATATCCGCGCCCATTTCGCCGGGGGTTTTTAAGATCCCTAACGAGACCGGATAAACACTTTCAATGACCAAGATCCCTAACTTATGCGCCTGCTCAATAATATCCGAATGATCATCAATGGCACCGAAAAAATTGGGGTTCTGTAAAATAATGGCAGCTGTTTTATCGTCCAGTAATTTCTTAATGGCGGCACGGTCGCTTTGGCCGTGTACGACCGGAGTTTCGTGGAACTCGATATCCAAATTATGTGTATAACTTTTGATCATTTTGCGATAAATGGGGCTCACTCCGCCGTCCATGATGACTTTCTGTCGTTCCGTAATGCGGATCGCCATGGCCGCGGCCTCAAACAAAGCGGTGCCGCCGTCATACAGCGAGGCGTTCGCCACCTGCATGTCGGTTAAAGTACAGATAGAACTCTGATACTCATATAAGGCCTGCAGGGTCCCTTGAGAACATTCCGGCTGATAAGGCGTGTATGCGGTAAAAAATTCTCCCCGGGAGATCAAGGAAGGAACGGCCGATGGGATATAATGGTCATAAAACCCGCCGCCGATAAAAAGTTTTAGCTCCGACGCGTTCTCAGAGGCGAGGCCTTTGATGTATTCGACGACTTCAAATTCGGATTTTCCTTCAGGAATATTAAAGGAACGCGCTTGATGCTCTTTTTTGAGATCGGCAAAAAGATCATCGATGCTTTTAACCCCGATGGTCTGAAGCATCTTGTTAACATCGTCCGGCGTGTTGGCGATATAGGGGTTCATTCTTCTAAGCTTTCTAAAAGTTTGCGGTATTCTTTGGCGGTCATGAGATTGGATTTTTCCTCCGAGTCAGAGATCTCGATCTTGGCGATCCACCCTTTTTCATAGCAGGATTTATTAATAAGGGACGGATCCGTTTCGACATCCTTATTGATGTCAACAATTTTCCCTGAAAGAGGTGAATAAATGTCGCTCGCGGCCTTCACCGATTCAATGGAGGCGAGCCCTTCAAACTGCTCGACCTCTTCATTGACAGCGGGAAGTTCGATATACGTTATATCGCCTAAAGCGGACTGCGCATATTCGGTTATCCCGACGGTTGCCACATTATCTTCGATGCTGACCCATTCATGTTCCTTTGTGTAAAAATAATGATCGATGACTTCCATAGAAAAATCTCCTTAATTGATTACACCGATTGAAACTTGATTACGCAGATTGATCATCTGTGTCATCTCTTTTTGAATCTGCGCAATCATTTCTTAACTTTTCAACGACCCATTCCTATAAAACGGCCGGGTGACGACTTCAACATTAAATTTATTTTCCTGATCCCCGACCATTAATTTTGTGAACGGGGTCGCGAATTCCAACGGAACATAGCCCAACCCTATCCCTCGATTCAAACTCGGTGAAAAACTGCCGCTGGTGACAAAACCAATATTTTTTTCATCCGTCGAGAAAATCTTGTAATTATGACGGGGCGAACGGCGGCTTTCGGAAGCAAACGCGATGAGTTTACGCTTTGATCCCTGTTTTTTTTGGTTCAGCAAAGCATCCTTACCAATAAAATCTTTGGATAGATCCACGAATTTATTTAATCCGGCTTCCAACGGTGTTATCGTTTCATCAATATCGTTGCCATACAAAGGATATGCCATCTCCAATCTTAGAACATCCCGAGCGCCCAAGCCGGCCGGCTTGACCCTCTTATCTTTTAATAGAAAATCCCAAACCTGAACTGTCTTGTCCCAGGGATAATAGATCTCATAGCCTAACTCTCCGGTATAACCGGTGCGGCTGACCAATGCCTTCTCGCCCAATATCCCAAATTCATCAAAGGTATAATAGCTTAAATTCTTTATCTGCGGATTGAGAAGATCCATAACGTCGCGCGACTGCGGGCCCTGGATATCCAGCTTGCCGATAAAAGATGAAATGTCGGTAAATTTAGCTTTACTGGTCAGATGCTTTTTAAAATGCGCGGCGTCCTTGGGGGTCGTCCCTGCGTTGACAACAATGAACCATTCCTGTTCTTTGGCCCGAAACACGATCAGATCATCGATGATCCCGCCTTCTTGATTCAGCATAACTCCGTAGCGGCAAGTCTTAAGCGGCATGGATCTCAATTCT
>MHFY01000041.1:0-4151 GCA_001805375.1 Omnitrophica WOR_2 bacterium GWA2_47_8 | reverse complement strand
ACGATCCTATCCAGGCCTGATCCCGTACAATCGCCTTCGATGACAAACTCACCCATATGCGAGGTATCAAAGACAGTCACCGCCGTGCGGGTCTGCTGATATTCCATGACGATCCCTGCATACTGTAAAGGCATTTCCCAACCGCCGAAAGGGACACATTTAGCTTTTAAGGCCTTGTGCTGGGCAATGAGAGGTGTCTGCTTTAAGGTTTCATCTGCTAACATCATAAAAAAATTTTTGCGGATTGAGGAAATCCCGTGCCTCATCTATGGCAGGGGATTAATTATTCGATCGCATTAAATCTTATATAAAACTTTTTAGGTTGTAAAGTGATTCCTCGGGATTTTTATCTCGATTACCTCTCCCGAGGAATCATCCTTAAAGCCCGAAGGGCTAAGGACTTCCTTACCTCTCCCCAGTAATCGTCCCTTAAACCAGGAGGTTTAAGGGATTTCCTCTCTATTTAATTGCCAATAAGTCTTTATAAATTCGGTAAAAATCCTGGTCACTGCCCGGGCCGGTGCGATAAATAACAAAATAATACGGCCCCGGTTTCAGATACAAAGCCTTGGGAAATTTAAATAAAACCACGTCCCCTTTTTTATCACTGGTCAATGTTGCTCCGGAGATGGGAACGGACCTGAAATCCGCCGAATACGGCACCCAGGTACTTTGCTTATCATCCTGCCGGTAAGCATAGGCGACTAATTGATCCTGCGGATTGCCGGTCTTATACATCTTGACCGCGAGGTAATTAAGCGTGATGGGTTCTACCATAGAGGCATAGTAGCCCTTATATATATAGAAAAGCGTGTGGCTACCGATATTCTGGATCTTATTTTTGGTCAAGTACACATACTCTTCGTTGGGAAAATTCTTAAAAACATCCCGGCGGATCTTTTGGGCATCTAAAAGCCATACCTTGCCCTTCTCCTCCGTGTCGTCCCGAAAATGATCAAGGATCAGATACCGGTAAGACAGGATCTCTTCTTCATGCGGCCAGATACGGCTGGATGCGAGCGTGCGGTAAGAAGCGACGGCGTAATCTTTCAGAGTCCCCTTGATTACCAATTCATTTAAAAAAATATCGCTGTCAAAATCCGTGTAAGAGCTGGTCGCGGCGATGTAGATCGAATTTCCGGTGATGGGGGGGATAAGGATATATCCTGACGCGGGCTCATTGATATTATCCATGGCGATAAAATTAAGTTTTTTAAGCAGTTTCTTGTTGAGGGTTTCAGTCACAAAGACTTTTTGGGGATTTTTTTTATAGGTGTAGATCTTGTCGATCCCCAGGGCCTCGATCTTGCGGGAGATAAAGGTCATGGCCATGCGCGTGGGATAAACATCCTGGCTAAAGACATACGCATTGATCCCCACATGCGCCATGGCCAAAAGAACAACCCCTGCGATCAGGGGAAGCTTAAATTTTGAATAGAAGGTTTGGATCCATTTATCACGGCCAGCCAAATAGAGCGCGTATCCGATAAAAAGAATGATCCCGATAAAAGAAGAAAAATAATTGGCCCCGTATTGCGCCACCTGCCGGATCTCCGCCAGGACCGGTGAGGACCAGCACAAGCACAGCAGCCCTAAGGTCGTCAGGCAGGATTCAAACGATACTTTTTTGTTAAAGATAAGCCGAAAGGTGGCGTAAAGATTCGCCGCGCCAAAAAGCGGGAAAACCACCGGCATGATCAGAAGGAAATATTTCAAGATCCACAGCCATCCTCCCCGGATATTAAGCTCATGGGCCGGCATCCACTGTTCCAAGACCCTCTGATTATAAAAGAAATGATTATAGGTGACGCTGATACTGACATAATCAAAATACGCCTTGATATTCTTGAGGATATGCGGGTAATTAAAATAAATGAACGGGAGCGCGAACCCCAAACCGATAAAAACCGCGTCTTGCGAGACTTGTGCCAGGAACAAAAACTTTTTTTTCTGTTTTTTCGCTTCCTGGTAATGCTTATAAAAAAAGGCGGCCGCGTAATAGGGCAGATACAAAACCGATATCGAAGAGGAATAAAGGCTTAAACACACACACATCCCGGAGAGAATATAAAAAAGATAAAATTTAAGCTTCTTTCCCGTAAAAAGTAAAAAGTACACGGAGAGCAGGAAAAATACCAACCCGACCGGCTGGTGCTTGGCAAAAAGAACATAAAGGTAAGGCCAGATCGAGGTGACAAAAATGAAATAACACACCAGCCCGATCCGGAAGCCGAAAAGATAACTGGTGAGCAGATAAATAAGCAGGGCTGAAAAAGCCGCGGAAAGAAGGCAGACTAAAATAAAAGGCCGCAGTGTCTCGGTGTCATGCAACAGGCGCTGAAAGACCGACGCGCTTAAAATAAACATCTCCTTGCCATGCAGCCATTTGACCCGTTCCTGGTCGACGGATTCATGGATTTGGGAAATATATTTCAAGTTCGGCAATTCAACGGTAGGGCCGAAATAATAAACTTCCGTGTCGCTAGGCCAAAAATTAATGTCCCAAATAGCCGCGCCTAAAGCAGAAAAGATAATGAAGGTAAGTAAAAGGACGATGAAGGCAGGATTTCGAAGATTAACAAGGGATTTAAGTGGGTGTACGTTTATTGGCATGTGCTTAGGGCGACCTTTTAAACCATTCGAGAAAAAACCTTCCGAATTCGAGATTTAGTTGTCGTATCCACTCAACACAATTTTCTCCATCGACAATGAAGTCTAAAAATTTTTTATCATTATAATTCGGCTGAAAATGAAAAACACCGTGTCTATATCGTTTTAATAACCCAACGTTTTTAGATCGAAGCAACTGATTAACCGTCTCATCTACCAGCTCTAATCTCTTCCACCCCTCGATAACAACATACAACCCCCCGTACCAATATGCCATATATAAGCGAGACTCTATTTCAAATTGGTTTTTGGGAATTTTATTTTCAAGATTTTTCTTAAGAACCTCATCAAAATGGACCCGCATTCGATTAGCCCATATATAATATCTATGCAAAGTAAAAATGTCGTGTTTAGTTGTCATTTATAATAAAATATTGTCGATGTCATTCAATACCGAAATCTTCCTTAAGCTTATTAATACGCTCAGGATTCTCTCGTTTTCTTTTCTCTCTTTCTTTGTCTTCAAACTCTATTCTCGCTAACAATTCCTGAAAATCTTTTATCCAATCTCCCTCCACAAAGGCAGATACACCAAATACACTCCAATTTCCAAAGGAGAATTCATCGTCTTGATAGGCCATATTTAAAGACAATATTTTCTTTGAATCGAAATACAATTCCCATTTACCATGCATATGAAATTCGCCATCTGGCGTAGAAAAATTATTTTTTAAAAACCTAAAAATATAATCCCTGTCTCTTAACTTTATTTTTACTTCATCATCCCCTATCTTTACAGCATCCGTTATTAACGAACATACATGCTCCTTATTATGCTCATTTTTTATCCAACTCGGATAGTGCGGAACTTTTTGATAGAGCTTCTCAAATATTTCAAGGATTCCTAAATCTTTTGCTCTCTGCTTTCGCAATTGTACTTCTTTCTCAATGCGACCCACTTCATTTTCTTTATTCATATCTGCACTCCTATTAGAAGTATTTTCCCAAGAGTTCGACTACCGTCAAGAAGAAGCGCGCCCAGGAGGACTTGAACCCCCAACCCTTTGGTCCGAAGCCAAATGCTCTATCCAATTGAGCTATGGGCGCAATAATGATTCTTTAGTATAAATATTTACAACTGCAAAACATATCAAAGGACCAATTGCCCGCCAAACGTCTTGGCGGATCCGCCACAGATCACGGCGGATTTGCAATCCGCCACGTCTTGTGGCGGAAGCTATGGGCGCTTATATTACTTAATATTCTATTTAATACACTACGGCCATTTCCTGTTTTAAAAAATTTCTCTCTTCTTTCCGCGTCTGCCTCTGTATCGAATGATTCCTCATAAATCAACGCATAAGGAAGATTGCCTTTAGTGTATTTATTTGATCCGCTATTATGTTCTTTGAGCCTATTTAAAGGCAGTTTCGAGGTATAACCAATATACCTTTTACCATTTTTTAAGCTTTTTAAAACATACACATAAAACATAAATATAGATACCCACGGCTTTACAGCCGTGGTACTTGATTAACTAA
>MHFY01000040.1:2439-10354 GCA_001805375.1 Omnitrophica WOR_2 bacterium GWA2_47_8 | reverse complement strand
AGCTTCTTAAAGTCTCACCATCCTTCTGACCCTGTTGAAGAGATAGTTATTGCAGCGGGCAAAATTCTTTCTGATCACCCCGAGAGCGGTTACGCGACCTTGCCCCCGGGAACTCAAAGGGAAACAGCACGAAAGCTCAACGATATTTTACAAAGAAAGCTATCAAAGAATAAAAAGGTAGACGCTGTTAAAACAGAATTAACGGAAATTAGTTTGACCCGTAAAGCCGCGTATGACCTTGTCTCTAGAGTCGAGGCGGCGCGAGAAACGTTGTCCCCGGTGGATGTTGTCGGGATCTTTGACAACCATCTCCTGGCCGATGGGTTTAATAAAATTAAACCCGCGTTGGATAAAATCATTGCCGCGGCTCAAGCTCAAGCTCGAAAAGTGACTATTATTATCGAAGATGAGCGGTCTATCACTGAGTATGGTCAGGCATTGATGGCGCGATCTGACCTGAATATTTGGGCTGAGATTCGCAGGGATCCACGGAGGGGTTTTGCCCAGATCAATGAAATTGTGCAGGGTGAGGCCCAGGCGAGGACGTTCGCAGATGCCGGTTCTTCAGACCCCATCAACACCTACCGTTTTGAAATGCAGCAATTTCTTAGGGCCAATCGCGATGTGCGGTTAGAAATAGAAAAAGGCTCGTATGACGGCTGGTTTAACG
This sequence comes from Omnitrophica WOR_2 bacterium GWA2_47_8, assembly GCA_001805375.1. GTDB lineage: Bacteria > Omnitrophota > Gorgyraeia > Zapsychrales > GWA2-47-8 > GWA2-47-8. The sequence continues at coordinate 9,684 of MHFY01000040.1, read as the reverse complement.
GGATACAAGCCGTAGAGTTTTTGAACGAGGCTTTAAATGATAGTGATCAGTATATTGATAAGATGCAGAAATTTTTGGAATATATGGCTGAAAGTTATCTTTTGAGAGACCAGGCGGTGAAAGAGCAGATAGATGAATTGGCTCAAAGGGATCCGAATCAAGTGATCATTGTCCTGCGCGGAGCGCTGCATCGTAAGTTAACTGAACAATTAGATCCGCAAAAATATAGACTATTTAAAACGGTTGTTTCTGATCCAGAGCCGGCTTTTGAAGAGGGTCCTGTAGTCGGGATGCTCTGGCAGTATTATGATGCCAATAAAAGAAGTTTAAGTGATGCTGCGAAAGAGTTTTTGATTCAATCACGTCAATATTTTTATGAGCTTTCCCGAATTACTCAGGACGCGAGAATAAGAACATTAGAGCAGTACGATGCCAGGCACGCCGCAATGGTAAGAGCCGCTCTTTCTCCGGATCTTATCGATCGACTCACGGCAGGGCTGCCGTCCTTGACTCCTTCTATATTGATTCAAGAACCCGGGACCCCTGCCCAAACCGACTCCGACGCGGGGGGGAAGGGATGGAAGGGCAGAGGAGAAAATGTTCAGCAGAGGATGGCTGAAGTTATGCGAGAAATTAAAGATTGGGGAATTCCGCGAAGAGATTTAGATAAAGACGTAGGGATAATGGCCTCTTGGCCTGGGTTGGCCCTTCTGAAAGGTTTAGGGTTGATCTCCACAGATCAGATAGAAGCAGCTAAAGTTGTAACAATCGAACCCACGGGTGAACAAGCAGCTGTTAATCAAGATTTATTGAAAAGAATAAGGCAAGGAAAAATTGCCGTCTTTGAACAAACTGTTAGCCAATTAGAATATCTGAGGCTTGTTGATACAGAGTACTTATATCCGAAATCAGACGCCGACTCCGACGCGGGGGTGGAGGGCGCCACCACCGACTCCGATACGGGGTTGGTAGAGGCTCCAGACCAAAAGGGCGGTATCGACTTCAATCCGGACGCGTTGGATATCGAAGTGCAAAGAGAAGGCCCGGCCATGAACGCGCCGGTATTCGCGCCGAATATCAACAACATCCAGATCGACGGCCTGGTGCCGGTGATGATCAAGATCACCCCGGCGGTCAATCTGCCGGCGTTTTTGGGGATATCGCAGAATAGAGAAGAAAAGAAAATTGAATCGTTAAGTATGAAATAGAAATGAAATTGGTCGAAATTAATAGAAATTGGTAGAAATTTATGAAAATTCATCGAAAAAAAATTTTATTCTAACTCGGGGTCCTGCCGTTCGATATCCCCAACCTCGCTCAAGTATTCGCTCGGTTGAGGAACCCCTTCTCGCGTCACCCCTCGTAGATATTATTTATCAGCGGGTGGCCGAAGGAGGGGCATCCCCATCGCTCGCAGCATGGCGAGAACGATGGGGATACCTGAGGACAGGACCCGCGGTGAGAAGATATTATGATTAATATCATTCAAACATCCCGTTTTTCATTTCTCCGACGGTTTATAGCCGCCGTGATCGTCTTCTTTTTTTCTTTTAATACTTTTATTCCTTTATCTATCGCGCAGCAGCTTACGATCCTTCCCGCGCCGAACATGATGGTCAGTGTCAGCCCGGCCTTTGCCCCGGTCGTGATCAAGGGTATCAAGATCTATCCGCAGGATCCGCTGAAATTCGATTTTATCTTAGACAGCGGGCAGTCGGGATTGACCGGTGACGCCCTTAAAGAAGAATCCCAGCGTTTGATCAAATACTTTTTGGCATCCTTGACCACACCTGAGGATGACCTGTGGGTCAATTTATCTCCGTTTGAAAAAGACAGGATCATCCCTAACCAATTCGGCACGACCGAAATGGGCCGCGATATGCTCGCCCAGGATTATTTATTAAAACAACTGACCGCGTCTTTGATTTATCCGGAAAAAGATCTGGGGAAAAAGTTTTGGGACCGGGTTTATAAAAAGGCCTTTGAAAAATACGGCACCACCGAGATCGCGGTGAATACCTTTAATAAGGTGTGGATCGTTCCGGAACGCGCGGTGGTGGAGGAGATTGGCGACACGGCGTTCGTGGCGGAAAGTAAACTGAAGGTAATGATAGAAGAGGATTATCTGGCAATGAGTAAGAAGTCAGAAGCAAGAAATCAGAAGTCGGATCAAGCAAATCTGACCTCTGACGTCGGACATCTGACTTCTAATATTGTTCGTGAACTCATCATTCCCGAGATCGAAAAAGAAATTAATGAGGGCAAAAATTTCGCGCTTCTGCGGCAGATCTATAATTCTCTCATTTTAGCGGCCTGGTACAAGCGGGCGTTAAAAGAAAGTATCCTCGGCCAGATCTATGTGGATCAAAACAAGGTCGAAGGCGTGGACCTCGAAGATAAACAGGCCAAAGAAAAGATCTATCAGCAATATTTAGAAGCCTATAAACAGGGCGTCTACAACTATATTAAGGAAGACTATGACGAAAATACCCAGCAGGTCCTGCCGCGTAAATATTTTTCCGGCGGGGTGCAGCTGGGATTTGAAGCTAAAACCGAAGCTCAACCTGGCAAAGTCGATATCGGGCCCAAACTGACCGTTGTCAAACGCGCGCCATCGATATGGCGCGCGGCGCTGGATAAGCTCAAAAGAACATTTTTCGGCCTGTCCTTTCTCGTCGGCGTTTCCCTCGTTCAGCCGGGCATTTTACCCGCGCAGGAAACAAAACCTACTTCGCCCGAATCCGCTATAGTTCAACAAGATAAAGAAAGTATACAATCACTTCTTGATTTATTAATTAAGGGAAATGAGGAACAGCAGAAAAAGGCAGCGGCCCGTTATGTAAAACTAACGCTGGATGCCATTGAAGGAAAAATTGATATAAGAAAATACACCACAGTAAAATTATCCGGCAAAGAAGCTGAGAGTTCTGAATATTTTGCATCTAACTTATTGTCGAGTGTAGCAGAAACAAGTGAAAAAATATCAAAAGGATCGGAACACATCCGCAGAGAAATTGCAGCCCAAAATGGTCCGGACATTCTTTTTGATCATCTGGAAGGCAATAAAAATTTATTTTTCGTGTTGTCAAGCCTTTGGATCGACGCTCCGGAAGATGTACAACAGAGATTAGTGGAAAAATGTTTGTCGGAACGATTTTTAAATTCGGCAGTAAGTTCATTAGTGTTAAGAATACTAAATGCCGCCTTTGGAGGGGAAAGTGAATCTGAAGCTAAAAGAATAACTGCTTTTATCGTATCCCAGAAGGGAGTCGATAAATTACTCAATTTACTGAAAAGAAAAGAAGGCAACGAACGCCATCAGGTGATTGAAGTGTTGGCTAATATGGTTATACACTGGCCGGATCAAACAAACACAGATGTGAATGTCATCACATCCGCTCTCGAAGAGGCCCTTTACACTGAGGATCCCGCCATAAGATGGGAAGCTTATAAGGCTTTAAGGAAGGTGGTCAAAAGTAATCCTGCCCAATATGAAGATTTAATAAAAAGGGCGGACCAAAAAAGAGAAAGAAAGCAAGTTCTTCCGAATGACAGGGCTTCTAAAGAAATTAAATTAATTGTTGTCGATATCTTTGAAGATTGGAACAAGGGACATGGAACAGCCGTCCTTTCACAAATGGTCAGCACTGTTTTACAAAGAAAGATTAACTTGGGCGATGAAAAGGTTCAAGCGGATCTCATTGCCGAATTCGGTTTGGATAAAAGTAAAAAGTATGCGCCAAGGGAACTTGCTGAAAAATTATTAGCCAAATTTAATATATCGCTCGAGCTGGTAAACGCCAGTGTTAATAATACGCAGACACTCAGAGAGAAAATAAATGGATATAAAGACCAGACAACTATTGTTTCGATGTCCGCGTCTGATGTTAACGTACAGCTTCAGTTTTGGAATCAGACCTACGGTTTCCCCGAATTCTTAAATGGCATAATTCCTCTTGATCTCGCAACAAAATTGGAAGCCAGAGAAATTTTGTTTCTCTTTTCAGCCGGGAATGAAGGAAGTTTTAGGTTTCATACACATCCAATATTAGATAATGTCCGCGCGATCGGGGCAGCTGAAAAAGATGAAAGAGGATGGCAGAAAACAGATTATTCAGATTATGGCCCTGATGTCTGGATGAGTGCCTCAGGTCTTACTCTGGATGGACAGAGGGGAACCTCTTTTGCTACTCCCACAGTTACGGGGAGAGTTCTCCTGGCAGCTTCGAGCAATCCACAAACGCCGCTTAAACAGATATTGGCAGAATTAGAGGATCAAGCTCAACCCGTTCAAGGTAATGCATGGGGTTATTATGGAAAGGGAGCCTTGGAATTACAAGAAAGTAAAAAGGACGAGGTAGCTGCAAAAGACAAAGAAGTCGCAAAAAAAGTCAAGGACATGCTTGGTGTCGTAAGGCAATTCCCGGGTTTGATCCAGAGCGGTGCGCCGGGACTGGCCGCCATGGGAAAGCCAGCGCTTCCTTTTATTTTGGATGCCTTTAAAAAAGAACAATCCTCAGAAATGCAAGAGCTCTTGGCTGATATCATTTTGGAAATCATTGTCGGTCTCCCCCTTACTGCAGAAAGGAATCCAGACCCTATTGTTTCCAATGAAGTCATCCCGGTTCTTCAGGAAATATTGAAAAGCGGGCATGAAGGATCTCAAAGATCCAGTATAGAAATTTTAGGGAAATTGGCGCAATTGGGCGGTGGTTTGGGTTATGATGCCCCTCTCATACGCCAGGACATTGGTTTATTTTTTGTTGAATTGGCGCAAGGAAAAGCTCCCTGGTTGCAAAAAGTGATCGTGGAAGAAGTCAAAAGCAAATCAGAAGAATGGGAATCCATTTCTCTGAAAAAAGGGGAAGTGGTGGAAGGAAAAGCAGAAGAAAAAGAGGAAGAAAAGATTACAAAGTTCGATATAAAGATTAACAGTAAGATTACAGGCGATGAGGAAAAACAAGCTCCGGTCGACCCCGCGGCAGCTGAAGCGGCAAGCAAAGCTTCGTTGCGCCGGCAGGCTCTCGGAGCACTCAGAGATGTTTTAAAATTCTTACCGGATAATGTCATTGAACAAAAAGCCATTCCTGAACTCCTGGAGTTTTTAAAGGACAAAGATCTCCAGGTTGAGATCGCGCAAGTCATATTGTTTCATATCGCCGAGGCACCCTACCCTAAATACAATGACATCCTTAAACAAAAGGTCCTTCCTGCTTTCTTTGAGGCCCTGAAGTCAAGCGACAGCGACTGGTTTCATGAATTTACAATAGCTGGACTTTCCGAGATCACAAAATCACGGCCGAATGTCGCGCAGACAGATATCTTGCCGCGATTATTCGAATACGTAAAGGCAAATCCCTATAACCGCAAACATGAATTGGAAGCTTTGGGAAAAATAGCAAGTAATGCCAGAGCATATTCCAAAATTGTGACTAAAGAAATTGTCCCATATTTGATTCAATTCTTAAAAAGTAATAAAACGGGCGAAGGCATTGGGGTTCAGCCTGCCATGGACGCGTTAAACGCTTTGATCTGGGCCATCGGTGCGGATAAAGATGGCAGCTTGGGATATGATGTGAAAACGGTTGTTGATGTGGCGGATATTATCGTGGCTTACTTAAAAGCCACCCCGGCTGAACCGGACATGTATCTGGGTGACATCAGAATGGTATCTCCCTTTCAAACCACTTTAAATTTATTCAGCCGGCTTATGGGAAGACTTCCCGAAACTTACCCGCAGAAAAGGTTTTGGGAAATGATGAGTTCGCAGGAAAATTTAGTCACGCAAAGAGTTGTATCTTTGAATAACATGTTGGCTATTAATCAGAATATAGATTTTGTGATCGTGACTGAATCTTTGGGCAAAGCGATGCAGTTCTCCATCGCCAGGGCCATTGAAGGGTTATTTCAAAGATTTGACCTTCCCGCGGCCGATGATAAAAGGATCAGCGCATGGACTGCGGTGATTGCCGAGGTTATTAAGAAGAATGGAAACAGGGTTATATTCGATGCTTCTACGAATCTCGTGGCGGGGAATTATGGCCCGGACCCCATAATAGATTTTAAGGGGCAAACGGATAAGTTGGTTGAAGATCTTCAAAAGGGATTAGGTTTAAGCAAGGTGACCAGGTTCAAGGACGCGCAAAATGATAAAGCAGGGATCTTGGATGCCATTGAAAATGCCCCGTACGGGACGACATTTTATTTTTATTACCATGGCGGGCCCAAGCATTTTTGGATGGTAGGCGGAGCTCTTGGTACACAGATCTCTGATGAGTTAAGGGACCCCAGAGCGATCAGTTACCTTGAATGGAAAGAAGCTTTGGTCAAAAGAGCAAAAAAGAATAACGGACATTTGGAAAAAGACAATTTTGTCCTTAACGCCTGTTTTTCAGGGGATTGCGCAATCAATTTAGAAATTGCCTTGCAGGAGGCTGTAGACAGCGGAGAGGTCAAAAGTTTACCATTTGTGATCACGTCTTCACAAGGCGTGGTTTCTCATGCCGGAACCGTTCAAGAGGGAATAAGTACTAAATTGAAAACAGGAGCCAAGGCTATTACAGCCAGGGATATTTGGGAAGCAGGTGATCAGAAAAAGCCAGAGTACATGATAGATGATTTTATTACAATTGTTCCGATCGATGATGCTACGCATGCAGAAATAGTGAGGATAGCCGACGTTGATCCGTCACAAGTTAAAGCAGACTCTAAGAAATATATTGGAACCGGCAAACTGGCCCCGAGTATTCATGCCCTCTCCGGCCTGATCGGCAAAAAGGTGAAAGGGCGGGTCGCGGTCAAGGAAGACGGCCGAAAAGTCCTGCAGGCTTTGAATGCCGAGGATCCCACGAATGTTCTAGAGGAAATCGAGTTCACGCGAAATGACACGGATATTCTAAACACCTTGCGGAGGTTAAGGATGAGCAGCGGAGAATTCAGCCCAATTTTAGATGAATTCCTTCGATTGCTTGAGACTTCACCTCCGGAATTTTATACCTTTGACCGCCTAGTCGGTGATCTTTTAGGTTTGGAATCCGCGCAAAATAATCTTATAGCGATCCATAGGTCATTGCACAATGCTCCGATCGCTATTTTTCATGAGATCGGAGAATACCTGGTCAGGCAAGGACGTTTAAAGCTTGAGTTTGAACCGGTCGGTGAAGAGGGAGAGGTCGTCCTCATGACCAAGAGAGGCCGGCAGATCGGGAGAATTTATATTGATAAAGACGCCTTGGCTATCGCGCG
>MHFY01000040.1:0-2412 GCA_001805375.1 Omnitrophica WOR_2 bacterium GWA2_47_8 | reverse complement strand
GTGGATGAAGCGGGCCTTGGTGAGGAGGATACTGATGTATCCGTAGATGCAGAGTTGATCCCCAGCCTGCAGGAATTGGCCAATGCCCAGAACCGTTTTCACGAACTTTTTGACAGCACGGTTGTACGGCCCATGAGCCGTTATCGGTTGGATTCGATGACACGGACAGATGTCGCTTCTATTCTGGAGATCTCGACAGTTGATTTGGAAGCCACAGCGGACGCGGCGCGTGAGACGGTGGATCGGGCGACAACCGCCATTGCGGACCTTTCCGACAGCCCCGCAATGCAGAGGTTCTTCGGATTAGAGCAAAACAAATATAAACGGCATCTGAGTTTTTTGCTGGATGCCATGTTCATAAGGATGATGAGGCAGTTAGTGATGGACGGTGAGCGGCGCGTTGACCAGGATTTCTTGGACAGGATAACATTAGAGAATATGGATCCGCTATTGATAGCGGAACGGGTGTGTGAAAAGATCCTTAAGGCCGTCGCTGACGGCATCTACTTAAACGAGGAGGGGAGTGTTCAGATCGACGACGTGAAGGAGTGGAGAGGGATGTATTTGAGAAGAATGATACAGCTGCTTCATCCCAGGGCCAGGGAAATTATACGGCAGTTCATTGATGGGATTGCGCTTACCGCTGATACCCGTCTCGAATTAGAAAAAACAGCCCTCGCCCTGCGTAAGTTTATTGCTTCTGATGATATTGAGCCTGATGAGCGGGGTTATTCAGAGACATTTTTAGAACAGGTACAGGACGTTTTAGGCAATGATTTCGGTTTTCTTAATGAGACCGACTCCGACGCGGGGGTAAGCGTACAGCAGGCTCAGGATATTTTCCGCGGTGTTAAAAATTATAAGCCCAGGGAAGAACCGGTGACTATCACGGTTAACGATAACGGGCAAGACGTGGTTTTACAGCGGTTCGCGCACGGGGACCACAATAATATTTTTAAATACAAAGGATGGGTCTTGCGCATCGCGAAAAATAAAACGGCCGAGAACCTGGAGCTCGTCAGGCAGGGGCGTATAGGCTTTAAACTCGCTTCCAGAACCGGCATAGGGCCGAAGGTGATCGTAGGAGGAGAAAGGCAGGGGTATCCCTATCTGGTCGTGGAGGAGATTATCGGCAAGACAATAGACGAGTTAATTCGAGAGGGAGGAGATATTTTTAATATAACTGACCAGTATATTCTTCCTTTAATGGATATGTTGATTGCTTCGGGAATTTATACCGCTGATTTCCGACATTCCAATATTATGATCGGGCATAAAGCAGGACAAACTGATGATGATAATGTCGCTTACTTTGTGGACGGGGAGATGTTAAACGAAGCGAGTGATAAAACGATCCTGCAGCGCGCCCAAGATTTTTTCAATGAATTTCAACTGGCCCGCTCAGAGGCCGATAAATTTGATGGCGAAGCTATCCTTTTGATTCAGCAGCATTTAAATAAAATCATCAATGGGGAAATTCAGTTACCGGAGATCGACAGGGATACGGATGATATCGATGGTCCCACCGACTCTGACGCGGGGATCGATGTCGGCCGCACGCTTTATTTTCAGAAAGAGGCGCTGTGGGTTTCGAAGGATAAGGGAGAAGGCATCGGTTTATTAGGCAAAGAAGAGCGGTTGATGTATGCGGTTGTGAAAGCCGGCCAAAATGATTGGGACAAGGCTACGGAAGCTTTGGTTAAGAATATTTCTCTCGATTTAATAGACGCCCCTCCTCCCGAGGCGCCTCTCTTGGATCTGCGGGAGATCATAGCGCAGTACCTTGATCTTAAACGCAATAACCCGGAAAAATATTCTAAAATTATTGCAGAATTAAGAAAAAGGCTTTTTGCCCAGGCGGTTGACAAAGACTTACCGTTTGAGGATTTGGATCATTACGTTGGTATTTATTTTGGACCCAATGAGGATGAATTGTTGAATATTGATTCTGTGGCGCGTACATTGCAGTTAAAAGAAGACACCGGGATATTAGAAAAGATCGCCCAGGGACAGGAGATCCATCAAGCGGCCTTGCTGATGCCGCGGGATGCGGCGCAAAAATATTTGGATATACATCAAAATTATTCCGCGAAGCTGGGTGTTTATGCGAGAGAATTCCGTCAAGCCGACAACGATGATGCCGATGACGTTGAGGCCATGCACAAAAGTTCTGTTGGGCTTCTTGTTTATTCGACCACCGAGCCGGACGCAGAGCCCCTGGAGGAAGAAGTCACCATTGAGACCGCGCGGATCTTGCTTGATAAGGGGATCCTTAAAATATATTTGGTCAACGGCGAGTTCCGTTTGGTCGGCGAGAGATCAGAGGATACGTTTGATTTGACACCCCAAGAATTGGAACGGTTCTTTAAGGAGAGGGAAATTTGGGGGATGGTTAAGTATTCTAATGCATTG
>MHFY01000039.1:13861-15945 GCA_001805375.1 Omnitrophica WOR_2 bacterium GWA2_47_8 | reverse complement strand
CCGGTTTAGCGGCAGGGGCGGCGGTTTTAACCACGCTCATAACAGATTTCTTCCCTTTTCTGGTACGGGCGTTCGTTCGTGTCCTCTGGCCCCGCGCCGGCAAACCTTTTCGATGACGGGTCCCGCGATACGTGCCGATATCAACCAAACGTTTGATGTTCTGAGAAAGTTCTCTCCTGAGATCCCCCTCCACCACATAGTTGTTCTGAACAATATTGGTGATACGCGCTATTTCCTCGTCGGATAGATCTTTGGCCCTGCGGTTAAAATCGATTTTCGCCTGCACCAACACCTTGCGCGCTGTCGTTGGCCCGATACCGTAAATATAAGGAAGTGCCGCTTCTATCCTTTTTTCTCTTGGAATATCCACACCTAAAATTCTTGGCATAGTTCTTATCCTTGTCTTTGCTTATGCTTTGGATTTGAGCAAATAACCTTGACGACGTTTTGGCGCCGCACGATCTTACACTTGCTGCAAATTCTTTTAACAGATGATTTTACTCTCATTTATTGACCCTATAAGTGATTCTCCCGCGCGATAGATCGTAGGGAGAAAGTTCTACTTTTACCCTATCCCCTGGTAACAACCGTATAAAATTCATCCGGATCTTCCCGGAGATGTGCGCTGTTACTTTGTGGCCGTTGTCCAACTCAATACGAAACATCGCATTGGGTAATGCTTCCTGAATAATACCTTCTACTTCTATCAGATCTTCTTTGGCCATAAATATTTACTTCTGTGTTAAGATCAGCGGCCCGTTAGCCATAATGGCCACTGAATGTTCAAAATGCGCGGATGGTTTGCCGTCTTCGGTAACGACCGTCCATCCGTCTTCCAAGATCCTTGTTTTATATGTCCCTAAATTAACCATCGGTTCGATGGCCAAGACCATGCCTTCTTCCAAGATCGGCCCGCAATGCGCCGGCCCAAAATTGGGGACCTCCGGCTCTTCATGCAAATTTCTGCCGATCCCGTGGCCGACAAATTCCCTGACAACCGAAAGATGATGTGCCTCCACAAAAGTTTGGATCGCATGCGATATATCCGACAAATGATTTTCCGGCCTGGCTTTATCGATCCCTACGTACAGCGACTTCTCGGTGACATCCAGCAATCTTTTTAATTCAGGGGTGATGGTCCCGACTCCGATCGTGAACGCCGTGTCCGAATAAAAATCATTAAAGATGATCCCCAGGTCAACGCTGATAATATCGCCATCCTTTAAAGAACGGTTCTTAGGGATCCCGTGCACCACTTCCTGATTGACGGAGGTGCAGACACTGCACGGAAATCCGCGGTAACCTTTAAACGCCGGGGCGACCTTATGCTTCTTCATCAAGCTTTCGGCCAGGCTATCTATATCCTTCGTCGTTATACCCGATTTTAAAGAGCGCTTTATTTCTTCACTGATTAAACTTAAAATCCTACCGGCTTGCCGCAAAACACCAATTTCATCTTTTGACTTTATTCTTATTATTTTTTTCGTGTTCATCAAATACCTTGATCAGTTCGTCGCGTAAGAGTATCGATTCCTGATTGGCATCAACATTGAGCAATTTTTTCTGCTTCTTATAATAATCGACAACAGGGTTTGTATTTTTGGTGTAAACCTCCATGCGGGTCTTGATCGTTGCCTCATTGTCATCCGGCCTCTGATAAAGTTCTCCCCCGCAGACATCGCACACGCCCTCTTTTTGCGGCGGCTTGTTCTGAACATGAAATACCGCGCCGCATTTGCGACACACCCTCCGCCCACCTAAACGCTGAATGATAACCGGCAAACTTGCTTCCATGTTAAGGACAAAATCGATCGACTGCTTCGTGTTTTTCAAAATACCATCTAAGATCTCAGCCTGTGTTTTGGTCCGCGGATACCCATCCAGCATAAAGCCCTGTTCTGACAGTTTCCTATCCTTAAAACGTTTCTTTAAAAGCTCTGTGACAATATCATCAGAAACGAGCTTGCCCTCCTGGACGATCTTTTTTAATTGACCACCCAGCTTAGTTTCCTTTTTCATTTCCTCACGCAAAATATCGCCGGTCGAGATATGTGCAAAACCTTGCGATTCTTTTAAAAGAGTTG
>MHFY01000039.1:12070-13847 GCA_001805375.1 Omnitrophica WOR_2 bacterium GWA2_47_8 | reverse complement strand
CGACGATGATCAAAACCCCTGTCCCGCCAAAAAAGGACGCCACCAGATACGGCACCTTGAACGACGCCATAATGGCATCCGGCATAACCGCAATAACGCAGATAAAAAGCGAGCCGGCCAATGTAATTCGTGTCAAAACAAAATCAATAAAATCCGCGGTTTGTGTCCCTGGCCTTACCCCGGGGATAAAACCCCCATGCTTTTTCATGTTTTCGGCAATATCAATGGGGTTAAAAACGATCGCTGTATAAAAATAACAGAAGAAGATGATCAAGATACCGTAAATGAAATAATATAAAAAGTTCCCGCGTGATAAATAACCTGCCATCCCCTGAAAAAACGGTGTTGGAATAAAACTCGCTATCGTAGCCGGGAAAAGGATCAAAGATTGTGCGAAAATAATAGCAATAACGCCTGAGGTATCCACCTTAAGCGGAATATATGTACTCTGCCCGCCGTAAACCCTGCGCCCCACGATCCGGCGCGCGTATTGCACCGGGATCTTTCTTTGGGCCTGTGTGATAAGCGTAATGGCGATGATCGTTCCGAATAAGAACAGGACCATGATCACCAGCGTCAAAGGCTGCAATTGCCTGCCGCCGGCTGTTTGTGCCGACATCAGCATCGAAACATCCTGGATAGCCTGAGGCAAAGCGGAAATAATACCCGCCGTAATAATAAGCGAAATGCCGTTACCGATGCCCCGCTCTTGGATCTGCTCACCCAACCACATGAGCAGCAATGTACCGCTGGAAAGTGTTAAAACCGTAATTAAACGGAACGCCCATCCCGGTTCATTGACGACACTCTGCTGCAGTCCGGGTAAAGCGCCAGGGCTTTCCAGCCATCGCGCAATAAAAAATGACTGCACGACAGCTAAAACCAGCGTCCCGTAACGCGTGTATTGGTTAATTTTATGATAACCGGCTTGCCCTTCTTTGGCTAATTTTTCCAACGCGGGGATAACAGCCGTCAAAAGCTGCATAATAATTGAGCTTGAGATGTATGGCATGATCCCTAATGAAAAAACCGTTAGCTTTTCAAGAGCCCCACCGGAAAACATGTTCATGATGCCGAAAATGCTTCCCTGTCCGGTTGCACTCATTTTGTCAAAGAACTGGCCTAAAAGCGCCCCATTAACACCCGGGGTCGGTATATAACATCCGATACGGTAAACAACAATAATTCCTAACGTAAAGAGGATCTTCTTCTTTAGTTCAGGAATCTTAAAACTATTAGCAAAGGCGGATAACATGCAAATTATTGGTCTTTTCTTTAATTTTAACTATGCAAGCCCAATATTAAGACCTTTGTATCCCTAAAAAAAGGCCTAATATTGACTTCCTTATTGTTTTTAATGTACAAAGGTCAATAATTTTTCTTAAGCGTTAATTGCTCTTTTAGAATCTGGGGATTGATGATCTCAATCTTCCCGCCTGCCTTAACGATCTTTTCTTCGGCGCTTTTGGAAAATGAATACGCTTTGATGGTGAAAGGTTTTTTAATATCTCCGTCGCCTAAGATTTTATACGGTTTAAAAGGATTCTTAATAAGATCATGCGAAAGCAAGAACGCGGCATCGATAACCGTTCCTTCTTTAACCCGGCTTAAATCTTGAAGCGCTACCAATTGATAGACGAGCGGTCGTTTGCTTCTAAAACCTAATTTCGGGATACGCCGAATGAGCGGCATCTGGCCGCCTTCAAGCCCCATAATGATCCCTCGTCCGGAGCGGGCATTCTGGCCCTTGTGGCCTTTGCCGCTGGTTTTCCCATGC
>MHFY01000039.1:0-12059 GCA_001805375.1 Omnitrophica WOR_2 bacterium GWA2_47_8 | reverse complement strand
GCCATCAAGCGTAGCCTTGATAACATTGACCGGATTATTGGATTTATGGCATTTTGTTAAAATATCCCGGATCCCAACCCCGTCGCAAATGGCGCGGATCGGACCGGAAGCAATAACACCGGTACCTTCACTGGCCGGTTTTAACATGACACTGGCCGCCCCGCATTCGCCGATAATTTCATGCGGGATCGTTGAGCCTTTCATGGGGACCGTCACCATGTTCTTTTTTGCCTTGATAAGCGCCTTTTTGATAGCGATCGAAACTTCGCTTCCTTTACCCAAACTGTATCCCACCATACCCTGCTGATTCCCCACGACGGCTAACGCGCTGAAAGAAAGTTTTTTCCCGCCCTTGGTGACCTTGGTGACTCTCTTGATCGTAATGATCTTCTCTAAAAACTCAGATTCTAATACTTTTTCTTTTACGACAACTTGACCAGCCACCTCAACAACTTGCTCCTCTGCGTCTTCCTCTGTCCCGGGCGTAGCAGGAGGAACAGCACCTTTTCGCTTTAACGCTTCATCGTCCTTCTTAAATTTGCCTCGTTTCGGTTGCTCTTTCATAAATATTAAAACTCCAATCCTGCTTGACGCGCGGCTTCGGCAAAGGCCTTAACCCGCCCGTGATAAGGATATCCACCTCGGTCAAAAGCTACTTCTTTGATCCCCTTGCTGACGGCTTGGGACGCGAAGGCTGTTCCCAAAAAAGTGGCAGCCTCAATATCATTTCCTTTTTTGACCTTAGCCCGGACATCTTTTGATAATGTCGATTTTCCCAATAAAACTTTACCGGTCAGATCATCGACCAGCTGAGCGGAAAAATTTTTATGGCTCCTATGAACGCACAATCGAGGACGATCGGTTGTCCCCATTAAATTCCGTCTTAATCTTTTGTGCCGCTCTGTTCTTTGTAATTCTTTGATATCTAACATTCTTAACCCTTACTTTGTGACAGATTTCCCTTGTTTTCTTCTGACCGCTTCTCCTGAATAACGGATCCCTTTTCCTTTATAAGGTTCTGGCTTTTTAAAGGCACGAATCTCTGAAGCCACATGTCCCACAGCGCACTTATCCGGTCCTTCAATAATAATATCAGTTGGCTTGGGAACAGAAACCTTAACGGTCTTGGGAACTTTATACTCTACCGAATGGCTAAAGCCTAAATTTAATGTCAAAGTGTCTCCGTTTAATTGTGCGCGGAAACCAACTCCCTGAATTTCTAAGCTCTTTTTATGACCTTGCGTTACTCCGGCAACCATGTTCTCTAATATAGAACGCACCGAACCGTGGTTGGCGCGGTTCTGTTTGGTATCAGCATTGCGATGGACATTGAGGACATTGTCCTTCTGTTCGACCTTAATCCCATACGGAATGGCTAAAGAAAGCTTGCCCTTAGGCCCTTCTACTTGGACAGAGCTTGCGCTGATGGCTAGCTTTACTTCTTTTGGAACCGGTACCGGGATTTTTCCCATGCGTGACATATCTTTAAAACTCCTTAAAAAATTATTTCAATATCCAAACTTACCAAATATAACACAAAACTTCGCCGCCGATCTTCATTTTATACGCTTCTTTGTTCGTGATAACACCTTTAGAGGTAGAAATAACAGCTGTTCCCAAACCATTGAGCACACGCGGTATTCTGTCGCGACGGACATAAATCCTCAAACCCGGCCGAGACACGCGTTTTAGACCGATAATGGTCGATCTTTTATTATCGTATTTCAAGTAGATCTTAAATGTGCCCTGTGCATTATCTTTCAAAAGCCGGAAGTCCTCGATATAGCCGGTATCTTTAAAAATAGATAAGATCTTTTCCGTCAATTTAGACGCGGGGACATCCACCGTTTCTTTTTTTGTTTGCGCGGCATTACGGATCGATGTTAATAAATTGCTGATTGGATCAGTTAAAGACATAAATTAAACCTCTTTTGATTAATTACCAGCTTGCCTTCTTAACCCCGGGAATTTCGCCCTTCCAGGCCAATTCTCTAAAGCAGATACGGCATGTCCCGAAACGTCTTAAAAATCCTCGGGTCCGGCCGCACAATTGGCAGCGATTATAGCCTCTGGCGGAAAACTTGGGTTTCTGTTTGCATTTAAAAATAAGTGATTTTTTTACCATGATTCTCTTTCTTTTATTTTGAAAACGGCATTCCTAAAAGCCGTAAGACCTCAAAAGAATACTCTTTCGGGCCGCGATCAAAAACAAAGGTGATATTCATTCCTTGCGCGCGCTGGATTTTACCGGTATCGATCTCCGGGAAAATGGCCTGATCGGATATTCCTAGCGTATAATTGCCTTCTTTATCAAAAGCTTTTTTGGAAACACCGTTAAAGTCACGGATTCTAGGCAAGGCCACATTAAATAAACGATCTAAAAATTCGTACATCCTGGCGCGTCTCAAAGTGACCATACAGCCAACCGGCATGCCGGCCTTTAATTTGAAATTTGAAATAGCCTGCTTGGCGCGGCGGATGGCAGATTTCTGACCGGTGATAGTTGCCAAGTCTTCCATCGCGACTTCCATAATACGGATATCATCAATCGCTTTTCCCACGCCCATGTTCACGACGACCTTGGTTATTTGCGGCACGGCCATGGGATTTTTGATCTTAAACTGCTTTTGCATCTCCGGGATGACCTGCTCACGATATTTTTTTAAAAGCCTGACCTGTTCCATTTTAAATTGTCTCCCCGCTTAGTGTAGCTGCCCTTTCCTTTGTGCCATCTTTTAATACCTTAACCGAAAACCGTGTCGGCTTATTCGATTTTTTGTCAACCAACATTAAATTCGATATATGGATCAAGGCTTCTTTCTCGACAATGCCGCCGGTCTGGTCCTGCTGCGTGCGCCGTTTGGCCTTCTTGATAAAATTTAATCCTTCAACCAAAGCGCGTTCTTTCTTGGGATAAACATGCAAAACTTTTCCGGTCTTTCCCTTATCTTTTCCGGTCATGACGATCACTTTATCATCTTTTCTTATTCGCAACATTAGACCACCTCTGGTGCCAGGGACACGATTTTCAAATATTCCATATTGCGCAACTCTCTCGCCACCGGACCGAAAATTCTTGTCCCCCGCGGATTACCCGCATCATCGATAATAACAATAGCGTTACTGTCAAAGCGGACATACGTCCCATCCGGACGGCGGATCGGAGATCTTGTCCTAACAATGATCCCTTTGGCCATTGAGCCCTTCTTGACAGCGGCTTCCGGCGCGGATTCCTTAATGTTAACGCGTACGATATCACCGACTCCGGCACACTGCTTCCCCTTACAGTTTAAAACGCTGATCAGCGAAGCTTTTCTGGCTCCGGAATTATCTGCAACATCCAATATCGATTTTAAATAGAGCATTAAATTTATCCTTACTTTTTTACAATTTCCTGGATCATCCAGCGCTTTTCTTTAGAAATCGGACGTGTCTCCATAATGCGCACCGTATCGCCGGTCCTAGACTCGTTCTTTTCATCATGGGCCTTGTATTTAACCGCGCGGCGGATAGTTTTATCGTATTTCTCATGCATGGATGTAAATCGCACCTGGACCACGCGTGTCTTGTTCATTTTGTCGCTGATAACCATTCCAGTTAAAAACTTGCGGCGATTAGTTCTTTGATCCATTGGATTCTCTCTCTCTTAATAGCGTCAAAATTCTGGCAATGTCTTTTTTAAGCAAACTAAACCGTGCCGGTTTTTCGACCCGGCCCATTTTACGCTGATAATTTAGATCAAAAAGTTCTTTTTTAAAAGCTTGAACCTTTTGATTTAATTCCTCTGCACTTAGGCCTTGCAATTCTTTAACTTTCATAAAATCTTTCCTTAATGTGTTCCTAAACGTGTAACAAATTTAGTACGGATCGGTAATTTAAAAGCAACCAAACGTAAAACCTGCTTCGCGAACTCTTCCGGGATTCCGCTGATCTCAAATAAGATCAATCCTCGTTTAACGGCAACGACCCAACCAAACAAATCACCCTTGCCCTTGCCCTGACGGGTTTCGGCCGGTTTTTTGGTGATGGATTTATGCGGAAAAACATTGATAAAGAACTTCCCGGAACCGTGTGTCTTTCTGGCCACGATAACGCGCGCCGCTTCGATATGATTACTTAGGACATAACCGTTCTGCAGGGATTTCAAACCATATTCCCCAAAGTGCAGACGGCTGCCATTGATAGCCAAACCTCTGTTTTTGCCTCTTTGTGATTTGCGGTACTTAACTTTTCTTGGCATGAGCGCCATAACGTTTACCTCTCCGCCTTAGGCGGATACTTTTCTAAATCCCGATGTTTCTTAAATCAATTAAGGAAATCGGGATCCTGATTTCCTCTCAATATATTTAAGGAAAAATCAGGATTACTGTGCCGGTTGTTGTCGCTGCTGCTGAACTAAAGGCTTATTCTTTTCCTTGATAATGTCGCCTTTATAAATCCAAACCTTAACCCCTAATGTTCCGTATGTTGTCTGCGCTTCGGCGAAACCATAATCAATATCCGCGCGAAAGGTATGTAACGGCAATTTTCCGACTAAATAATTTTCATCGCGGGCCATTTCAGCGCCATTTAAGCGGCCGGCCACATTGATCTTAATCCCTTTAACCCCTGAAGACATGGATTGATCTATCGATCTTTTCATGGCCCGACGGAATGCCACACGCTTTTCCATCTGAAAGGCCACATTCTGCGCCACCAATTGCGCGTCCGTTGAAGGATTTTTAATTTCTCTTGGTTCAATGGCAATTTCAGAAGACGTAAACTTTGATAAATCCTCTTTTAACTTATCGATATCCGCGCCGCGCCGGCCGATAATAACGCCTGGCCTGGCCGTGTAAATAATGATCTTAACCTTGTCCGCCCGTTCAATATCAACCCGGGAAACAGCCGCTTGAGTGAATTTCTTCTTGATATAATTGCGGATCTTATAATCCTCAACGATATTCTTGGCAAATGTGCGCTTATCGGCATACCAGAGGCTGCGCCAATTCTTGATGTAACCGATCCTTAAAATAAGTGGGCTGACTTTTTGTCCCAAAGATCTCTCCCGTCCTTTTCTGTCTATCCTATTAAGGAAAGACGAGGCTCGCCCGCCAAGAGTGGGCGGCCTTACTTTACCTTTAAATCCAATTCAATGGTTAAATGGGTTGTCCTTTTTAAAATCGGTGTGGCCCGGCCGAAAGATGCGGCACGGAATCTTTTCCACATAGGCCCCGGATCAGCCACGATCTTAGAAATAAAGAGCTGATCTTCACTTAATCCTTTTTTCTTCGCGTTGCTGATCGCCGAAGTGAGCAGCTTAGAAATATACTCTGTCGAACGCTTGTTCACATGCGTTAAGATCGACAGAGACGTTACGACATCCTTGCCTCGGATCAAGTCAATGACCTGCTGTGCTTTTCTCGGTGGTACACGTAAGTATCTTGCTTTTGCGTGTGCGATCATAGAATTATCTTTATGTTAGTTCAGCTGCTTTTTTAGCTTTAACGCCGCCGTGTTTTCTAAAGGTGCGGGTCGGCGCAAATTCACCTAGTTTATAACCTACCATGTTTTCCGTGATAAAAACCGGTACATGTTTACGTCCATCATAAACCGCGACCGTATAACCGACAAAATCAGGGGTGATGGTTGAACGCCGTGACCAAGTTTTGATCGGTTGTCTTTGTCCGGATTGGATCATCCGTTCTAATTTTTTTAATAAAGCCTCTTCAACGTAGGGACCTTTTTTAACCGACCGCGTCATATTACGATTGTCCTTTTTTATTATTTCGTCGTTTCAAAATAAACACATTCGAATATTTCTTTCGTGTACGTGTCTTTAACCCTTTAGAAAGCTGACCCCAGGGCGAAACAGGATGCGGATTTCCTTGAGGTGATTTACCCTCTCCACCACCGTGTGGATGGTCGACGGGATTCATCGCCACACCTCTGACGCGGCTTCTTCGGCCAAGCCAGCGGGTACGCCCTGCTTTTCCGATACTTACTGTTTCATTTTCCACATTCCCGATCTGACCGATCGTGCATCGGCAATCAAGGGAGATCATTCTCACTTCACCCGAAGGAAGACGGACATGCGCGTAATCGCCTTCCTTGGCCATGATCTGGGCCGAAGAACCGGCGGAACGGACGATCTGCCCGCCACGGCCGACTTTTAATTCAATATTATGGACAGCTGTTCCTAACGGGACCATCCGGATCGGCATGCAATTACCGGGCCGGATATCGGGTTCACCTTTTTGAATACTGACGATCTTTTGTCCGACTTTAATTTCCAATGGAGCGATAATATAAGCCTTTTCTCCATCCGGATATCGCAACAACGCGATACGCGCGCTGCGGTTAGGGTCATATTCAATGGCAATAACATCTGCCGCGACATCAAAACGCTGACGTTTAAAATCGATCAACCGGTACATTCTTTTATGACCGCCGCCGCGATGACGCATGGTCAAACGCCCTAAAGAATTGCGCCCGCCTGTTCTTTTGATCGGTCGCAAGAGAGACTTTTCCGGCTTGCCCTTCGTGAGCTCGGCAAAGTCGGGCAGGGCCGCGTGTCTTACTCCTGGTGTTGTTGGTTTGAAACGTTTAATACCCATTTTAAAATTCCTTTTTGATCGACCTCACTTAAGTGACGTCGATCTTAAAACCTTCTTTTAAAGTGACGATCGCCTTTTTCCAATCCGGCGTATACCCGTATTCTTGGCGGACTCTTTTCTGCTTCCCTGGCAAGATACCTGTATTGACATCCTGGACCTTAACACTATAGATCTCTTCAACCGCCTTTTTGATCTGGACCTTATTGGCGGCTTTGGATACCTGGAATAAATACTTTCGCTCCGGCTCAATATGCGTGCCTTTTTCAGTCCTCAGCAATGTCCTAACAATATCGTAAGAAGAAATCATCTTTACCCTTCAATCCTCTTTAATAACTTTTTAAAAGCGGATTTTGTCAAAAAAAGCTTTTTGTAACGGAGGATATCAAAAGCATTTACGTCAATGGAACGCTTGATCTCAAAGTATGGAATATTGCGCGATACCCTTTCAATGCTCTGATCGCTTTCATCCAAAAGAGCCAATATCCTGCCATCCAACTTGAATCTTTCCAATATCTTGACGAATTCTTTGGTCTTGGATAATTTTTCCTTAATATCGGAAACGCAGCAGATACTTTCCGCTATGTATTTTGCATTTAAACTTTCGCGCAAGGCCGCCTGTTTTACTTTTTTAGGGATACTGAAACTGAAATCTCTGGGATGAGGCCCGAAAACAACCCCGCCCTTATGCCATAACGGAGAACGGTTTGAACCGGCGCGGGCACGGCCTGTCCCTTTTTGGCGCCATGGTTTTCTTCCCCCGCCGCGAACCTCAGATCGGGTCTTGGTCGAGGCATTGCCCTGTCTTAAGGCGGCGCGGTACATGTTAATGGCTTGATGCAAAACGTTTTTATTGATCCGTTCGCCAAAAACACCTTCCGGCAATTCGATAGATTCGACTTCTTTCCCTTGTATATTGTAAACGGTCAATTTTTTCATGTTATTTTTTACCTGTGGATGCCTTGCTTTGCTTCATAGGATTACGTTTAATGGCGTGGACGACTTTCACTTCATCGAAGGATTTGAAGGCTTTCTTTCTGGAGAAGGTAATGGTAAGAAAACTATTCTTTTTACCAGGTACAGCCCCGTTCACCAAGATAAGGTTCTTTTCAACATCAACAGCCATCACGCGTAAATTTTCAACTGATACTTTTGCATCCCCCATATGACCAGGCATATGCTTGCCCTTGTTGACGCGGCCCGGCGTTGTGTTGGAACCGATAGATCCGACACGTCTGTGATGCATCGAACCATGTGAAGCGCCGCCGCCCATCCAATGATACCGTTTCATACCGCCCTGAAAACCCTTACCGATCGAAAATCCGCTGACCGTAACAAAATCCCCAGCCCTGAATAAGTCTGCTTTGATTTTCTGGCCGACTTTTAATTCATCGGTCTTTGGGGCTTCTTCCGGTTTTTGCGCCTTTTTACCCACGGTTTCTTTAAGCCCAAACTCTCTAATAAAACGCATTGGAACCACTCCGGCCTTTTTGAAAAAACCTAACCGCGGTTTTGAAACCCGGGATTCTTTGACCGGCTCAAAACCTAATTTAACCCTTTTATAAGGGGCCTCGATCAAGCCTAAAACAACACAGGGGCCGGTCTCAACAGCAGTGACCGCCACTGTGTTACCGTCCTTATCAAAGATCTGTGTCATTCCAATTTTTCGTCCAAGCATTCCCTGAATCATAAAAACCTCTTATTGCTTGATCTCCACGTGAACACCGGCCGGCAAATTCAGTTTACGCAAAGCCTCAACTGTTTTCGCGGTGGGTTCACACAGATCGATCAAACGTTTGTGCGTTGCCAGCATAAATTGCTCGCGTGATTTCTTATCGATCACCGGAGACCGCAAAACCGTATACAACTCTTTTTTCGTCGGCAGCGGGACAGGGCCGTTGACCTTGGCACCCGTACGGATCGCTGTCTCAACGATCTCTTGCGTTGATTGATCGATCAAGCGGTGATCATAAGCTTTTAATTTGATGCGTATCTTTTGCATAATATGACTGACATCCTTTAGAGCGTTTAAGTTTAATACAAAATCTCAAAAACGCAACTTTATTTTATGATTTCCGAGATAACACCGGCGCCGACGGTTCTGCCGCCTTCACGGATAGCAAAACGCAATTCTTTCTCCATGGCAACGGGTGTAATTAATTCGACTTCCAACTCGGTGTTGTCGCCGGGCATACACATTTCAACGTTGGCCGGTAATTGTGCCGTTCCGGTCACGTCGGTGGTCCTGAAATAAAATTGCGGACGGTACCCTTTAAAGAACGGCGTATGTCGTCCACCTTCTTCTTTGGTCAGAACATAAACCTGCGCTTTAAAATGGGTGTGCGGTTTGATGCTTCCCGGTTTAGCCAAAACCATGCCGCGTTCAATATCATCTTTACCCACACTTCTTAAAAGCAGACCAACGTTGTCGCCGGCCTGGCCCTGGTCGAGTTCTTTCCTGAACATTTCAACACCGGTGATAACGGTTTTAGAAACCTGCGGTCTTAAACCGACGATATCGATTTCTTCGCCGACTTTACAGATCCCTCTTTCGATCCTTCCCGTTGCAACCGTACCGCGGCCGGAGATCGAAAACACGTCTTCGACGGCCATCGAGAATGGCTTTTCCAGATCACGCACCGGGGTCGGAATAAACTCATCAACGGCTTTCATAAGATCGAGGATGGGTTTGATTTTCTCTTCATTGCCTAAATTATTTATCGCTTCCAAAGCGCTTCCCTTGATAATGGGTGTTTTGTCTCCGTCGAATTTATACTTTTTTAGAAGATCACGGATCTCCAATTCGACAAGTTCGAGGAGTTCCTTATCTTCGACCTGATCGCATTTATTTAAGAAAACAACGATGGAAGGAACGTTAACCTGACGGGCCAAAAGAATATGCTCTCGGGTTTGCGGCATCGCGCCGTCGGCAGCGGAAACGACGAGAATAGCGCCGTCCATCTGGGCCGCACCGGTGATCATGTTCTTAATATAGTCCGCGTGGCCGGGACAGTCGATATGGGCATAATGGCGTTTTTCCGTCTGATATTCCAAATGCGAAATATTAATGGTGACGCCGCGTTCTTTTTCTTCCGGAGCGTTGTCGATCGAATCATAGGACCTCGCTTCAGAAAGGCCTTTTTTATGTAAAACCATCGTGATAGCGGAACTGAGCGTTGTCTTACCATGGTCGACGTGTCCGATGGTTCCGATGTTCAAGTGCGGTTTATTTCTTATGAATTTCTCTTTTGCCATTTTATTGCCCTCCTATATTTGGATTTCTTCTCTTAAATAAAAATACGATAATCGTTTTAGCCTTTTTTATTTGAAGCCTCTGCCCTTGCTCCGATGATCTTTTCAGCGATATGATGCGGCACTTCCGCATAAAACGCTGGCTCCATGGAGAACGATGCGCGTCCTTGAGTTAAAGAGCGCAAGGCATTAGCATAGTTAAACATTTCAGCGAGCGGAACTTCGCAGCGGGTGGTCTTTAATTTTCCCATATTGCCCTGGCTCATGATTTTAGCTCGCCGAATATTTAGATCGCCTATGACCTTCCCCATATGTTCTTCGGGGACGATACATTCCAAATCCATGATCGGTTCGATAAAGACCGACTTTGCTTTTGCTAAACCTTCTCGCAGAGCCGCTTTGGCAGCCAATTGGAAGGCCATTTCACTTGAGTCAACCTCGTGATACGACCCGTCGATAAGCGTAACCGTAAAATCGGAAACAGGATATCCGGCCAACACACCCGTTTGGGCTTGGTCACGAATTCCTTTTTCAATGGGTGTAAAATATTCACGCGGGACAGACCCGCCCTTGATTTTATTAACAAAAATAATTCCCTTGCCCTTTTCCTCAGCCGGCTCAAGATCAATGACCACATGGCCATACTGACCGCGGCCGCCGGATTGAGAGATAAACTTCCCAACGATCCCGGAGACCTTACGGGTGATCGTTTCTTTATACGCAACCTGTGGACGGCCGATATTGGTCTCTAAACCGTGCTCACGTTTCATACGGTCGATAATGATTTCCAAATGCAACTCACCCATACCGGAGATGATCGTCTGTCCGGTCTCATGGTCGTATTTGACCCTTAAAGAAGGATCCTCATCTAAAAATTTCTTTAATGTAAAGCCCATCTTATCCTGGTCCGCTTTGGTCTTTGGCTCAATGGCCATGGAAACGACCGGCTCGGGAATTCTCATATTTTCTAAAATGATCGGATTCTCTTCAAAACAGATGGTATCACCGGATTTCGTGTCTTTTAACCCGCCCAAGGCCACAATTTCACCAGCCTCCACGCTCTGCAGGATTTCCTGTTTATTGGCGTGCATCAAAACGATCTTGGAAACACGCTCACGGGTCCCGGCACGGGTGGAATTATAAATGGTATCGCCGCTGTTCAGTTTCCCGGAATAAAGTCTCGTATAATATAATTTTCCAACGTAAGGGTCCGAAGCGAGTTTAAAAACAAGCCCGCTTAAAGGTTCTTTAGGGTCCGGTTTACGTTCTAATTTTTCGTCTGTATTAGGATCTTTTCCAACCACAGGCGGAACATCCAACGGTGAAGGAAGAAAATCAACAACCGCGTCTAATAACGGCTGAACCCCTCTGTTTCTCAAAGAGGTCCCCACCAAGACAGGTAAAAATTTACACTTGATAACGGCCCGTCTAATAGCGGCCTTCAGCTCGGGAACGGTTACGTCTTTTTCATCTAAAAATCTTTCCATGATCAAATCATCCGCATCCGACAATCTCTCAAGAAGGGTATGACGATACTCCTTGGCTTTTTCTTTTAGCCTTTCCGGGATATCCTCGATAACCATCTGAAGACCTTGTTCATCTTTATAAGTAATGTATTTCTCGCTCACGACATCCACGATCCCCTTAAAATCATTTTCATTCCCATCAGGAAATTCAATGGCCGCGGCATTCGCGCCTAATCGGTCATGGATATCAACGAGGACTTTATCAAAATTAGATCCCAAGCGATCGATCTTATTAGCAAAAGCGATACGCGGAACGCCATAACGTTCGGCCTGACGCCAAACGGTTTCGGTTTGAGGTTGAACGCTGCTGGTCGAACACAGCACAATGATCGCCCCGTCCAAAACTTTTAAGGAACGCTCGACTTCAATGGTGAAATCAACGTGTCCGGGAGTATCGATGATGTTGATCCTTTTTCCCTTCCAAAAGGTCGTGGTGCTGGCGGCGGTGATGGTGATCCCTCTCTCTTGTTCCTGTTCCATCCAATCCATCGTCGTGTTACCGTCATCAACGTCACCCATTTTATGGATAACACCCGTGTAGAAAAGGATGCGCTCGGTCGTCGTTGTCTTGCCTGCATCGATATGGGCGATGATCCCGATATTTCTTACATCATGTAACGGTATTTTCTCGGACATAATTGATTACCACCTTAAATGGGCAAAGGCTTTATTCGATTCAGCCATCTTA
>MHFY01000038.1:5213-7953 GCA_001805375.1 Omnitrophica WOR_2 bacterium GWA2_47_8 | reverse complement strand
CCAGGATGACAGGATGACAACTCCGAACCCGAATATGAACAGCATTCCTTTGCCGATATCCCAGTAGCTATTCCCGCTTGTCACCGGCCAGCCGCCAAAGGGCGCGTTCTTCCCGAAGATGATGGCAAAGACTACCTGGATAAGCGTCGCTACGAACGCGGAGAGCACAAGCTTCCCAAGATGGAGATCCCTAACGCTCATGCTCCCCTTCCCCCCGCCCAGATTCCTTTTAGGAGAAGGACCATGGCGACGATGTACGCCGCCCAGATGAGCGTTGTCGTGCTGATGGGATTGGGATCAGACGCGATGTTCGATGCGATGATGAGGGGTATTCCCCAGTTGATGAACTTGTTCGCGGGGGATTCCTGGCCAAGGATGCGAAGATCCTGGAGCAGCCAGAAGCCAAGAAGCGTCGCGGTCACGAAGATGATTAGCCTGCTCTCCCGCATGGTGAGGATTCCGTACTGCCCAAAAAGAAGGTCAAGCAGCTGCTTGAAAGTTCCTGCCTGCCAGAAGTAATAGCCCATGCCTGATGAGATGACCCCTCCTACCAAGATGCTCATGACCCACATTCCCACTTTTCCTTCAGGCGATTCCATCTTCATCCCGAAGAGGTGCAGGCCATAGAACAGCACCAATGTCATGAAGATCGTGTTCACAAAGAACATCATATGGAAAAACGGCGCAAAGAAGCCCGTATTCCAGATGAACCCTCCTCCTCCCACGAGATTCCAGGAGATTACCGAAGCGATCGCGAATATCGCGATATGCACACCGGTGTTCTCGCTTTTCGTAAGGTCAGTTGCGATGAGTTTCGCAATGAGGAAGATGATTGCCCAAACGATGAGCGTGTTCACGCCGAAATAGATCCAGGGGCTCCCCAGCACCGATTGTGCAAGGACTGCGGGAGCTGCTGCTATCATCGCAATTCCAAGGATCCAGAGCATTTTTTTGGAGCTCATGAGCCTCTCGCGACCTCCTGCGCTGTTCGCTCATCTATCTCAGAAATATCATCAACATCTTTTCCTTCGCTGACTGATTTGAGCCAGATTCCAAGAAGAGGATCGCACACCATAAACACCTTGCCGCGCTTCTCTATGGCATCGACTGTGATAAGGCGCTCAAGGAGGCTTTTGGTGACGGGGGCGCTGCGGTAGATCTTCCTTGCGAGATCGCTTAGCCTAAGCTCCTCTTGCGCAACCGTGCGAAGGAGGAGCTTGATGAGCGTCTGTCCTCTTGCGCGCGAGTAATAGTACGCGAATGCGTCCTCGCCGTAGCGAAAGAGCGCACCATCCCGCGAAAGAATCTCCTCTGCGAAGGCGCGTGAGGGCGCAATTCCTTGCGAAAGTTTTGCCGCGAGAATCCGAGCGACATGCGGATGCCCCCTGCTAAGCCTCATTATCTCTTGGCAATCTTTCTTCTCGGCTCTTGGAGCGAGCCTCTTCACAAGCGTTTCGACTTCACCCTCGCCAAGGGCCGGGATCAAGAAATGCTCAACGCTTCCCAGTTTTTTCATCTCAAGGATAGCGGAGCTTGCGAAGAGAAAAGTCATCTTTTGAGAGGTAAGAAGGGAGAACACATCGTCGATTCTTGAGAAATTGTTCAGCTCAAGGAAATGCTCTGCATTATCGGCGATGACAATCGCCTTCTTTTTGAGATAGGATGCCAGCGCGACGCAAAAGGAGAATGCGCTTTGCACGAGTAGGCGCTGATCCGGCTTTATCTTCTGCAGCTCATTTTGTACCGACGAAAGATGGGAAAACGCATCCTTTCCCATCTCTTTTTCCAATGAGAGGAGATAAGTGGTGTCCTGCAGGCGAATGTCCGCTTTCTTCGCGCCCCTTCCTTGGGCAATTGCCTTTGCGATGAGTTCAAGAGAGAAATTTTCCGGCGTGAGGGCGATATGATCAAGATCAAGGAAGAGGGTGAGGAATTCTCCTGAGAGGCGTTTTTGGATCTCCTTTGCAAGAAACGTTTTTCCAAATCTTAACCCTCCAAGAATCGTGGAGTTCTTGCCGCCTCGAAGGGTATGCACTACCTGCGAAAGAAATTCTCTTCTATCCGATGGCGCTTGTGGTATCTTGGGCGTCACTACTACCCTCTATTCCAATTGGTATATAGACCAATTTGGCAACTTCCCTATTTAAAGGTTGCGGTTTCCCTTTATTTATACTAAATGGTATATATTCTTTTTGGTATTAATTGATCAGCTGAATAGAAAGGCGCAATCTTTCCTAGAGCAGACTTATTTTTATACTTTTTGGTATATTTATATGTAATATTATATACCAAATGGTATAATTTCTTCACAAAGAAAAAACCTCCTCAAAAACCATTTAACATGTCGGAAATCGTCATTGCGTACGCCTTGCTGCTTCAGCTCAAGGAAAGCAAGAGATTTCCGAGCATGTGTCGGGAACCAACCGTTCAGTAAATTCGGTTCCCGAGCATGCTCAGAAAGCTCCGCTTTCTGACACTCAAAAACACGCCACACGCTTTAGCGCGTGGTTTTTGACAAAAAAATCCTAAGGATGAGCGCCGGCGGCTGCAGGAGCTGCTGGCCTATACCCAAAAGGCCTCAATATCGCGCTTGCCAAGCGATCAAACGATTGATAGAGCCCGCCCCAACTTTTTTTATAATTGTCAACGAATCCGTTTGCAGAACCGCTGAATTTTGTTCCCATCTCATGTAGCCCTTTACCTGCCTTTTGGATTGCGCTGTTTGTTCCATAGATGAACG
>MHFY01000038.1:3824-5177 GCA_001805375.1 Omnitrophica WOR_2 bacterium GWA2_47_8 | reverse complement strand
CGACGAGTCCTTTTCCTGCTAGATACGAAGGAATTGCCCATAATGCCGCATATGCTGCTGCCACTCCCCATCCAAGAGGAGTTACGAGTGTATTATAGGCTGCTGCGGCAGTAACAATGGCTGCGAGTGAACCGCCAATCCTTCCATGGCTCTTATCAACGGGATTTTCCAAGAACGAAGGAACGAGCGGATATACCGCTGGCTTGGTGGCTCCACCGACAGCCATGCCTGCCGCCGTAGTTGCCGCGGTTCCGACCGGCCCAAAGCCCATCAACGTGCCAAAGGCATCTCCGGCAATTGCGCCTGCGGTCATAAGCGAGCCAAGCACGATATTCTCCAATCCTTTCCGTTCTTTTGGTGCATCAGTCATTTAAATATCACTACTTATAAGTAGTAGAATTGATATATAAATGTTTTGGTTTAGGGAGACAAATAAGGGATGATTTCCAAGACTCAACTATCCAGAACCTGAAAGTGAGAGGACTATCCCCACACATCCGTCTTTATCTGCTCTTTTTTAATGCCCATCCCTTCAAGCATCTCGATCATGGAAAAGACGAATTCCTTCGCCCCGCAGATGAAAACGACGCTCGTTTGTGGATGGAGTATGGCACGCTGAATCATGGATACATCAATGCGCCCTATCTTGCCATTCCATCTCTCTTGGGATTCATCCGGCCTAGTAATAGTGATAGTGTAATCAAAGTGATGGTTTTTCCCCTTGTGGTCTTCTAATTCTTTCCTATAAATGATGGATTCCGGCGTACGAACGCTGTACAGAAGCCTTAGGGCATTGGGTAAGGGCCTATCCGTGCAGTAGCGAATGATACTCATGAGCGGCGTGATGCCTGTGCCTGCGCCAATCAAGATGACATCTCCTTCAAAGGACGAATCAAACGCGAATTTGCCATATGGCCCCTTGAATCTTAGCGCATCTCCGGCCTTTAGCTCAAAGAGTTTTGTGGTGAAAACCCCCACTTTGTCAAACCCAATCTCGATATGATCAGAATTAAGCGCAGAGGATGCGACAGAATACGCCCGCCCCACTTTTACGTCGGGATCATTTACCAAAGAGACCATGAAGAACTGGCCGGGAAGATAGGTCAAACCAGACCCCTTGGGATATTCAACCCGAAGAAGCCGAACCTGAGGCGTTTCCTGCACGATCTCAATAATCCTAAGGATGTGCTCCTGGACTTGGTGCATAGGACCTCATTTCCAGTTCTTGACAAAGTTCAATAGGGTGCGCACAGAAACCGCGGTCGCGCCTTTCTGCTTCATGCCCTTCTCCGCCTTGCTCCACACCGTCGTTCCGATGTCAAGATGCGCCCACGGGACGTCATGGACGAAGTT
>MHFY01000038.1:0-3804 GCA_001805375.1 Omnitrophica WOR_2 bacterium GWA2_47_8 | reverse complement strand
TGATGACGCCTGCGTCAGGCCCATCGGTCGCGTTCTTGATGTCCGCGATATCGCTCTTGATGTTTTCAGCATATTCATCCCAGAGTGGAAGCTGCCAAACCCTCTCTCCTGCCCCTGCCGCCGCTTTCCTAAGGCTCTCAATGACTCCCTCGTCGTTTCCGACAATCGGCGTCGTGAAATGCCCAAGCGCGACCATGGATGCGCCGGTAAGCGTTGCGATGTCGATAATGGCTTTGGGCTTGAATGCCGTAGCGGCATAAGAGAGCGCATCAGCGAGCACAAGCCTTCCTTCGGCGTCGGTGTTCGTGATCTCGATCGTCATGCCATTATGCGCAGTCAAGATATCATCAGGCCGGTACGCCATGTGCGAAACCATATTCTCCGCAAGCGCGATCACTACAATTAGATTTACTTTAAGCTTAAGCTGGGATGCTGCGGCGATCACATGCATCACCGTGACCGCTCCAGCCTTGTCATCCTTCATGTTGTTGATGTAATTTGTCGGCTTGAGATTGTATCCGCCGGAATCAAAGGTGATCCCTTTTCCGACCAGAACCAGGGGCTTTTCTTTCCCTCCCCCGCTATATTCGAGAATTGCCATCTTTGGCCTAGAAGCGCTCCCCTTGCCCACCGCAACCATGCACCCCATCCCAAGAGATTTCATCTTCCCCTCATCGAGGATAGTGCACTTGAGCTTATGCTTCGAAGCGATCTTTTTGGCGTACTCTGCCATTTGATCGGTATCGGCGATATTAGGGGGGGTATTCACGAGATCCCTCGTCTTTCTCATCGCATCAGCGATGATTTGGGCCTCATTGAAATCATCTTGCGCTTCTTTTGGATTCTCGGTGATAAGCACGATTCGCTCCAGGTTCTTTACCTTGTCTAGATTCTGGGTCTTGTACTGCATAAATCGATGGGATCCCACTGAGGAGGAGAGGGCGATGCATTTAACCGCATCTTTCACATCAAACGAATCAACGGCAACCCTGATCTCCTTGATGCCTGCGTTGCGTGCCCCCTTGATGGCATCAGCAAATGAATCCATGAAGCTATCTGCCTGAAACTTCTCCTTCTTTCCAAGGCCAAGGAGCAGGACCGTATCCAATTTTCCGGCGGGATAGAGCATCTTCAACTCCCCTTTCTCTGCCTTGAATCCGTTCTTTATGGCAAGGGATATCGCTCCCTGCGCCATGCCATCGATGGATTTTGAGACTCCAAAAACCGTTAAAGAATCCTCGAAAAATCCCAATAGATACGATTTGCCTGCGATAATCTGCGTCTTCTCAAGAACAATGACTGAATCCTTGTGCATGTCTTCACCTCTCTTTTGAGAACAGTCCCTTCTTTATTAATATAACGGAAGGCATGGGATATCTACTGGTTTTCATGATCTTCTCATCGCGTTCTGGATATCCTCTTCGGTGATTCCTCTGCTTTTGAGCGTATGCGCGATCTGATTGAACAAATAGCCTTTTTTCATGTTATAATCCACATACTTCCTGATTTTTGCTTCCCTTTCATCATGCCCTTTTTTCCTCTGCCAGAAAAAAATGCCAGATCCTCCCACCATTGCAAGAAGGGCAAGCATGATAATTCGCCCGATTCCCCCTCCCTCATTTTCTTCATCAACTGCATTGAGGTCGCCTTCTTCTTGGCCATCACCCCCCTCATCTGTCAATGGCTGTTCTTCAAAAGGCATTGCGGATACATCTCCCTCTTCATTTTGGATGGGGATCTCCTGCGCCTCTTGAGGCTCCTTGCAGTCGCTAGGACATGTGCTCCACGACTCCTGCCCCTGGCAAAAGCCATCGCCGCACACCTTCGCATACATCTCCAGGGGAATGCCAAGAAGAAGGTTTCCAGAGACATCCTTTAGCTCGATGAGCTCTCCTTCTTCTTGGTAAGGGACATAAAAGAGCGAAAGCTCAGGTGAGTCAAGATCTGTAGCTAAAGAAAAGAGGGTATCCCCTCCCTTAGAGAGCACTGTGATGTGGTCAGTCCCGCCTGTGGAAGGGGTGATCTCGCCATCGATGTTTTCAACCGAGAAGGAATCAAGAACCATCTGGTCGCCTCTTTTCAAAAGTCCCATGACATAGTATTTCTCTGCAAGGGCTTGAGGGAGGAGGAGCAGGGCTATGAGGAGGATGGGCAGCATTCTCTTTTTTTGGTGCCGTTTATTCTGTTGTCTCATTTTGATCTGTTGTCTGGTTTGTCTCGAACTCCTGGGAGAAGGAAGTGATGTTGATGAACGCAAAGGAGTAAATCTCCTTATTGCTTATTGCCTGGATAAGGAGCTGATGCTGCGGCGCGGTGAGTGGAACCTCGATGGTGAGGGGAAAATCATCAGGAGCGGTTCCGTTTGCAAGCACACTCCCATCAAGATATGCAGTATATGTATCGGGATAATTCGTGTCAATGATGGAAAAGGAGATGTTGGCAGCCAACCCCCCTTCGAATGTGAGGTTCACCGTATGGAAGACGATGTCAGGAGAGGTGATGGAGCGGTTGATCTCTCCAAAGAAGCTCCTCTCGCTGATGATATGCTCGCAGATGCCGCTTAACGGGGTGAAGCTGAAATTGATTACAGACCTTTTGATGAAAAAAACAGGGTTCAATATGATAACTCCACCTTCTTCTCTGCACTCTTCCCTCCCATCCAGGAGGATGACCTCATCCATCGAGGCATTAAGGAAGCTGCAGTCTGCGCGTACCATGGCAACTGCAAGGGAGGAATCGGTAATATCCCTGTCAAATCTAAAGGTTCCATGCACTTCCCCGGTAAATGATTCGATTAAGGCAGATATCTGGGACGCCACCCTCTCGGAATCCCTTCTCCATTCCTGCGGCCTTCCCCCATATCCGCTCCCTGCGATGATGATGCTCTCCTTTAGCGGGGAATCCGATCCAAGGTTAAGCGGAAAACAGGCATTGTTCTTGTGGATTGAGATCTCCTGGGTGCTTTGCACTTTTCTCTTCTCTCCTTTTATGGTAAGGATGATATTGACCTGAAGCGAGGTGATGCCCTCATCGACATCCGCAGCAGAGCTGTCCCACATCGTCCCATATAATCCATCTTCAGAGCCCCCATCATTGTGCCTGCCATCATCATAGAGCTCAAGGAGCGCGATAGTCCTGCCATCCTTTTGGACCTCTGCCTGCACGCGATCCACATTCCTTTCTGCAACGAAAAACACCAAGGGGATGAATGATCCATGCGATCCTCGTGGCGCTATGCGCGCTGCGAACTCTCTATAAGGGGAGATCGTTCGGTTCTTCAAGATTAGCGGCTTATCCGACCCATATGCGCAATACAGCACATCATCGCATCTCTTCGAGATGAACTTCCCTCCCTTGTCCGTGCATCCTCCCTGAAGGTAATTCTGCAGGCAATACCCTTCCTTGTCGATGCAGCACCCCATGACACAGCGCTCCACCTCATTGCACGCCTTTGCAGGGTGGAACCCTCCTCTGCAGCCTTCCTTGGTTCCTTGGGAGCACAGGTCCTCGCAGCAGCCTATTGCATTTCCAACGGCTAGACCAGTGACGGAAAATAGATCAGGGGAATGAAAGAATAAAGCGACTGCAAAGACAGCGAATAGAAAAGCGCATGCTGCAATCTCTTTTCCCATCCCAATCTCTCCCTGCTTATCTCTTTCCATGTTTACTCTGCGACAACTTCCCGGGATTTCCCTGCAGCAATTTTCCAAGATTGCCCTGCGTGCCTATGTATCTGATGACCTTCTGGCGCACTTTCCCGTTGATGCGCCTTGACTCCACGAGGTAGAAATATGTTTTTCCGTT
>MHFY01000037.1 GCA_001805375.1 Omnitrophica WOR_2 bacterium GWA2_47_8 | reverse complement strand
TAAAATGACTGGAATTTTCATAGATTGACAAAATTTTTCTAGATCAAGGACTTTATATTGAGTGGATTTATGGCGGACAGTGGCAACGGTTGACTGAACGATGAAAATATCACAGCCTGCCTCTTCAGCGATCGGACCGAATTTTGCCGCGTTTTGCGGGATACAGCTGACAACGGCCGGAACCTTGCCTTTTTTGATTTCCTGGATCCGTTTGGCGATCAAACTTTCTTTGACGGGCTTTAAATAGAGTGATTGGAGGATCTTGGTGGCTTCTTCAGGGTCGGCTTGGGCGATCTGTTTGATGACCTCTTGGGGGTGATCATAACGGGTCTGGACACCATCCAGGTTCAATACCGCGATACCGCCTAATTTGCCCATGGCAACGGCGAACTGGACATCCACAACCCCATCCATGGCAGCAGCTAAGATAGGGACTTTATATTTTTTATCCGAAATTTGCCAACTGGTATCAACTTCATTGGGGTTTACGGTGACCATCCCTGGGACCAGGGCGATCTCATCAAAACCATAACAACGCCTGGCACGTCTGCCAATTCCAACCCATTCGGCCATAAAGGAAACTCCTTCTGGTACCCCGACGTACGTCGGGGTGTAAGTAGTGAATTACGATTTTCTGGGGAAACTTAAGTTCATAATATACTTAAATTAATATTAAAAGTCAATAGAAGATTTTTACTGAAAAATCAAAAGGGGCGCCAGCTTTTAGCTGGCGCCCCTTTTTCCAAAAAACTCAAATTGCTCTTACTCCATTCCTCCCATACCCATACCGCCCATTCCACCCATTCCCGGTGGCATACCACCCGGCATCCCTTTGTCTTTTTCCGGGATATCGGTTACGAGCGCTTCGGTCGTGAGCAAAAGCGCGGAAATACTCGCGGCATTTTGTAAGGCTGTACGTGTGACCTTGGTCGGATCAATGATCCCGGATTCGAGCATATCCACAAATTCATTTCTTTCCAGATCAAAACCAAAATTAATACGCTTTTCATTTTTTAATCTCTCGACAATGATAGAGCCTTCCAAACCTGCGTTGGTGGCTAATTGTCGTAAAGGAGATTCAATGGCCCGGCGGATAATATCCACGCCGGTTTTTTCATCGCCTTTGACCTTAGTGTTATCCAATTCATCCAGGCAGCGCAGTAAAGCCACACCACCGCCAGGAACAATACCCTCTTCCACGGCGGCGCGGGTCGCATGCAAGGCATCTTCGACGCGGGCCTTCTTTTCTTTCATTTCAGATTCGGTTGCCGCCCCGACATTGATGATGGCAACGCCGCCGGCTAATTTGGCCAAGCGTTCTTGAAGTTTTTCACGATCGTAGGTTGAATCGGTCGCTTCGATCTGCGATTTGAGTTGACTGATACGTGCCTTGATCTCAGCTGTTTTACCGGCGCCTTCGACAATGGTTGTCGCGTCTTTGGTGATCTTGATCTTTTTGGCGCGGCCTAGGTCTGCCAACTGGGTATTTTCCAATTTAAGACCCAGATCTTCCGTAATGGCCTTACCGCCGGTTAAAACCGCGATATCCTCCAGCATGGCCTTACGACGATCGCCATAACCAGGGGCCTTCACAGCGGCGCAGGACAAGGTCTTTCTTAAATTATTAACAACTAAGGTGGCTAACGCCTCGCCTTCGACATCCTCGCAGATAATCATCAGAGGGCGTCCGGCTTTGGCAACTTGTTCTAAAACGGGCAAGATCTCTTTAATATTGGAGATCTTCTTTTCGTAGATGAGGATAAAGGGTGCATCGAGTTCACATTCCATCTTTTCCATATTTGTGGAAAAATAGGGCGATAAATAACCCTGATCGAACTGCATCCCTTCCACGATCTTCAGTTCCGTGTTAATGGTCTTGGATTCTTCAACGGTGATGACCCCGTCTTTTCCGACCGCCTCAAAAGCCTCGGCGATCTTTTTTCCGATAACGGAATCATTGTTGGCGGCGATGGTGGCGACCTGTTCGACTTGCTTGGAATCTTTAAGGTCGATCTTTTTGGAAAGGCTGGCTAATCTTTTGATAACGGATTCAACGCCTATTTCGATCCCTCTTTTAAGGGCCATGGGATTCGCTCCGGCGGTGACGTTCTTTAGACCTTCCTGATAAATGGCCTCTGCCAAAACCGTGGCGGTCGTGGTCCCGTCTCCGGCGCTGTCAGATGTCTTTTCAGCGACTTCCTTGACCATTTGAGCGCCCATGTTTTCATAAGGATCTTCCAGGTCGATCTCCTTGGCTACCGTGACACCGTCTTTGGTAACGGTCGGTGAGCCGAATTTTTTGTCGATGACAACATTGCGTCCTTTAGGGCCGAGGGTTACTTTAACCGCTCTGGCCAGCTGGACAACACCGCGTAATACGGCTCGTCGTGCTTGTTCGTCAAAAATCAATTGCTTTGCCATGTATTGCCTCCCTTTATAATTTACCTTCGAGATTTAAAATTTATTTAACGATCGCTAAAACATCTTCTTCGCGCATGATCAATAGATCTTCCCCATCCTGTGAGATCTCGCTGCCGCTGTATTTTCCGTAAAGGATCTTGTCCCCCACCTTTACTTCTAAAGTCTGTGTCTGGCCTGATTCCAAAACTTTTCCTTTTCCAACGGCCATGACCTTGCCCTCTTGCGGTTTCTCTTTAGCCGTGTCCGGTAACACAATACCGCCTTTGGTTTTTTCTTGCGCCTCTAAGGGCTTTACAACGATGCGATCACCTAATGGTCTGATATTCATACAAATCCTCCATGTTATGTTATTAGCACTTGACTTGATAGAGCGCTAATTTAATCAAAAAGCGATAATTTGTCAAGGGATTTTTTCTTAGAGGGAACTCCAGAGCAGGGCGAGGCCTTTAAAGATCAGATGTTCATCGACAACATCGATCTTCTCGGCGAAATACTTTTTAACCCAATGTGTATATCCGCCTGTGACAACGACTTGAGGGCGAGATTTAAATGTTTTGGAGATCTTATCGATAAGCCCCACACTCATCGCACCGTACCCATAGAACAATCCGCTGAGGATACTTTCGTTGGTAGTTTTGCCGATGATATTTTTAGGCGTTTTGATCTTGACCTTTGGTAAAAGCGCGGTCTTTTTGAAAAGAGATTCGGCGGACAAGCGGATCCCCGGGACAATGATCCCCCCCAGATATTCACGTTTGGCCGAAACAATGTTATAGGTAATGGCGGTCCCGAAATCAATAATGATCAAAGGCGTCCCATACAGGAAAGACGCGGCGTAAGCCTCAACCAGTCTGTCCTTCCCCACCTGGTTCGGGTTGCGGTACAAATTTTTTATCGGGACAACAATATCTTGCCCCACGATCAGCGGTTTTATTTTAAAGACTTCCTTTAAGATACTGCTGACGGTTGCCGAGGCCGGGGGAACAACACTGCAGATGACGATCCCCGCTATTCCCTTATATTGTTTCTTTAAAAGGAGCGCAGTACCTTTGATCGCCCTTTTCAGGATAAGTTCCGACTGGTGAGTTTCGATCCGTTTGATCTTTAAGACCCGGCCGGCCTTTACGATCCCAAAGGCTATTGTTGTATTTCCGATATCAACGGCAAGAAGCATAATTGTTCCTATTTTTTAATAAAACTATTGATGGAAAGACGGTCCGTTTTCTTCTTTCCTTTTCCCTTTTGTTTTTCCTGGGGAAATCCTTGTTCTTTTAATTCCTTTATCTTATCCCTGATTGCGGCCGCTTTTTCAAACTGCAGATTGCGCGCCGCGGCCTCCATTTGCCGCTCAAGGTCACTGACAAAATTATTAAGCGCGAACGATTCTTCATTCTGGCCGACGGCGTCCATCACGATATGTTCCGCTTCTTCTTCATTCAGTTGTTCGATCCCGTCGTGAATGGCCTTTATGATCGAACGCGGGGTGATGTTATGTTTTTCATTAAAGGCTGTTTGTATTTTTCTCCGGCGGTCACACTCGCTCATGGCGATCTTCATGGCACTGCTGACGCTATCCGCGTACATGATGACCATGCCGTTGATATTCCGCGCCGCGCGGCCAGAGACCTGGATCAAGGACGATGGAGAACGCAAAAAGCCTTGCTTATCCGCATCAAAGATCGCGACCAATGATACCTCCGGCAGGTCCAAGCCTTCTCTTAAAAGGTTTACCCCCACCAGACAATCAAATTTTTTCAACCTGAGATCTTTGAGGATCTGGGTCCGGTCAATGGTCTCGATATCGGAATGCAGATATTTTACCTTAATATCCCTTTCTTCCAAATACTGGGTCAGGTCCTCGGACATCTTTTTGGTCAAAGTCGTGACGAGGACGCGCTCGTTCTTTTTCGCGCGCTTTCGGATCTCTGCGATCAAGTCATCCACCTGGCCTTTGGTCTGCCGGACTTCGATCATAGGATCAACGATCCCCGTTGGCCGGATGATCTGCTCGATGACAAAACCGTCCGCTTCCTTTTTTTCAAACGGGCCCGGGGTCGCCGAGACATGGATCCGCTGTTTGACCGTCTGCATAAATTCCGCAAATTTCAGCGGCCGGTTATCCAGGCAGGACGGCAGGCGAAAGCCGTATTCGACCAAGGTTTCTTTGCGCGCTTTATCCCCTTCATACATGCCGCCTAACTGAGGCACCGTGACATGCGATTCATCGATGAGCGTAATAAAATCTTTAGGAAAATAATCCAGCAAACAAAACGGCCGGCTGCCGGGCGGACGGCCCGAAAGGGCCTGCGAATAATTCTCGATCCCGTGACAGAAACCCATTTCCTTGAGCATCTCCATATCGTAACGCGTGCGGGAATTCAATCTCTGCGCTTCCAATAATTTTCCCTGGCTGTTCAATTGCGCCACCCGTTCTTTGAGTTCTCGCTCTATCTCTCCTAAAGCATTTTCAATACGCGGGCGAGAGGTGATGAAATGTTTGGCCGGATACACGGCCACTTTCGGCAAATCAACAATAACTTCCGACGTCACCGGATTGATCTGCGTAATCTTGGCTATTTTATCATCCTCAAATTCAATACGCAGGGCATCCTGCCGGTACGCGGGATAAACCTCGACCACATCGCCCCGGACGCGGAATTTCCCCCGGGAAAACTCATAGTCATTGCGCTCATACTGGACTTCTATCAACTTAAGTAAAATTTCATCGCGGTCAATGGTCTGTCCTTTTTCCAGATATAGTAAAAATTCCTGATAATCCTCCGGAGAACCTAAATTGTAAATACAGGACACGCTGGCCACGATCAAGACATCCCGGCGGGACATCAGAGACGTCGTGGAGGACAAACGCAGGCGATCCAAACGGTCGTTGATCGAGGCATCCTTTTCGATATAAACGTCTGTCTGCGGGACATAGGCCTCGGGCTGATAATAATCGTAATAACTGACAAAATACTCCACCGCATTGTGAGGAAAGAATTCCTTAAACTCGCTGTAAAGCTGCGCAGCCAGGGTTTTATTATGGGAAACGACAAGCGTGGGGCGGTTGATCTTTTCAATGACATTGGCCAGGGTAAATGTCTTACCGCTGCCGGTCACGCCCAGCAGGATCTGGGTCGCCTGACCGTTTAAAATATTTTTAACGATCTTTTCCGTGGCCGAAGATTGTTCGGCCACGGGCTTAAATTTACTTTTGAGGATGAATTTTTCCATGTGGATCGCGTATGGGATGGAGAAGGTGACGCCTAAATGAAATCCGGGTTACTGGCCTTCCTTGATCAGCCTATCGATGTATTCGAATATTTTATTGGCGGCAGCTTCATTCTTGTAAGATTCGATATTGCGCACCGTGAAAGAATTGACGGTCAAGTACCGTATTTCCATTTGGGTTGTTCCGTCGTTGGACGCGTTGAGCAGGATATTCATTTTGGCATAGCATGTCCCTAAGAAAAGCGGGGTCTGCCGGACTTTGGTAAAGATCATGATCCGTTTTTGATCAGGCTCTAAGCTGGCCATATCTTGTTCGTACATGGCCGGATCGACCTTCTCATCGATCGACCATTTAAGATCGGTCAAGGCCTTTTCCGTTAAACGGACGGCTTCTTCAAAGTTGACGTAAAGTTTTTTGGCATAAGGGGACTTTTGCGAAAGATATTTGGGGATCTTTACGCCCACACAGCCCAAAGAAAAAGACAAAAGGACTAAAAATAAAATATGCTTTTTCATACCCGATCTCCTAGCAGATCTTTCCATGTTTATACGGACGTGCCTTATTTTTATTGGCCTTCTTTTCGATTTCTTCTTCGATATCTATCTTAAGTCCTCCGCAGAGATCGAACAAACGGATAAATGTATCGGCCAATTCTTCTTTGAAATTTTCATGGTCCTGCACGCGGTGGGCCTCCATGGCCTCGGACAATTCCGTGACAATGAGCATTAAGGCCTCTCCGATATTCCTTTCCTTATCCCAAAACCCTTTCTCCACCGCCACCGTGTGGCAAAGGTTAGAAAGTTTATTCAAGCTTTGTCCTTTAATAGTCAGTGTTTCCAATGGGCCCTCCCTCTCTATGTTAATTCAATTGATGTGCTAAAAAATTTTTCATGTCTTCGCATAAAGGAGCAACGACAGTGACAGGATGGTGCTTAATAGGGTGTTTAAACTGCACCTCTAACGCGTGCAGGGCGCAGCGGCGGAATTTGAGCTCGTAATCCCTGGCAAAGGCGTATTTTCTTTCACCTAATAACGGGTGTCCAATATCCCGGAACTGGATGCGGATCTGATTGGTCCGGCCCGTTAACGGAAAAACTTCCAGCACGCTGAACACGCGGCCCGTTTGAATGACCTTGTAGCGCGTTACTGCCATTTTAGGCCTTAGGTGACGCTGAAACTTCCGCTGTTCCTGATCCGCGATAAAACTTTTAAGCTCTCCCGCCGGCCTTTTCAATCGTCCCTGAACAAAGGCGATGTAACATTTTTTTACCCTCGCCTTTTTAAACTGCTCCATCATAAGTTCTTGGTTCCTTTTTCCTTTGGCAAATAAAATAACGCCTGAAGTGTCGCGGTCCAAGCGGTGGCACGGAAAGAGCCGTTCTTGTTTCTGCGGGCCCTGATGTCTGTTAACGATATTTACCAACGTGTTTGTTTCGTTTTTGGGGGTTGGGACAACCAAAAGCCCTGGAGGCTTATCAAAAGCGATATAATGCTCATCCTGATATAAAATTTTGATCGAATGGTCCCGTGCATCTTTTTCGTCTGACATAGGAATGCGGGAAGATGATTACGCAGAGTCTCTATTTTCCTGAAAATGGTCTAATAAGATATCCGTAATGGCGTTTAACTTGCGAATAATGACGATAGGGAACACAACGATCCAGACCTGAAAGGCCAGCGCCAGAATGACCTGCAAAGGCGTGACCGAAAGATTTATGGCATTTTCCATGGAACGATCCTTCCTGAAATTTATTAACTGACCTTCGCTAACTCCGCGGTGATGTACGTGCTGATGTTGTCAGCGTCTTTATTATTGATCTCATTAAAAAAGATAGCGACATTATACTCGGGTGTCCCGGGAACGGATTCGCTTCTGACCACGACCCCTCGGCAGGATAATTTTTTGGTCGTGACCTTTTGATTCTTGCGAAGAGGCAACAAAAGGTGGATCTTAAGCTTCGTCATGGGATCAATATAGCGATTAACACGGCAATAGACCCCGCTGCGGCTCAGGTTCCAGCTTTGCGTGACCACATCGCCGTCATCACTGCTTATTTTAAGCGGGATATTGCGGTTGACACGCGGGCTTTGCCTTCGTTCGTCTTGAAAGTTGTTTGCCACCGTAGGACTCTCCCGTTCATTTTTCTTCCCGCCACACTTTTGGGCGGGAACGAGGCCGTCCGCTTAGCGGACGGCCTTTGAAGGATTATGCTGCGGCTGGTTCAGCGGCAGCGGCTACTTTTTTCTTATTCACAAAACAATTTTTATTGCAAAAATAATGTCCGTTACGGTAATAACGCTTCGCTCTTTTCATCGGTTTACCGCAACCGAAACAATTTTTACTAACGTCGGCTGGTGCTGCTGCGGCTGCTGGTTTTGCGGCTTCGGCTATAGGAAATACAACTCCTTTCAGGGATTTAATTTAGCTTTACTCTGCTCTAAAAATTTCTTAATTTCT
>MHFY01000036.1:8137-9179 GCA_001805375.1 Omnitrophica WOR_2 bacterium GWA2_47_8 | reverse complement strand
TTTTTAGTTGTTTTGCATTAGACAAAAATCTGATTGCAAACATCAATACGCTTACAGAAATCGCTGAGCGTGCGATGGCAATGTCACTTCCTGTGCGAATTTCCCGTCAACCTACACAAATTGAGCTGAGTCACATCAAATCGATAGCGGTCTCATGTAAACGATTCGACAATGCCATGAGCGAAGCTGCCGAGACGTGGACGGATGGGCAATCCTATATTATCGCCGGGGTGCTTCATACTATGACGCTTTATTTGCGCACCGAGTGGCCTCTTCAATATCTCGGAAATTTTGAGGATGGAAAAGAAGATTTTGTGATTTTGGCAATGCTTCTTATTTCATTGCCTATTCAAAATAATTTCTGGTAGTAAAAACCCGCTCATGCGGGTTTTTCTTTGGATAATAACATTGGCATGTACTATAATCGTAAACTATCTCCACTCTGAAGCAATTTTCTGTTTCAATGCGACCATTGCACCGAGTGTCGTGAGCATTAAGATAAAACAGAATATTCCTCCAAGAATTGGCACGATACTAATTAGCGAGTAGACTATTGTGCCGACAAGAATCGTTTTCCAATTCACTTCGAGTTCACGTTTTGCGAGATATTTGAATGCAAGGCTCCCAACCACAATGGGAGATACTATCCATGCGACGAGAAGTAGTACGATGTAGCCAAGCGCGAGAATGAAGCCGAATGGGATACCGAGCAATGTCATCATGAGTAGGACAGAGAGGACGGGCATGACAACCAACACAATGAATCCCCTCCCCATCTCAAAGAATGGACGTTCTGTGACCCGACGAAGCACATCAACGCTATATCTCTTGAATCCAAGACCAAGAACGAGTGCACTCAAAAAGAGCATGAGAAATTTTCCTACACCGAGCAGAGCTAATATCCCACCTTTCGTTGTGCGGTCTGGCATTTCGGTTCTGACACGAGGAGTCCACTCTACGGAACCAATCACCGATGCTCCGCTTTCCTTCGTCATCTCTTTTTCAGAATGATAGGTTACATTGCCATGAATGACGGCACCGC
>MHFY01000036.1:0-8129 GCA_001805375.1 Omnitrophica WOR_2 bacterium GWA2_47_8 | reverse complement strand
AGCACGTCTCCTCCTATACCAAGGCCTCCGATGGTTCCCTGACCACCTCCGACGACGATATCGCCACCGACACGACCTTGCACCAAAATATTTCCGCCACCGATACGGAGATCATCTCGCACTTCGGAGATGATGGTTATAGTTCCTCCGCCAATGAGCGCATCTGCACCCACGACTCCAGTCACAAGTACGGTCCCACCACCGGCAATAAGGTCTCCGGTAATTTCGCCAGCGCTCACCACAGAACCACCCGTCATATACATATCGCCCGTGATAATCTCACTGGATTGCGTAGAGACCTGCTGCCCTGTACGTATCTCCATTGCCTGAGACATGAGTGGCGCCACGAGCATGGCAACACAAATAGAAATTGCACTTAAACTTATTTTCATAAAGATAATGTTACGAGTAAATTTCAAACATACATGGGTACATTATAAATTAAGCCAATCTATGTGTGAAATATTCGTGAAGCATTACAGCGTGACATCTATTGCTCCTTCACCGCCATCATGGAGTTTTGCCGTCTTGTAGGCGATATTTTTGGATGAAAGATACTTTTTTACGAACGAACCGAGTATCGGTCCATCCTTACTATGCAATCCCTTTCCCACTATCAAGCGAATATGCAGTGGTCCTTTCTTTCTCAATAAGCTCTGTAAAATCTGCGCAGTTTCCGCAGTCGTACGATGATGTAGATCGATGACCTCGTCGGGCTGTTGTGTGTATTTGTTCACCATTACACAAAATATGCTGGAATCAATTGTCTAGCTAAAAAGGAATTTCTTCCGTATTAATATCTTCCTCAAGGATATCAATTTCTGCTAATGGTTGAGTCGGGGGTTGTTGTTGTTTTTGGGATTCAACTGCTCCCGCAGCAGTATCCGGCTTCCATGTATCAATCTGGACGGTATGTGTTTTGCCGTACTGATCCGCCTGACGCATCTCCGACATGATAAGTTTCACGTATCGCTT
This sequence comes from Omnitrophica WOR_2 bacterium GWA2_47_8, assembly GCA_001805375.1. Lineage (GTDB taxonomy): Bacteria > Omnitrophota > Gorgyraeia > Zapsychrales > GWA2-47-8 > GWA2-47-8. Next base: position 7,154 of record MHFY01000036.1, on the reverse strand, counting down.
TCCGTTGTATTCATACGCGTGTGGCAAAAGCGCATCGAGGTCAACACTAAATCCTATATTGCCGTATTGTCCGACAACCATCCCCTTCCCCACATATATTTTTTCATTCATAAGTATTTATTATTCAGTAACCACGTTTACTAGATACCACGGTACTCCAGAATGCGAGAATTGCCAAATGGGTATATCCGATAAGTTTCAGCCACGTCGGACTAAGTGAATGCATACGAGAGATTAGGGTCATCACCAAAAGGTCTATATGTTCAAACATCAACAAAATGGATGATTATGTCTTAATGTAGCGTATCGATTCCGAACTACAGACTGTCAGGCGGAATTGCTCCGGTACAACGCCAGTTTACCTCAGCAATCAAGGTTTCTTCACTCACAACACAGGCCGGCGTACAACCAGGTTGTGTCGCATTCAAATTAGCGTCAAACCACCAAGTTCGAGAATTCTCATTGTAATACCCCTTCGAAAGTGCTTCCCCACCCTTGATGCAGATTCTTTCCGCAATTGCACGCGCATCATTCTCTGTTAATGAAAATACTTTTTCTTTAATTGAATCCCTGCATGTTTCCTCCCATATACGAAGACACATTTGTTTTTCTTTACACCAGGAATATCCTGCAGAGACGATACATCCGTGTGTATCCCTGTCACCCTCGAGTTGTGTAACCCCATTCCTACTCCATTGATCACGATAAGCAAAAGCGGCTGTCAAAACTATGATGACAATGAGTGACCCAGCACCTATCCAATGATACGTATTCATAGGTTCCATCAATGACGAAGATGATAAGTTTTAAGTGTGGGTGTTTTGAAAACAAGAGATCGAGATAAAGCAGAACTTATGTCATCTTATCTCATTCATTACACGCTTATCCCAGTGAAATTTCAGTGAAGATTCCTTGTGACACAAGAAATTAAACTTGTTGTTGGTTTTGTGAAGTCCTATATAATTCATATATGGAATTCTCTCACAAAGTGTCACGCAATAAAGGGCTCCGCAATGCGGCCCTTGTGATGGGTATTATAGCAATCCCCCTCCTTCTTTATGTAGCTACCGCGAGTGATGTATTGCACAAGGCATACGAACAAGAAGTCTCAACGCGCATACTCGACCAGAATGGCGATTTGTTACAGATTCTTCCAAATTCGAAAGGTCAGTACATGATACCTGGAGCAGGCTCTTCGCGCGTGCGAGAACTCGTTGTGCAAAAAGAGGATAAATACTTCTTTTATCATCTCGGGATAAACCCCGTAAGTATATTTCGTAGCATTTATCGATCGTTTGTTTATGGGGAGCGCGGGGGTGGAAGCACCATCACTCAACAATTGGTAAAAAATCTCCTTCATCACGAAAACGAACGCACTATAAAAAACAAGATTATTGAAACTCTTTATGCGATTGCCATTGAGCTCAATACCCCAAAAGAGGATATCCTCACGATGTATGTCAGCACCGCGTATGTCGGCGATCAAATAGAGGGCCTCGAAATGGGGGCAGAACATTATTTCGGTAAAGGCACGTCGGATCTGACTGATGGTGAAATCGTTCGACTCCTTGCGCTTTTGAGCGCACCCTCATTTCAGCCGAGTAGTGCAGGAAATACTGCGCGCGCAATGAATCTCGGAAAACGACTTGGCGTATATAATATTCCAGAATATATTGGCGTTCCACGAGATAGACTCGATGCAAAAAAAGACGCCGCAATCTTTGAGCTTCGCACACTCATCTCCACTTCCACCTCCGCTTGTGCTTCTTCCTTATGTATCGTAAACGTAGATCTGAAACTAACTGCTTTAATCAGAGAAATTGTTCGCGACACGCTTGGCACAAAACAGTTCGATAGTGTAACGAATGCCGCAGTCGCCGTTATTAAACTCGGGAAAGATTCCGAGCCAAATACACTACTCGCACTCGTCGGCTCACCAAATCCCTATGGCGGAAATAATGGAAATCAGATAAATATGGCGCTTGAGCCGCGACCGATTGGTTCAACGTGGAAACCGTTCATTTACGGCACGGCAATCGAAAAAGGCGCAAGGCCGTACTCCATCATTGATGACACAGAATATCGCTATGAGATAGGAACGGGATTCGCCTTTTATCCAAAAAATTATGATGGGATATACCGTGGAAACGTCACGCTTCACTATGCCATATCCAATAGCTTGAATGTACCCGCAGTACGCGCCTTACAATTTGACGATATCCATGACTTTGGAATATTTCTTAACGATGGACTAGGCTTTAAAACGCTTCAATCGTACGATTCTTATCAGCTTTCAGTGGCGCTTGGTGGCCTCGAAATGAATCCGCTTTTGCTTGCGAATTATTTTACAATCTTTCCGCGTCACGGCATCCTTGCACCACTCGAGTTGCAAGCCGAGCACGCTCTTGATATCCCGATGTCGATACCTGTGATGGAACCGAGGCGGATCTTTCGTGCTACAACAACTGAGCTTATGACCAAGATGCTTTCTGATCGATTGCTGGGCGTCGAGCAGTTCGGTCTCACGAGCAACCTGAATCTTCCCTTCAGTTCGTATGCCGTAAAAACAGGAACATCTTATGATTATCACGATTCTTGGACGGTCGGGTACACGCCGGATGCTGTTGTCGTCGTCTGGATCGGAAATAGTAATAATAGTCCAATGGACTTCTTGACAGGCTCGCGAGGTGCCGGAAAAATATGGCACGACGTCATGACTCTCTTGGTAGCTCGTGGCGATATCATTCCGCAATCGTTCGAAGAGCGATACCTTGTACCAATTGAAACGCCGGAGGGACGTTCGTTCGGACTCGCAGATGATGACGTAGAGTTTTCTCGCCTCATCATGAAGGACAAGCAAATCATCCTTGAACCGCACGATCGAGATATCATACAGTTTACCCATGGCATGAGTATCCCCTTTCGCGCAACAGCAAAGCTCAGCTATGACTTGAATGGGAAAGCATTAGGAACAGGTCTAAAAGTCTATTGGACCCCAGAAGGTCCTGGTGATTATGTGATACGCGCAACAAATGAGTCCGGTAAGATAATATCGGTCATCCACTTAAGTATTGTTGAATGATGGACGCACAAATTATTTCTTCAGAACCGTAAATTCACTTCCCGCAGTTCTGCCAAAAATCTCCGGTGTATAGAGCTCACTCACGACGAGTGGAAGATACTGGTAGGTTCCGGGGATGAGTGCCCTCACAAAATATTCGTATACATATTCACCCTGACGAAGCTCGTTTATGTATGCAAAGATGCGATCATCGTGTTGCTCTATTGCAGACGGGTAAAGCGCACGAAGTGCCGTACTCCTATTCCCATACATTTCATCACTCACCATACCATCAGTATTTTTTATTGGACCAGGACCCCCAGACGCCGAGAAGAAACCAGCAAGATAACTGCCCCATCGTAATCCAGGACTTTGGACCTTTTCTAAACCAAGATATTCATTTGATTGACCGTTGTCATTCCCCAGGCTTTGGTCCTCTGTTTGGAAGCGTTGATTTACAATCTCAACACCAGCCGGTATAAAGTCTTCGATAGTGACATTAAAACGTTGTTTTGGAACGCTTACGAGTACTCGTCCACGAAGTACATCTCCTTGCGTCGCCTCTGTCACTGGGCGTAAAAATTCTGTATCATCCAGGCGATAAAGGTCACGTTGTACGCTGAATCCTTCATCACGTGGAGCAATCGTCGCAGTGGGAAGGAAATATTTGAGGAGCATGTCAAAATAGTACGAATCTACATGCGCCCCAAGGTCTTTTTTAAGAAATTGAATGACTTGCGTCTCGCCCTTATTGAGGGCACTCATTGGGACACTGGTCGCATAGGTATTCAGGACGTTTTGCTTCGAGTACTCCACCGAAAGATAGGGCTTCCCGTCTATCGAGGATGAGATGTTCATTTGAGCGTTTGCCTCATTTGACCAACCGAGGTAGGCCGTCATCGCGTCTATGACGGTAATGGTATTGTATGTTGAAGACCACCCACCGTCTCGGGCTTTACTGAGTTTTATTGCGCGAAGATATCCCTCCATGAGAGGCGTATCGTGTTTTGCCTCTGAAAAAGCTTTCACTGCGAGTGCAGTGTTTGTTATTGCGTTACCGTAAAACATCGTAGGTATTTCCGCGCTGCCATTAACGATAGTGCCTCGAGCATCAATACTGCTTCTGTTTTCAAACTCCGAAAAAAGTCTATTTGTCGTTTCTGTACTAAATTTTTTCTGCGCAGAAAGAATAGCAAGATATGCAAGCGCCGGTGTACTGAGACCACTGTGTGTGAGTGTTTTATTTGAGGCAATATCGAGCAACCGCTGCGTCATCGCCGCACTCTCGTAGACTTTAGGTCCATGTATTCTAGATAGCGCATAAGAACCAGCAATGATTTCTTCGGTTGTCGGTCCAGTGCTTGTGCGCGGGAAGTTGATGTAGTTGAATACCGCTCTTGCTATTTCATCAAGCTTTCCAGCATCGACGGTATACCCCGCTTTACCAAGATCGATATATGTTTCAAGCGCTTGAACGCTCAGAACAAAGCTTGGTGCAAGGTTCGCGTAGTAGGGCATACCATCGACAACTTGGTTCTGATAGAGTCTTGCAAGACCTATCTCCACGATCTGATCAACGGTGTACTCCTCACTCCCCAGCATGACCTTTTCGGAGAGCATCGGAGAACTCGTTCCAAAAAGTGAAGTATTCTGCTTTACGAGTGCGATAGCGCGCAACTTACTCGCAACCTGTTCGCTACATTCATACGGATAGATAAGCATTTGCCTTACTGCACTGTCGAGCATCGTCGCCATCGTCGCCCCAAGTGAAATAGTGAGTCCCCCCCTATCTTCAATAACGTTTTTAGGCAAATAAAGATGTTCCTTCCAAGTACTCTCACTGATGCGCCCCGCGGTTGCCGTAAATTCATAGGTCTCGTTTCGTTCAATCGGAAATGCACTCGTCACGACATCTTCAAATTCGGTATTTTTTGCAGAAAATGTAAACTCATGTTTTCCATTAATAACTGATTCAGGTGCTCGTGCCGGGAATGAAATACTAATCGAAGCATGGGGCTCTATGGTAACCTGCGTTGCACTGCTTCCAGTCAATGATAGTGTAGGCGCGCTCATGGACACATCCAACGTCTGCGTGGTATCTGTCTCGTTGAATATTGTTCCACCAACTGCAAAACTATCCCCTGGAAGAATAAACCTTGGCTTCAGGGGTACCGCCATGATGGATTTTCGTGCCACAAAATCGGAATATCCTGCGCCAACGCGGGTGTCGCTAGTAATTCCCACACTCTCTACCTGCCACTGAGTCAGGTTATCAGGAAGCGTGAACTTCACGGATGCTTTTCCTAATGCATCTGTCTCAATGACACCGTTCCAATATGCGGTATCCCGAAAGACACCTCGCTTCTTCTTCTCAAGGTCGCCCCCCCCTCCACCAGAGCCTCCTTTGGTGCCAATAGGTATTTCTGCAACTGCAAGTACATTTTTGACGTTTACCGAAGTGTTGATAGTAAGCGGTGCATAATCGTAAAAGAATGTAACCGGATGTTTTTTGGGATTTCCGACTAGCGCAAGAATGCTCATGTCCACGACCGAAAGTGAAAGTTCTGCTTTGACGGGATTCCCGCGAGAATCTTTTACATTAACGCTAAGCTCCACTTCTTCCCCGGGTAAGTAGCGAATCTTTCCTGGCACTATTGATATACTCAGCTCTTTTTCTTTCGTACCAACGTTATAGTACACCTCACCGTATTTAATTTCGGGCAAAGAAGAAAGGAGGAGGACGCTGGCTACGACACTTGGTATATACTGCTCCGTAATCGGAAACTGATACTCTGACAGTTGGGTATCTAAGCTGAGTACCTTGTATTCATAAGTACTTCCTCGTGCTAGCGTGACAAGCGCTTTTGCGTGCGTATACGGAGACTTTATCACGAACGATCCTGTATCTCCTACCTGAAGCGAGGTCTTGTCCGCAACGAGCTCAAGTGTTGCATTGTTTGTCGGTCGAATGGTCACCGCGGACTTCCCTGATACATAAAAATTGTATCTCGAAAGCACGGTATTTCCGCGCTCATCCTTACCGGAGATAGTAAATTCGTATTCTCCGGAAATACCGGCGTTAAATTCATGCGTCGCATCGCCATTCTTGTCGGTAGAGAGCCCCACAGTATTAATCTTAATTTTTTCGCGCACCGTGCGATAGTAGAAATTTCCATCAACCTCCTGTCGTTTATACGATTTCCATTCGACACGCTCAAGCAATAATTCAAGATTACTTACTTTGAGTACCTTACCATCTACATCGACGGTCTTCACGCGCACCAAGCTTTTCTCACCTTCCCTGGCAAAATAGTCATCCATCGCAAGGCCCGCATAAAACTCACCACGATGTACAATAAATGAACATTGCTTGCTCACTGATTGACCATTTTCATTTTTGACTGTGACGTATACCGTGAGCACCTTACTTTTCTCTAGATATGAACCAGAGAAGAGCTTGTCAATATTTACGTCAAGATTGATCACTCCCTTGCCATTACTCCCGATATTGACTTTTCCTGATGTCACAAAGAGGTCTCCATACCAACTGTCATTTCCATACCAACCAGCCCCAAAATTAAAATATGGACTAACGAAGCGATCAAAGTAATAGTCTTGCGAGACGATCCGATACTCCGCATCTGCAGACTGAACAGGAACTCCAAAATAGTAATCTGCAGCTATACTAATTTTTGCGGTATCTCCAGAAAGATACTCCTCCTTGTCTGGTGTGACGTCTACTTTAAATTGTGGGGCTACATATTCTTCCACCTGAAAAGACCCGTACCCCCCGGTCTCTGAGGTGATTGAGTAATAGCCAAGCGGGGCTTTCGCATCCAGCATGAATGAAATTTCATAAGTGCCATTTTTGCTGAAATCAACGTCTGCGGTGCGAGATATTTGCCATTGAGAATCTCTCACTGTGATCGTTGTACTGCCGGTCGGTATTTCAAAAACGGCATCATATCCTATGCGTGATATTCCCTTAACGTGCACGGTGTCCCCTGGTCGATATATAGGTCGATCGGAATAGACATACTCCTTGCGTGCGACCGATGAATATTGAGTATACCCCATTGAGTCACTCTGATTG
>MHFY01000035.1:13475-16469 GCA_001805375.1 Omnitrophica WOR_2 bacterium GWA2_47_8 | reverse complement strand
TCACCTGGAACTGCTGCGAAAAGAATTTTGCCTGCTGGCGCCAAATGCGCCGATCCACGCCCCAGCCGTGAAGGAACAAGATCTTTTCTCCCGTGCCTTCACAGTCGTAATACCATTCGATCCCGCTGGGTGCTTTTATATGAGGCATAGGTCCTGTCCTATCGTGCGTAAACAATTTAAGGTGTGGTCCAGGTCTTCTTTCGTGTGCGTTGCCATGACCGTCAAACGTAAGCGAGCCGTATTAGGCGCGACCGTGGGTGGACGGATGGCGGAAATAAAGATCCCCTGTTCAAGGAGCCGTTTTGAAAATTCAACACACTTCTGCGGGTCTTTGACCAGGATCGGAATGATGGGCGTTTGTGTCTGCAGCGTATCAAAACCCGATTTTTTTATTTCATTTAACATATAGGTCATATTGAACCAGAGTTTTTCGCGTAAGACCGGTTCGCTTTCCATGATCTCAATGGCCTTAAGCGACGTCGCGGCCACCGATGCCGGCATCGCGGTCGTATAAATAAAACTGCGGGCGCGGTTGATCAAAAATTCAATTAAACTTTTAGAGCCAGCCACATAAGCGCCTAAAGAACCGATGGCCTTAGAAAACGTGCCCATCTGAATATCGACTTGGCCTTCCAGCTGAAAATGTTCCACCGCGCCTCGCCCGCTATGCCCTAAAACGCCGAAGGCATGCGCCTCGTCCACCATGACCCAGCTGTTGTATTTTTGGGCAAGCTTTACGATCGCCGGCAGCGGCGCGATATCACCGTCCATGCTAAAAACCGTGTCCGTGATAATGCATTTCTTTTTAAAAGTCACGGCTTCACTTAAAAACTTTTCTAAAGCTTCCATATCGTTATGCGGATAACGCCTGTGTTCAGCCCCGCTCAAAAGGATCCCGTCAATGATCGAGGCGTGATCAAGCCGGTCCCAAAAAATAATATCGCCTTTTTCAAAAAGGCTGGAAATAACGCCGACATTGGCCATATAACCGCTGGTAAAACACAGGGCTGCTTCTGTTTTCTTAAAATCAGCCAATTTTCTTTCCAGTCTTTCATGCGCCGTCATGTTTCCGCACACCAGACGGGAAGCGCCGGACCCGACCCCGGTTTCCTGGATGGCTTTAATAGCCGCCTCTTTAAGGCGGGGATCATCCGCCAAGCCTAAATAATTATTGGAACAAAAATTCAGGACCGATCTTCCGTCGATGGTGATGCGCGGCCTCTGAGCGCCTTCCACAGAACGCAAATGGCGCCGTAAACCTTTTTGGTCCAGATCGGATAAGGATTGTTTTAAAAAAGATTCCATAAAAAACGTCACTAGAGCACTCGAGCACCCGTCACTAGCGACACCCTCCAAATTTCTCCTAGTGACTTGTGCTCTAGTGCTCCTGTGCTCTCGTTTACATTATTTGTACCACATCGCCGGTCATTTTTTTTATGATCGTCCCGGTATTATCCTGGCGGATCACCAGGCCCCCGTCTTCGTCCAGATCAATGGCCTTGCCTTCAATGCTTTGGCCGGCATTGACGATACGGATATGTTTTCCCAAGGTCGAAGAAAGTTCTTTCCATTTTTCAACGACCTCGCCGAAACCTTTGCCCTGAAATTGCAGATACCAATATTCGATCCGCCGTAAAATTTCCTGCAGTAATTCCACCCGGGAAAAATTTTGCCGGGTTTCGTTCTTAAGCGACGTCGCGTGGGGCAATAATTGATTGGCCGCTGTATTGACATTCACGCCTATCCCGACCGTCACAAATTTGATCCGGTCGATCTCCGCGTTCATTTCCGTTAAGATGCCGACGCATTTTTTGCCGTTGATCAGCAGGTCATTAGGCCATTTTATCGCCGCTGTCAATCCGCTCGCATTTTTTATGGCTTCGCAGACCGCGACCGCCGACAAAAGCGTAATTTGAGAGACCGCGTTCGGCGACACCTGCGGCCTCAGGATAATGGAGACATAGATCCCTTTTCCCTTGGGCGAACTCCAGGTTCGGCCGAGACGCCCTCTGCCTTTGCTCTGCCCTTCCGCGCAGATCACGGTCCCTTCTTCCGCGCCATCGACCGCCAAACGGAACGCCTCATCCATGGTCGATGAGATCGTATCGTAATAAATGATGTGTTCGCCGATCTTTTTTGTCTTTAATTGAAATTTGATCTCGGAAGGAAAAAGCCTGTCCGGGGAGGAAACCAGCTTGTAGCCCAAATGCGGCACGGCTTCGAATTCATAGCCTAGGGACCGCAGCTCCTGGATATGCTTCCATATCCCGGCGCGGCTGATATTAAAGGAACGGCTTATTTCCTCGCCGGAGATATAGCCGTCAGCACTTTTTAGAAAATGGATAAGTTTGTCTAACATAGATCGTCTTTCGTCGTTCGTGAAACGTGAAGCGTTCAACTGCGCTTCACGAAAGACGTTTCACGCTTCACGAAGTCTCTTCACAATCTTCGGTAATTCCGCTAATAGATGATCAATATCTTCTTCCTTGGTCCAGCGGCCGATCGAAATACGCAAGGATCCATACGCCAATTCATCGGAAAGGCCGATGGCGCGCAAGACATGCGACGGCTCCATCGCGCCGGAGGTGCAGGCTGAACCCATAGATGCCGCGATCCCGATCATATCCAGGCTCGTTAACAGCGATTCTCCTTCTACGCCTTCAAAAGAAAAACTCGCAATGTTCGGTAAACGGTTGGTTGAGTGGCCGTTTGAACGCGCACCGGGAATATTTTTTAAGATTCCATCGGTCAATCTATCCCGCAGGCTGCTTTGAAATATTGCCTCAGAGGGCATATTTTTTTCACAGAGCTCAATGGCCTTACCTAACCCGACCGCGCCGGCGACATTATGGGTGGAACCCCTTAACCCTCGTTCCTGCCCGCCGCCCAAGATCAAATTGGGTATGTGTGTTCCTTTTTTAACATAAAGGACACCAATGCCCTTAGGCCCATAAAATTTATGCGCGGAGAAAGAAACAAAATTGGCTTTTAATT
>MHFY01000035.1:12072-13446 GCA_001805375.1 Omnitrophica WOR_2 bacterium GWA2_47_8 | reverse complement strand
CTCGACCGGGATGTGTCCGATGCTCTGAGCGGCATCCACTAAAAAATAAATGTTATGCTTTTGCGCGATGTCTCCTATTGGGGCGACCGGCTCCAGGACGCCGATCTCGTTATTGGCATGCATAACCGCGATCAAAATTGTCTTGTCCGTTATGGCCTTTTGTACATCCTGAGGATCGACCAGGCCGTCCTTATCCGCATTCAGGTAAGTGACCTTGAATCCTTCCTTCTCTAAATAACGCAGCGGTTCTAAAACCGTGTGGTGCTCGATCTTTGTCGTAATAATGTGGTTCCCTTTATTTTTTAACCGTTGCGCTGTCCCCAAAATGGCATGATTATTGGATTCTCCAGCCCCGGAGGTAAAGATGATCTCCTGCGCCTGGGCGCCGATAAACTTTGCAATTTTCTCTCTGGCGTCTTCCAAGGCCTTTTGCGCTTCCCGGCCGAAAGAATGCGGACTTAAGGCGTTGCCGAATTTCTCAAAGAAATAAGGCTGCATGGCCTTCACAGCTTCCGGGTCTGTGGGGGTCGTTGAGGCGTAATCTAAATAACGGCGGTTCATCCCAATTTTCCTTTAATTATTCCCAATTCCGCTAGATGAAATTGGAATAGTACTTGTTCCCCCTGAAACAGTTATGGAGAAACAAGTACATAGCTTTCAATATACCGCTGCCCTTTCTTATTGTCAACCCGGTTTACTGGAATAGTTGACAAATGGAGCCCACCCGGGTTAAAACCCGGGGTTCCTTGGGCGGAATCCCGGCCCGACTCTCTCCGCGCCTGAAAGCCGCGGTTGAAAAGGCGTCGGGATAACCGCCTCGTGCGTCGATTGACAAATAATGGGTCTGGTGTTATATTCTTGGAAAGTTACGCGGAAAAAATTTGGCAAATGGGGTGCTTATTTCTTCCCTAAATCAATGTAGAAATAAGCACTCCCTTGATTTCTCTAGACAAAATTGTGGTAATTGAGGGGCTGTGGTTATTTTTCAAAATACTTAAAGAAGTAACAACCACTAGCCCCAATTCCATCTAAAATAGCCATTAAGGTAAATTGGGGCTGTAGCTCAGTTTGGGAGAGCGCCTGCATGGCATGCAGGAGGTCAGGGGTTCGATCCCCCTCAGCTCCACCAGTCTTCGTCAAAGTGCTTACGCCTTTGACTTCGCCTGGCTACGCCAGATTAAAAGGCGTAAGCATCATAGAGAAGACTGGTGCTTATCCCGCGGAGCCTAACGTATGAACATTTAGGCGAAGCCGGACCCACCGAAACATGTTAAAAGGCAAATTGAATTGTTCCACGTCAAAACAATTTCCATTATCGGCGTCATCGAAGTGCTGATCGGCGGGGTCACTCTCGTCGCGACATCGGCAACTTCA
>MHFY01000035.1:9008-12042 GCA_001805375.1 Omnitrophica WOR_2 bacterium GWA2_47_8 | reverse complement strand
GCAAGATACTGATATTTGCGGGGATCATTCAATTGAACGGGGCCCTGGAAACCAACATCCCAAATTCTTTTAAAAATATCATCTCCATTCTTTATCATGTGGCGGTCATTTATTTCCTGACCCACCACACTGTGCGCGAAGTTTTTAAACCAGCTGACCCTGCACCCAAAGCGGTGTCAATGGATTAAACAGCGAGCTTTAGCGAGTGGAATCCCGAGCGATCACGCGAGGGAGATTTTGTGCTGGAGTGGCGGAATGGCATACGCGCTGGTCTCAAAAACCCGTAGCCTCACGGCTGTGAGGGTTCGACTCCCTCCTCCAGCACTTATTTTCCTTAATAACATCCTAGAAAAAATAAGTACTAGTGGTTGTTACTTCTAGAAAAACATTAAGGAAAGCAACCACAGCACCAGCTTTCCTTAATATTAATTTAGATGAAGCTGGTGCTAATACTTATCTCCACTCAATTATTTTAAGGAAAATACGTAAGCACTTATTGCCATACTTATTTCTCTCATGCAAGAAAAGCTAAAACTTTTTATCCCGCCCCTTCTTTTATACATCATCAGTTTTCTCCTTTTCTCTTCCCTTATCAGCAAAGGCCCTTACCACGGAGACGGTCTTTATCTGGCCCTGCAATCCGAGCAAACCGTCCTGACCCATAGATTACATTACCTGCACAGCCACGGATATCCTTTCACTGCCATCCTTGGGGCTTGTTTTGTCGCGATTTTCCGTTCCCTGGGCAACGAAGACCCTGTTTTGGCCGTCAATTTCATGAGCGTCCTGGCGGCCGCACTTTCCGTATTTTTCTTTTACTTCATCGTCAAGAATTTAATGGACAGTATCACCGCCATGATAAGTTCGATGCTGCTGATCGTAAGCCCGATCTTTTTAGGCAATGCCGTCTATGGCAATAGTCATATTTTATTCCTTCTTTTATTCTTCATTACCCTTTTATTCCTCATTAAATATCAGAAAACCGGCCGATCGGCATATCTTTATTTTTTTGTCATCTTTGCTAGCCTCTCCGGCGCAAGCCGTATCCAAGATCTAATTACTCTTAGCCCCGTTTTAATTTATTTCTTTTTAATGCCACCCCTTCCAACATCACCCATCCCCCTCACAAAAAAAGTATTTAATGGGATCTTTATACTATTCCCTGTGACAGGTTTTATTTATATGTTTTATCACACAATTTTGGCTGAAAAATTCCCCCCCTTGGCCCATTCTCAAGGATCCGCTGGGCTTGTCCACTTTATAGATTATGAAGTATTCAGTGGCATAGAGATCAACATGCAAATGATCCTTACATATAAATATATCATTGCCAATTTCCCATTATTAGGAATTTTACTGGCCGTCTTAGGTTTTATTCAAATAACCAGAGAGAATAAAAGAAAAGGTATTTTTCTTCTTGCCTGGTTCCTTGTCCCCTTTTCAGCTTTTAGCCTGCTTAATTTTGCCGGACCCCGCTTTTTTATCATTTGCCTGCCGCCGCTTACCATTGCCATCAGCTATGCCTTATCTTCACGATTAAAAAGCAGCCAATTAAAGCTTAAAATTCTTTCTTTTTTTCTTTTTATAGCCATTATTTTCTACATGACCGTCAGTTTCTTCCCGATCGCGCAATTCCGGCATCAACATGCTGCCTTACCGGAATTTGCCGCCTGGGTTGGGCAGAGAACAGAAGAAAATGCAAGCATCATTGCCGCGGATGAGCGCCTTTTTATCGCTCACTATGCCAATCGAAAAATCCTACCAAGGCCGTGCAAATACAAATATACGGCAGAAGATCTGAAGGCCTTCAAGGCTGTTATTGATGAACAGCTTGACCAAAGCATTCCGGTCTACATCACAGACGCATCACTATATTCATATGATCCTCGCAAGGAATTTTCTGGATTTATAAAGGCGCATTACAACTTGGAGAGCCTGGGGGGACATCCTTATGAGGACTGGCATGAGGGAGAGATCGTGATGAGACTTTTTCAAATTAAACTTTACCGTCTGACAAAAAAGATCTCCTGCTGCGATTGAAGCTTACTGTGCCGGCAACTGTTTTAACACGTCTTCGACTTCACGGATCTCTTGAGCCTTGCCTTGCTGTTCAAATAGAATCAGCGCCTTTTCAAAATGCTGCCGAGCCCGATCCGTATCCGGCACCCTTAGGTACATAACCCCCAGATCATGCTGTAAAAAGGCGCTTTGTGGATTAACATTGGCCTCATTCTCATAGAAGGTCAATTCATTCTTAAAATCCGTATTATGCAGGATCGTCCGCACGAAATAAAACTGCAAAAGCGCGATGGTCAAGAACACAGCTAAATATTTTGTAACTTTATTCTCATACAAACGGCACAAATAAAAAGCCGCCCCAAAAGCGAAACCGAAAGACCCCGGATACACATACCGCTCGGCAAAAAAAGAGCTCATCGCTACGATATTCATGACCGGCAGCAGGCTTAAATAAAGCCAGCCGATGATGAAACTGACCAGCCGATGATCCTTCCAACAGCGAACCGCACCTAAGACAGCCAGCCCCAACAGGATCAAAGAAACCATAACCTCTTTATCAAGAAACGATTGGGACAATACAGCCGCCCGGCTGAAATCCTCAATATTCACCGATGAGATCCCCTCGGCAACGGGACGATTAACCGCCAGCTGAAAAGGAAAAAATAAAACCAACGGATAAAGCCTTAAGGCCTTGAGAGCCACCAGGGAATTCAAATAAAAACTGTTCTCAAGATATCCGCCGCGGCTCACACTGTGAAGGACCAGAAATTTAAAAAGCACGTAGACCAAAGCCATGCCGAAAAACGGCAGTAATTTTCTTATAAGCTTCTCCCGGCCGGAGGTTTGAAAACACAATTCATACCACAAAAATAAAACCGGCAGAGAGATACAAAGTTCGTGAGTAAAGATAGCCAGGAGCGCGAAAAACAACGAAAGGGCATAATCCTTTGGAACACCAGCGCTATCCTTCTTTATATAAAAATAAAACGATATAAACATAAACAAAACACCCAAC
>MHFY01000035.1:745-8985 GCA_001805375.1 Omnitrophica WOR_2 bacterium GWA2_47_8 | reverse complement strand
ATAAATAAAAAATGTGGCAAGTAAATGTACGGCAATAGAGACCAGGTGATAGCCGAAAGGTTTTTGACCCCAAGCCTGATGATTGAGCGCATGGAATAATGTTTTTAACGGCGAATAAACCCCTTCTTCTCCCTGCGGTTGGTTGTGGGGCCCGAAAAACTGCGATAAATTTCCTAAATCATGGATCAGCGGCCAATCCACAATAAATTTGTAATCATCGATGACAAAATCATTGTTAAAAATATTGCTGTAAGCCAGGGAGGTAAAGAGCAAACAGATGATAATGCCTAATTTATGGTTCAATGCGCTTCTCTTACTCACCACTGCCTTCCTTCGGATAATAGTTTTTCATGCCTTAACCATAAGTTAAGCGTTTGAAAAACAATGCAGGGGCCGTGTTTGATCAAACTAAAACTGCTGTTGCTGATCTTATTTTGATGAGGAAAAAAAAATTCTTTCACCCTTAATTCTTCCTGAACGGCTTTGGCAAAGAATTCGATGTGAAAATCAAAACCATTCGCCCGCAAGTTAAGCTTTTCCACCGCGTCCCGTCGAAAAGCGACCGAACCGGAACCGATGTCCTTGACCGTGATCCTGAACAACCTTAGACACAAAAAATAATATAAACGGCTGGCGATGTGACGGCTCAGTTTAACCTTTGCCGGCCCGTTTAAATATCGGGACGCGACAACGATATCGGCATCCTCTAATTCTTTCATTAACTTTGGGACAACCTCCGCTCCGAAAGGGAGATCACAGTCAAGATAGACACAAAATTTACCCTTGGCTTCTTTCATTAATTGACGCAGCGTAAACCCTAGCCCTTGATTCTTTTCGCTAAAAAAACACCGGGCCGGGCCGCTATTTTGTATCCGCGTTAATATGTCCCGGCTGTTATCACGGCTGGCATCATCCCGCAACAGGATCTCATATTTTAAATTTTCGCTCCTTAATATCTTTTGGAGAGACTCCACAGAGCCCTCGATCAATGAGGAAGAATTATAGATGGGAATGAGTATGGATAGGTCCACGTGAATAAAACTCGATTTATTTTTCTAATATAAAGTACCGGTGAAAAGCGTCTTCCCCCTGATAAGCTTCCAAAAACCTGTTCTGCTTTTGGTAAAGATCAACCGCCTTATGAAGCGCGCCGTAGGATCGACGGACTTGATCCAGCTCGGCTAAAACAACCGCCAGATTATAATAGCCCTCGGCAAATTCCGGATTCAGACCCACGGCCTTCTCCAGGATATCCTTTGCCTTTTTATAATTTTCGGCGGCGGCATAGCTTTCGGCCAGGACAAAAAGGATATCCGGGTCTTGCGGTTTTAACTGCGAGGCCTTTTCCAAGATTTCAATGGCCTGCACCGGCATGGCATTCTTCATATAAATGATCCCTAAATCTCTTTTTAAAAACACACTTTCCTGATTATTCGCGGCCATGCTTTCGTAAAAGACAACTTCATCCTGCCAGTCAAAATTACGCACATAGGTCCTGAAGCCGTAAAAAAAGACCAGCATGAACACGAGGGCAAAACCGATGAACTCCCTGCCCTTTTTGAAACGCGCCCCTTTCCCCTCGACAAGACTGCTGATCAAGATCGCGACTAAAAGACTGAACCCTAACAGCCCCGGGTAAAGATACCTTTCTCCAAAATAAATAGAGCTCGGTACGATGTTTAAGACCGGCAAGAGGCTGATAAAAAACCATCCCACGCAAAACAGAATGATCGGCTTTTTTACATAAAATCTGAAAGCAAAATAAACAATGACCCCGATGGCCAAAAGAGACACTAAGACCTGCGGGTCCAAGAAACTTTGCGACAGCACGGCAAACTTATCAAAATCCTCCATGTCATAAGAAAAAATACCGGGAGAGATGATATGGTTCACGGTTAAAGCAAACGGAACAAAGACAATAAGGATGTATTGGGCCAAGGCCTTGATAGAAACCAGCATCGTCAGATAAAAACTATCATATAGATATCCTCCCCGGGCAATGGTCCCTAATGTAAGGAATTTGGCCAGCACATAAAGGATCACGATCAGAAAATAAGGCAGGACTTTCTTAAAGATACTTTCCCATTGCTTTTTCCCCGGCCGTAAAGTTGATTCGTACAATAAGAACAAGAACGGCAGCGAAACCGCTAATTCATGGGTAAAGACCGCCGACACGGCAAGCAGGATGGATAACGGATAATCGCACGATGTCTTCATTCGCGCGAAATAAAAGAACGCGGCAAACAAAAAAACGATCCCGATCATGTCGACACTGGCCGTCATATACGTGATGGCTTCTGTTTGTACCGGATGGAGGGCAAAGATCAAGGCAGCTATAAAAGCGATCCGCTTCTTCTCTCCGCCAAAGGCGGATCCGCCTAGAGAGGAGGTTAACAGCGAAGCAATTCGGTAAACAAAGAAGATCCCTGCGGAATGGATCAATAACGAAACAACGTGGTAACCAAAAACATCCGTCTTGAAAAGCGCGTAGTTGAGGGCGTGGAACAGGGTCTTTAAAGGCGAGTAAATGCCGATCTGCCCATCGGGCGGGATATAAAAGGCAAAGAACCTAAAGGCGTTGTTCAAATTCTGGATGAGCGGCCAATCGACGATAAAATCGAAATCATCCATGACAAAATCATTGGTAAAAATATTGCTGTAGGCTAGGAACGTTAAACAGAAAATGCAGGCGAGACTGGCGATCGGGTGAGATACAAATTTCTTTATTTTTTCGAAAACGGTCTTCACATTTATTTTTTTATCTGCGAAGTGTGCCTTAATTGGCCGCAGGCGGCATTGGCATCCGGCCCCCGGGGCCTGCGGATCGTGGCGTGAACGCCAAATTCCTTTAATTTATTCTTAAAACGGGTCGCGTCCTCTTTGGACGGCGGTTCATGGCCGAATTCCTGGACCTTGTTGTAAGGGATCAAATTGATCTTGCAGAGCATCCCTTTTAAGGCCTTTCCCAATTTTAAAGCCGCTTCGTCGGTACAGGTCACGTCCTTGATCAGGATATATTCAAAGGTGATCTGCCGGTTGGTGGTTTCCGTATACAAACGGCAGACCTTGATCAGGTCCTCAAAAGGATATTTTTTATTCACCGGCATCAGAACATTCCGGGAGTCGTTGCTGAACCCATGCAGAGAAATGGCCAATTCGACCTGCAGGCCTTCTTTGGATAATCTTTCTATTTTCGGGATCAAACCGCAGGTGGAAATGGTGATGCGCCGGGCCGCGATATTTAATCCCGCGGGATGGTTGACGATCCGGATGGCCTTGAGAAGATTTTCATAATTATCCAACGGCTCTCCCACGCCCATAAAAACAATATGGGAAAGATGTTTGTGTTTCTCGGCCTCGTCGTGAACATAAAGGATCTGGTCAACGATCTCATCCGTTGTCAGGTCCCGGCTCCAGCCGCCGATACCGCTGGCGCAAAAACGGCAGCCGAATTTGCATCCGGCCTGCGTCGAGGCGCATACCGTGACCCGGTCGGTGGTCGGGATAAGGACCGTTTCAATGGCTTCTTTGTCCTGCAGCTGGAATAAAAATTTCTGCGTCTCATCGGCCGCGCCTTTTTTTTCAGCGGGCTGGCGGTTATAAAAGGTAAAATCTTCTTTAAGTTTTTGACGTAACGGAACGGACAAATTAAGCATCGCATCAAAATCCTGGGCCCGTTTTTGGTAAAGCCATTCAAAGATCTGGGTGGCCCGGAAAGGCTTTTCTCCGATGCCTTGAAGATATTGCCCCAGTTCTTCGTGGGTTAGGCTCTTGATGTCGTGTTTCACCATCATAGGTATCGACTACTCGTTCTTTCCGTTCTCTTTGCCGTTTTCCTTTATAGTTTCATAAACGCCGAGTTTGCGGAAGCGCTGGTAACGTTTTTCCAACAGATCTTCCCTGGAAAATTTTGCCAGGGCATCAAGATTATTGACGATGCTTTCCTTTAAATGTGTGGCCACAAATTCAGGGTTGCGGTGCGCCCCGCCTAACGGTTCGGGGATAATTTCATCAATGATGCCTAATTTTAAAAGATGTTCCGCCGTTAACTTTAGGGCCGCGGCCGCTTCAGGCGCTTTGAGGCTGCTTCGCCACAGGATAGACGCGCACCCTTCCGGAGAAATGACCGAATAATACGCGTGCTGTAAAATACAGACCTTGTCCGCCACGCCCACACCCAACGCCCCGCCGCTGCCGCCTTCGCCGATCACGATCGCGATAATAGGCGTGCCGACCTTGACCATGTCCCGAAGGTTACTGGCAATGGCCTGCGCCTGGCCGCGTTCCTCCGCCCCCACGCCCGGATAAGCGCCCGGCGTATCGATCAGAACAACAATGGGTAATTTAAATTTATCAGCCATCTGCATTAAACGGATCGCCTTGCGGTAACCTTCCGGATGGGCACAGCCGAAATTACGGATGATCTTTTCTTTTGTGCCGCGGCCTTTTTGATGGCCCATGATCAAAACCTTACGATCATTGATCTTGGCAAACCCGCCGACCAGCGCCAAGTCATCCGCGAACAGCCGGTCCCCGTGCAGTTCCACAAAATCCGTCACTATCATGTGAATATAATCCAAGGTGTACGGCCGGTCATTGTGCCGCGCGATCTGCACCCTTTGCCAGTCGGTGAGATTGCTGTAAAGTTCAGAGCGCAGCTTTTCCAGCTTTTGCTCGATCCTTTTGATCTCAGGCTCGATATTGATCTTTTTATTGGTGCTGGAATGTTTCAGATCATTCAATCGTTCTTCCAGCTGACGGATCGGTTCTTCAAAATCGGGTCTCATCGTTCCCTTTCTTATAAATCAGAAAGACACTAATTCATTCTGACTTTGAATTAGTGTCTTTTTCTTTAATCGACTACCGTGACCTCGGTGCTCATGGGGATCAGGTCATACAGCTCTTCGACTTCTTCATTACGCATCCTGACGCAGCCGGCGGTGATCTGCTGGCCGATCGTCTCGGGCTCAATGGTGCCGTGGATGCCGTAGCCTGCCAGATCAAATCCCATCCACCGGCTTCCCAGGACATTCTCCGGGCTTTCCGGAGGGACAACCACACCTTTATTGAACCAAACCGGATCGATCAGTTTTGAGATGATCTTAAATGTCCCCACCGGGGTGCTGTTATTCACGCCGGTCGAGACGTGATACACTTTCACGACTTCGCCGTCGGATTTTAAAATAAGGATATTCTGCGATTTATCCACGAAGATACTGAATTTTCCGGTCCAGATCCTTAATTTCTGGCCGACGTGGATGGTGTCGGATTTTATATTGTTGCTCCTTTTGATCAAATTAACGGTCGTTCCGTATTTACTCGCTAATTTGGCTAAAGAATCCCCCGACTGTATCTCATGGACCACGGCCTTAGGAGAAGGAGTATTGGAATAAATGAGCTTCATGTTCACATCTTCCAATTCCTTCTGGATGTTTTCCATGTTCCCGGCGTTGGGATATTCGGTCAGGATCTTTTGATAAAGATTTTTGGCTTCGTCAAGCTTGCGGGATTCTTTGAGAGCGACAGCCTCTTTATACATCTTTTTTGCTTCAGCAGAGGAAGAAAGCGGCATTTTTCCACCGCCTCCTTTATTCTGTACGATCTTTACGATCAAAAAAATACTGCTAAAAATGATAGCGCCGATCGCGGCTATTAAAATGACACGTCTATTCAACTTGGCCCTCCTTCAATGAGTATATAATTTGCGGAGCATCGCGAACGTAAATTATTATACGAATTGAATCCAGCACTAATTTATAATATCAAATTAGTGCTGGATAAATTCATCCAGAAACTTATGTTCGCTTCGCTCCATAAGTTTCGGCTTCATTTACCATCTATAATATAAATTGATCGCTAAAAAAAAGCCAACAAAGGCACCCACCAAAACTTGAATGGGAGTATGCCCAATGAGTTCCTTCAACTTCTCCTCTTCGATCTTCCCTTTCCAATACATATCATCCATCATTTTATTTAAAAGCTCCGCTTGTTTTCCCGTATCCCGCCTGACCCCCTGCGCGTCGAACATCGTGACCAGCGCGAACACCGTCGCCAGGGCAAAAACATTAGAATTAAAACCGCTGTCTAATCCGCAGGTCGTGGCTAAGGCCGTTACTCCGGCCGCGTGGCTGGAGGGCATGCCGCCTGTCCCCACAAACCATTTAAAATTGAACCGCTTCTCATTGGCCACACCGATAATGACCTTGATCCCTTGGGCAATGGCCCAGGCGGTCACAGTGATCATCAAGATCTTGTTGTGAATGATTATCTTAAGGATGTCGTTTTGCATAATTCAGGAATTTGAAGGTACCTGGCCGGTATTGACAGAAAAACAGCCGTATGTTATCCTCCATTATAATATTCCCCTTCAAAAAAGCAAGAATTTCCCCCGTTTCCTCTCGAAGGTCTTCCTAAATATTAATATTAATAATAGTTACTACCACTAGGAGGACTGTCATCATGCTCGCCAAAGTGCACAGTTTTGGAATTTCCGGTCTGGAAGCTTACCCCATCACGATCGAAGTGGATGTCGCCAATGGGCTTCCCTCAATGACCATCGTCGGTTTACCGGATAACGCGGTCAAAGAAAGCCGGGAACGTGTCCGCTCGGCCCTCAAGAACAGCGGATTTAAATTTCCGCCCCAGCGCATCACCGTCAACTTATCCCCGGCCGACATCAAGAAAGAGGGCCCGGCCTTTGACCTGGCCATCGCCCTAGGGATCCTGGCCGCGTCAGAGCAGATCAGTCCTTCCCTGCTTCGCGAGTATCTTTTCTTGGGAGAACTTTCTTTGGACGGCCGGATCCAATCGATCACCGGGTCTTTGTGCATCACAACCTCCATCAAAAAGGATTCCTTTAAAGGCCTTCTCCTCCCTTCAAAAAACGCCAAAGAGGCCTCACTCTGCGGGCGTCTTCCCATTTTCCCGGTTGAAACGTTAAAAGAAGTCCTTTATTTCTTGGAAAATCCTCAAAGCATCCCGCCGTTTGTCCTGGATAAAACCCTGCTGCTGCAAAAAGATCACTTCGATGGAGATTTTGCCGATGTTAAGGGCCAAATCTATGTGAAAAGAGGGTTGGAAGTGGCTGCGGCAGGCGGACATAACCTCCTGATGATCGGCCCGCCGGGAAGCGGCAAAACAATGCTCGCCCAAAGGATCATTTCCATTCTGCCGGACATGACCTTTGAGGAATCATTGGAAACGACCAAGATCCATTCGGTCCTGGGATTTGTCCGTTCGCATATCGGGATCATCCAGAACCGCCCATTCCGTTCACCTCATCATACCGCATCGGATGTGGCGCTGGTCGGCGGAGGCCCCATCCCCAAGCCCGGCGAGGTTACCTTAAGCCATAACGGCGTTCTTTTTTTAGATGAGATCCCGGAATTCCGAAGGAATGTCTTGGAGGCCTTACGCCAACCCTTGGAAGAAAATTATGTGACCGTGGCCCGCGCCTCAAAGACCCTGCGTTTTCCGGCGAAATTCATGCTGATCGCCAGCATGAATCCCTGCCCTTGCGGCTGGTACATGGACCCGCAAAAGGGTTGCAACTGCAATTCGTATCAAATCCAAAAATATCTCTCAAAGATCTCCGGTCCCTTATTAGACCGGATCGATATCCATCTGGAAGTGCCGGCTTTAAGATCAACCGAACTATTAACCACCACCCTTCAGGAAACATCCGCCCAGATCAAAAAACGCACCACCCGATCCCGGGACATTCAGATCAAAAGATTTGTGAACACCCCCATCTCGGCCAACGCCCATATGAACCACAAACAGATCCGCCAGTACTGTCCTTTATCCAATGAATGCAAGGCTCTCCTTAAAAAGGCCATTGAAGAGTTAAAGCTCTCCGCCCGGGCACATGACCGTATTTTAAAAGTCAGCCGAACTATAAGTGACCTGGCCGGTAGTGACAACATCCTGCCTGAACACCTTGCCGAAGCTATCCAGTACCGGAGTTTGGACAGGAATTGGTGGGGATAAAAAACTATCTTTGAAATAGATCGCTTAATTCTTTGGGGCGCAGGGCGACTCTTAAGGCATTGAGGATGGCAAAGACATCGATGATCTCTTGGCTGATGGCACCGGCGACCGGGGTTAAATATCCTGCGGCGGCTACGATCATTCCCATAATGGATAAGATCATCCCGCCGACCGCGCTTTGCAAAGCGATCGCACGCATACGGCGGCTGATATGGATCAATTCATCAACTTTCTCCAGCGAACTTTCGATA
>MHFY01000035.1:0-731 GCA_001805375.1 Omnitrophica WOR_2 bacterium GWA2_47_8 | reverse complement strand
GAGCCTGTTTTCCTGCAGGACAATCGCAACTTTTTCTTCCGGAGTTTTGCCGGCATAAATTTCTTTGATGCCGACCTGTTCGGCCAAATACCGGACTTCCTCTTCGCGGTCCCCGGATACGATCATGACCTTTTGAAATCTATGTTTAGGGCCCAAATGCGTGATGAATGAAACACTGTCATGGCGAGGGATGTCATGAAAAGTAAAATGCGCCGCAAGTTTTTCATCGATCAAAACAACACATTCAAGCCCGCTCACGGCAGGGATCTGTCCGACCAGATCTTTTTTTCCTTCCCGAATGAGTTTATTGCGGCTGGTGATCCTAACCGTGTGGTGATTAACGCTTCCGGTTAACCCCTGGCCAGGCGGTTCACTGATCTGATGGACCTCGATCAAATTTAATGCAGCCTCTTTCGCCGCCGCTAAGATCGCATTAGCTAACGGGTGCTTGGAATATTGTTCCAGGCTGGCCGCAAAAGCGAGCGCTGTTCCCTGAGTAAAACCGTTAAAATAATTTTGACCGGTCAAGGCCGGCCTTCCGTAAGTCAGCGTCCCTGTTTTATCAATGATCATTGTGCGGCATCGATCAAATTTCTCCAGGATGACCGGATTCTTGATAATGATCCCCCGCCGGGCGCTCAACGAAATGGCACCGATGATGGCCACAGGAATGGCAATAAGAAGCGGACACGGGGTAGCGATCACTAAAACGGCGAGAAACCTTTTGACCT
>MHFY01000034.1:18178-22083 GCA_001805375.1 Omnitrophica WOR_2 bacterium GWA2_47_8 | reverse complement strand
CGAAAATGTCTACGCGGAATTATTAGACTTCTTAAAGCCGCATGCCTTTATTGAATTACCGGAAGAACAGAAACAGCAATATAACATCCCAGATGATCTGATCCTGGGCCATGATGAGAACGGCCGGAAATTCGTGGCCTTTGGGCCGAGGGCCGATGGCAGGTTCCCGAATGACCGGTTGGTGCATTTCCTTGCTAAGCATTTAAGATTATTTGCCCCGGAATTCAGGACTTTCCTCTTAAGCTGGTTTGGTAAACAGGAGGTCCACGGCCCGACGATCGAAAAGTGGGTCAAGCAATACAAGAATGAAGCTATTTTAGGGTTCTCCCGCTTGGTGCAGGATTATTCTGATCTCGAATTGGACAGGTTAGAGGCCGGGAAAGAAGCTACTTTGGCGCTTATGACATTCTTGCGGGATGATGACCACGGCGCGAACTTTACCAGCCCCAACGTTATCACCGATGAGACGCCAGCCGGGCGAAGATATCTTCTCTATGACTTTATGCTCCGTGATCAGCCCCTGAAAGAATTCATAGCATCATTTAACTTTACGGAGTTAATAGAGAATATCGATAGAACAAAATTAGATGAAGCCATTTCACGGTTCGCGAAGTTAACCGATGACGATCTCGAACGGTTCGTCATTCAGGCGGTGTACCTGCCGGAGCAAATTAAGCGAACGGTGGATTTATTAAAGTCCCGCCGCGATTCGTTGAGAGAAGATGTTGAAAAGGTCATCGCGGCAAAAACGCCTCCATCCGGCGGGGCGAATTATCCTGCGGCGGCCGATACTTCAACGGATAGAGAAGAGATACCGGTTCCGAGAAGGGGAATTTTATTCAATCATATAAGGGCGGTCCTGCGCTCGTTAGGGATCCATCCGGATGAGATCACGATCGAATTGGAAAACCGCGCGGGCAGATCCCTGGCTGAATACAAAGGGCACAATACGATCGCTATGGATCCCATCCTCGCCAGCCGCGCCCCGCCGTTTTCTCCTTATAATAGAAGAAATTATATCCTCTTCCAAACTCTCCTGCGCGATATCCTCCGCCATGAATTGTTAGGCCATCGTGTCCACGGCGGATCCGAAGACGCGGCTATCCAAGTCAGTATCGAACACTTCGGGACTCATCCGAAAGAGTTATTAAATCTTATCGAAGCCTTCCACAAGTTCAATATCAGCGTCGATAAGGATTACTTAAAGCGGTTAAGCGCCTTATTTGTCTTTGAATTCGCTCATTACAGCGACCTCTCCGAAGAAAAACAAGAAGAGACCATTGATACCCTGGAAGAGATGAGCGGAAACCGCGTCATCAACCCCGAGGCCGTGAATAACCGGCTTTATACGGTCTCTGTTCTCGGAAAGATCGTCGGCACGCAGGCGTATTCAATTTATCCAGGGGCCGATATGGCAGAAGCCGACGGCCTTTACGTGCACAAAGCCTTCAGGGCCAACTTTGGGATAGCGACCAGGTTAAGAGAGCACGTGTTTAAGCATTTAAAAGAAAAGACCGTTTTACGGCATTTTGCCATGCCTAGAGTTGCGCCTACCGCGGAGGCGCAAAGATTCCATGAAAAACTTAACGGAAGAAAAGGTGTGGCCATTTATCGCGGGATCACGGGTCTAATTGAAAGGATCGTTATTGATCTGAGGATCCTTGAGCCTCAGGTGCCGCAAGGTAAGATTGCCAACTGTCTGCCAACGGGATCTATTTTAACCCGCGCCAACTCGCCGGTGTGGGCGGGCCTCTTGGCGCTGGCGATCGCTTTGCCGGCGCTCGGTGGTATGGATGTATCTGCTGTGTTAAGTTTTAGCGGTCTTGCCTTTGATATCCCCAATGTCCTCGGCCAGGGAGACAACAAAAGCCCAATAAGTATTTTGATGGGTTGGCTCGCCAGCCTTCTTTTAGTCGTCGGAGGATTTATTTTCGGGTTAGTGTGGCATAAGGGCCATAAGAAATCTTTGAGCGAAAAGCTCATCCAGAAGATCGATAAAGTCAGGGGAGGCTACTTAAAAGAATTCCCTATGGAATGGGTCGTTAAGGACCGCACGCAATCCCTCGCCTATAAGATCGTGGGTAAATTAAAAGACTTCAAAGATGTCATCATGTATTTCATTTTTGTCACAATGCTTGGCGGATGGCCGATCTTCGCGATCAATCGGGGCGAAAAGGTTATACGCAAACGGGTCAAACAATATTTGGATGAACCGATCGGCAAGGAAGCTGCCCGGTTGGTTTATGAGGAAGCGATCCGCCGCATGGAACTGCAGCCTTCGTCAAGTAAGCGCCGCCGCTTCTGGGTTAAATTTTTCAGGATCAGGCAGGGCGGCCAGGAGATCCTGGAAATGGTCAAGGCTGAACTCGAAGGCCTGCTCCAGGATCAGGGCACGCTTTCCAGCGGACAGAAGATCGATTACCGCGAACGTTTGGTCAATCGGCTCGGCGGGATCATCCAGGGGAAGGCCGAACAGAACAATGAAATGGAAAATCAAAAAGCCCAGGCGTCGCTTCAGTTCTTTATCAGCCTATTGCACCATCCGGATCCTTGGATCATGAAAGCCGCGATCGCGAATCTCGCCGAAGTCGCCCGATTCATTCCTGAGGTCGCCAAGGGCGTGATCTTGGATACTTTGGAAAAGATCTTGCTCGAGAAAAATCAAGGGCCGCATCCCCAGATCTACTTGCGGGTCGCTAAAGGTGCGGCGGCCCGGGGATTACGAGATATTTTAAGCCCGCGCAACATTGAGATCGTCCTCGCGGCTCTGGCCCTTGAGAATCAGAAAACCGTTCAGGATCCATGGCTTAAGGCCTACCTTGTGGAAGCCCTGGATACCTTGATCCGGAAATATGGGAACAGCCTTAAAATTTATAAAGCATCCATGCTCACGGATCTGGCCGATATCTTGTTAACGGAAGCCAGCGACGAAAAGGCCAACGTGTCCATGAGGGTCAATGCCATCCGGGCCTTGGGGGCCCTGGGCCTGCCGAATGGAAAGACGCAAAAGGATCAGGATGTAAAAGCGCGGATATCGCAAAAGTTGACCGCGATGCTCTTTGAGGACAGTGATCCGACCGTTCAGGAGACAGCCCTTCCGATCATCAGCAGAATGTACGCTGCGGAACTTGACGCGAGCGGGGTGAAATCCTTGACTAAAATACTGATGAAATTCCTCAGAGGCGAGCATCGAGGACGCCGCAATTATATTTTAGAGAAGCACGTCAAGCGGTTGCTGTTGTGGATCGCCAGGGTGACAAAAGATATCAATCTGAAGAATACGGTGAAAGGCATTGCATTGGCCGATCGGGATAAGTCTGTCCGGCCGGTCTTCTTCTTTGATCTGACGAGTTTGACCCGCGCCCAGAGAAATGAACTGTTCGTGGCCCTGCATAATGAGGGGCATGCAGTCATCTTCACCAGCGGCTTTTATGAAGACCGCAGTGAGGTCCGGTTCGCTGACCATGAGAATTTGGTCATTGATCTGAATGCCACGACATTGTGGCGGGTCATCGAATCTTTAAGCAAAGGAAGGCCCACCCGTGTGCCTTCCCGCGATCCGCTGCGCTCCAAACGGCCCAGGAACATGGAACGCGTGGTCGTGCCGCTGTCCGGCAAGGCCATCGTCATTTTCTCCAGGACAAAAGAAAGGCAGTCCGATCCGACGGGAGAATTTACCTTGATCAGCGAAGCGGCGCGCCGGACAAATGATCCTACGCTCGCGATCAAAGGAATTAAATATGTTAAGGCCGCGGAGGAACCCGATCATCGGGCCCTTCTCACACAGCTGGAAGGCGCTGATATGAAAGTTCCTCTTTTAAGGTGGCTTGCGGCCTTAATCCGCTCGCCGGCATTGAATAAATCGGCTAAAACGATATTGATCTTATTATCATCCATCATGCTGA
>MHFY01000034.1:13435-18170 GCA_001805375.1 Omnitrophica WOR_2 bacterium GWA2_47_8 | reverse complement strand
ACCAGGCCTTCCAATTCATCCAATCAATCTAATCCTCCCGATGAGTTCAACTGGGCCAAGATCAACCGCAAGATCTCGGAATTGAATGGCCGATGGAAATACGCAAACGATTGGCAGATCGCTACCAACCGTTTGTCCAGTATCAGTTCCGGCTATAGGGTCGAAATAGACCTGATAAATACCAAAGGTATTCAGAGGATCGTCATCAGCCGTACCGATGAGGCCACGGCCCACGAATTCCTGTCCGCGATTTGGCGGGCGTTTTATCGTTTATTAGGCGGCTCGCCGGTATTGAAAGAATTCTTTATCGAAATGGTGAAGCTGGGTGGTAAGGATAATGCTCGGGCCATGACCCTCGCTTATTTGCATGACCATGAGGGAAGTTCGGCAAAGGCTTATCTTTTCAATCTGCAGAGGGAAGATGATGAAAGGGGAAGAAATAAAGGCAAATCTTCGGCGAAAACTCAGCCTCCCGCGCAAGCCCGGCTTCCGTTCGGTATTCCTATCGGCCCGATGATCGGCCCTCCGGCGCCGGTCCAAAACATGCGGCCCATCGGCAAGGTTAATGTCAGCGGTAAAGATGTCCCTATCAGCGAGGCCTTAAATGAATTTAGCAAGTATCCGCCTTTCCGTAAGATCAAATATGTTGCGATAAACGCGGTGTTTGATCGGCAGACACCATACTTAACCGCTGATGAGGCGAGACAATTGAGCGTCCCGACGATGACCGGCGGCGGGATCATGGGGAAGGGAGTAAACCCTGACAGCGCAGAATTCCGAAAGTGGCTTAAGGACATAAAGAAAAATAGCGGGCGGGTTAAAGAGGCCCATCCGGAAGTTATCCGGATCGTTTTAACGCGCCGGGACAGGTTGCTGCAAAAATTTGCCAACGATCCTAGCCGGGCCATTCAAGACGCCTTAGATGTTCTTAGAGGGCTGGAGGACAGCTTTTATTGGTTTGAGGCCAAAGTAGAAGAGGCAGAAAAATATCTCTTGGGTTACAAGAACGCCTACGCGGTTGATGTTATTCAGTATCTTTATAATAAAGAGCACAAGGTGAATACTTATGATCTGGTGGATGAATATTTATTGCACGAAGCCCTGGAAGCGGTCGCGCATCGCCATGGGTTTACACATGAAAATATTATCGTTGCAACTTCAACAAAGTTCCGCATTTACGCGGGTTTCTTTAAAAAGCCGGGCGAGACGCCGTTAGGCAGGGTTTTAAGGGAATTCATCAATGACCGGCTGCGTTCAACGCCGGAAGCGGTTTTGGCCCAGGATTTTAAACATCTTTTTGTACATTTGAGCGATGCCTCAGAAAGGCAGGATTTTGCAGCAGCGGCAAGGTTAAGGGACCAGATCTTATTTGAATTTATCCGTATCCATGAGGCGCAGGGAAAACCATTCGTTCCAGTCATTTTTAATAATATCCCCCGGCGCATGATCGTGGAACAATTGGAGCGGTTGTTAAGGGGCCCAAGACATATCGGTTATTATCATCCCGATAAAAAGGCTGTTGTGATATTAAATAAAAAGGCCGGTGGTTCTCAAGCTTCCATACAGGGAGAAGCAAATGTGGCGGCCTTGATGGGGTTGGCCTTTGTTGGGGTCGGGGTCATTTATGTTGTAGCGGGCATGTATTTTGCGGCAGGGGGGAGTTTTGTGTTAGGGATATTCGGGCCGTCCCTACCCATTCATCTTCTATCCCGACGTTTCCTAAATATGATAAGGCTGTTGCAAAAAGATTCTAACCTACCGTGGCGGGGGATGATGAAGATCCGTTCACCTCAGCGCCGAGCACTTCGGTACGAGGCAGTACAAGCGTGGCTTGGCAGATCACACAGCATAAAACGCTTGGCCGTCACACCCGGCTTTGTTAAGCGGAAGATCGAACGCGCCCGCCAATTATTCGAATACGTATCCAAGGATATCAAAGAGAGCATGACGCCAAGGCAGAAGAAACTATACCGCAACCTTTTCTTTATCTTCCTGGCTTCCAAACCGGTCACCGAATTCTTGAAATACAGTTTTGGTTTGGCGTTCGGGGCCTGGCTCGGTATTGTTCTGCCATGGGCCTTAAAGCCGCTGGCTGTTTTATTTGTGCTCACATTCGATACCTGGATGAGGATGCCGATCCTGTTGATATTTAAATTCGTTTATGGCTTGCCGATCGGTAAAGCGTTCTGGGCAGGGTTCCTGCCGCTCGGCTTCGCGATATCGATCCCGGTGCAGATGACGGGCAGGACTTTTGTCAATTTGGTCAATTTATGGCGCGTCAATCGGCGATTGGAGTCGGTGATAGGCAAGCTTCATCTGCCGCATGGGGAAGAGAAAGAGCTTGTTACGCAGTCTTTAAATATGGCTGAGTTATTCTTGCGCGCGCATCCTTCCATGCAGAATCGTAAGTGGTTAAGAAGATTTTTCTTGCCCAAACAGCTGGTGTTTGAGAAATTTGTAAGACAGCAGATAAGCCTTTCAGCGGACCGGGAAGGAACGCCGGCAGCCACTGCGCCGATCGCTCCCGCGCAGTGGTCCCGCGCTCCGCCACTTACCTTACAAAGTCGATATGGAAAAAGTGGCGAGACTTCGCCAAAGGCGAGGCCGGCGGCGCCGGAGGCGATCATTCAGGCCAAACGAGAAGGCCTGCCTGCCGGACAGGCAGGCGTTTATTTAAATGATTCTCCCGAAAGCCTCTTAAGCATCTCCGATGTTGCTTCCTTACGGCACCAGATCACACAACAGACAAGGCGTGATGAGATGCCGGAGAAAATAATCCTTACCCTGCCTGATAAGAACTGGCAGAAAGAATTTATCCTTCTTTCAATAAACAACAATGCCTTCTTCGTCCCGAGCGAATGGAGGTCCGACGCAAGTTTAAGGGCTGATCTGTCCCGGGCCATGGCGCTGGAGAAATCCGCTACTTCTTGGAATCCCCAGCTGATCCTTCCTGTTCCTCATATCATGACCGTTCAAGCCTCAGGAGACCTCAAAGGCCATCTTTCCGCCTATGATCATGGTTACCGCATTTTCTTTGTGCATCAGGAATTAAATAATATTGTCCGCGCCATCAATGCCACGCTTCCCGGCGCGGGCAATATTTTCCGCCAGGTGTTATTGGCCCATGAGTTCCGGCATGAAACACAAGCTATATTTGGGCCGGCCGTGGAAAGAGACTTTGCCAAGACCGACCAAGAGCTTTTCATCGCCCTTTTAACGTATCATCGGATGAATATCGCGGAATTTGCCGGCATTTTGAGGACAATGGGCATCATCGATGAGGAATTCAGGTCGGGCCTGATCCAGGAAATTCCGGGAGAACAATTAGTGCAATATTATTTGCCGCGGGACGCTGATATGCGCGGAGAGGATCTCACTGCCGGACAGGTTGACCCTCTCAGGGAATGGCTGGATAAACAAGGGTCTTTCAGCTGGTATGCCAATTTTAGAATAGGAACGGCAAAGGCTTATCTGAGCTATAACCGCAAAGTAAGCGGCCCAGCCTTTTATGTGTATCCTGATCAAGAATGGCTTAAAGGTATTCCCGAATTAACAGAAAAATTAAAGTCAAATCAAGGCGGCTGGTTCCCGCCGCGAGGCGCCTTGGGCCAGATCTTATTTAGTTTTTATAGAACGCATGCCGGACAGGGCGTTATCCTGATCGAAGAGATCCAGCCTTCACAGGGGTATGTGGCGTTCATTCAAAGCAATAGGAATATCCCCCGCAAAAGCAAGATCGATGAATGGCGCAGGCATGCCGTAGAAAAGATCGCGGCTTGGGCCCAAGAGCAGGGTCATCTTGTTTTTGCTGTGACCCCGGAGATCATTAAAGAGTTTTATGAGGGTTGTTCATTGCTTAAGAACGGCTTGCCGGACTTTGTTATCAGGAAGAATTATGTCGATCCATTCGATCTTAAGCTTTGGCGAAAAGAGAGAGGGATCATCCCCGTTTCTTATGCTCAGGGACGTATGTCCGAATGGTACAGTTTCCGCGAAAATCCCGTCCTTGAACAAAGATGGAAGGATCCCATGAGAGCTGAAGCTGTTCCCATCGCCCCGGCGCAATGGACGGCTAATGCTTCCGCGGCAATTTCAGAAGAGATCATCAGCGATCCTCAAGCCGGCGCGTATCTTCGGGATAGCAAGGATAGTTTATTAAACGAAGCGGCTTTAGCAGAGATAGGCAAGCAGATCGATAAGCGTTTAAAAGGTCCCACGCCGTCTTCTGACATGGTCTTAGGGTTAGCCGGGTATTCATGGCGGATGGAATTTGCGGTTGAAACGATCCAAAACCAACAGTTCCTGATCCCAAAGATTTGGCACGCTTATTCGGGGTTGCGTGCGGATCTGGCTAAGGCCTTTGCCTTGGAAGAAGCTGCATCGGACCGGCCTTATTTGGTCCTGCCGGTTAAACACATCCTTACGGTCAAAGACGGAAAATTGAACAGCCACTTGGCCGGGTATGATCAGGCGAGCCGGACCATTTTTGTCCATGAAGATCTCTCCAAAATAGTTCATTCCTTAAATAGGCAATTATCAAAGCTGGGCCGGGTCCTGCGCCAGGTGGTTTTGGCCCATGAATTGCGGCACGAGAAATTTAAAGGTCAAGAAGGGCAGGAAGAACTGTTCGCCAAGATCGATCAAAAACGATTAATGGCGTTATTAAAATATGCCGGCCTGGACGTTAAACAAGCCCTTCAATTGCTTCAGTCCAGCGATCTGATCTCGAAAGAAT
>MHFY01000034.1:6239-13423 GCA_001805375.1 Omnitrophica WOR_2 bacterium GWA2_47_8 | reverse complement strand
GATGTTCTTATCTCCCGGTTTGGCCTTCGGTGAAACCCTGCGCGTCACGGCTACCCCTGAAGAGCTGGCTAAGCTCACTAAAGGCGATGTCTTTGGGAAGATCATCCTGGCGGAGCAATTAAAAGTTTATCAGGTCAATGCCTTAGTCGACCTGGGCGCCAAGGCCTTTGTCACGAAGGGGGCCAACACCACCGGCCGGGCCGTTGTTTCCGCGATGCGCCGCGATATCCCGTGGGTCCTTATCAGAAGCGGCGACTTCAGCAGTGTCGAAGGCCGGGGAGAAATTGTCATTGACAGCCGGCAGCATTTTATCCCGACGCTATCCGAATACGATATCGAATATTCACTTGATTTCCGCCTGGAAAAGGCCGGGCAGCGCATACAAGAGGCCCAGCATTATGAGGAGATCATCACCACGCTCATGTGGCTTAACAGCGAGATCGGCAAACTCTTATTGATGGCCCAGTATTTGGAAAAGGAAATGCCGGAGTACAGGGCCCGCCTCGGAAAAGTGTACAGGTTGGCCGATAAAAAATTGAGCCCGTTCAGGAAAGAACTCGGTTCTGCATTGGAAGAATTATCAAGATCAGTGAGAAAGGGGGAATTCAATGTTGAGCAGGTCTCCCGCAAGGTCAAGGCGGCCTTTAGATTGGGTATGTTAAGTGAAGGACTGCGCAGGGAAGTTTTGGAACGCGATAATATCGCCGCCCTGGAAAGCGATCAGGTGGTTTTACGGCTCGAAGGCGAGGTCGTGCAGAAACGGCCGCGGATCTTCGGACAGAAAATATTCCGTTTGGCGAGCACTTTGAAATTGGCGCAACAATTCGGGTTTAAGCTGATCGAAAATCACGCGATCCTCAGCTATATCGCGTTTGATAGATTTTTAAAAGAGAACGAACTGGAAGGGAAGATCCTGGAATTATTAGATGAGACCAAGCCGTTGACCATTAAAGAACGTTCGGCAAAGATCCGTGCGTTGATCCAGAACGGCCATATGCCTGAAGATATTCAAAGGGCGCTGAACTACGCCTTCAGGATATATTTAAAAGGTAAGCCTTCAATGATCAGGGCCTCGAGCATTATTGAGCATAAAATTTACAGCCCCTTGTTCTCCAGCGGCGTTATGTCCAATGAACGCGAGCTCAGCCGGGCCCTTCTGGAAGTCTGGCGCAGGTATTTTAATGATGAGATCGTCGAACGCCTTTTAACAAAGAAAAAAGAACTCGCCAACCTCGCCAAAGAAAAAATGCAGGTGCCGCTCAGCCAGGTATTCGTATTGTCCAAATATTATCCTTCTGTTCTGATCCAGGAAAATATCGTAAATCCGCAGATGTCCGGGATCATCACGACCATCAATACGACAAGCAGTAATTGGGGCCAGCTTGTCCTCAATGTCTCCACCGACTCACCGCGCTGGATCGCGGATGACCGCATTGATGCGGATAGGTATATCGTTGATAAAAGAGACTTTACTATCTTCCAGGCGAAACGAGGGAAAAATCAGGATTGGAAAATATCCGCTGAGCAAATGGAAGAGCAGATCAAGAGGCTCAGCCGAATGGCGGTGGGGTTGGAAAAGTATTTTGGATACTCTTTAAATATCGAATTTACTATGAACGCTCGGGGCGAGATCATTATTTTAAGTCGCATGCCTCTTTTGATGTATGGGGACCTGAAACCCGCCGCTATCCGCACGACCCTGGTGCCGCACAATGTTAAAGTGAAAGAGAACGGAATTGATCTTTATGTTCGTTATGAAAGCGATGATGTGGATATTGACCGAGACATTAACCCTCGTCAGATCCTGGTGGCCCCGGTCGGGGAGAACCTTCCTTTAGCAAAGACGGTCAGTAAAGGACAGTCAGCGCAGACCATGCGCCTGCAGGTCGCCGGTAAACCCAAAGGCATGCTGATCAAGTTGGGCGCCGGGCTTCAAAGGGACGATGCCAGGGAACAGATCAACTTTATCGGGGACAAACTTCAGATCGTTATCGACCCGGCGTATTATTTTATCCTGCCTGATTATGCGACCGGAAGATCGGAAGTCTTTGAATTCAAGAGCATGGCGGCCTTCAATGAGTTCACGAAAGCCAACCCGTCCTATGTTTCGGGTGAGCCCCAAGACGGCGGGTACCGCGATTGGCCGATCAATAAAACAAGAAGGCAGCTTAAATATTATAAAGAACGCCGCGCCAAAGGGGCTCTGGAATTTGTTCCTCTGCGAAAGCTTGACGCAAGGCTGCGCGGCATTTTTATGTCCGCCCGCAAGGAAGCCCGTTCGTATTTAAGAAGGGCCGACCCTTCAAACCTGAACCGGGCCCCGCCTGCGGTGATCATTATCAGGTCTCCCCGCATGACCTTCGGCGCCACGTATGAAAAAGCCGACAATACTATCTATATCGAAGAACCTTTCCTTCATCAGATCCTTAAGACCAAAAAGAATTTAAAGTTAAAATTCGCCGCTGTCTTTGTCCATGAGCTTAACGCTCAAGCACACCGCCGTAACCAGTTCACCGAGGCGGAGTTCGTGATGACGCGCTATCTCGGCAGAAAAGAGATCAAAGAAGCCGAGCGCATCAATACACAAGGATATCAGCGCGCGTTAACGAAGATAGCCGGATTCGGGGTAATAGAATTTATTGATCTTTTGAGTAAGTTTAGGAGAAATGATTGCGCCGACTGTTTTGTATTAAGGCCTTATTGGTTCGTTCTGAACCTTATCACGATCGGCTGGTTAGGGCCGCGGAAATTCAAAGAAAGCAGAAGTATTATCAAAAAAGAAGAAAAGGATGTCCTTGACCCTGATGAGATCATTGCTGCGATGAGGGCCCGCATGCTGGATCAGATATTCAATCCGCATTACAAAAAAGTCCGCAAAAATGGAGTGCGGAGAGAAATTGTCCGATCGCTTAGGAATAGGACAAAAATAAGTGTCCGTCATTTTGCCAGAGCGATCAGGGCCAACGAAAGGCTTGTCAGGCAGCACTCTTCTCTCGTGGATGTTGACCGGATCTTTGAAATGTCGCCGGTGGAAAAAGCAAAAGAAGTCCTGCGGGGCATGCCTTCCATTAGGAACCTTTTAGCGGATCCCAATCGTGAGGTCATGCTGCGGAAATACCTTTTGGCGGTCTTAGTCATTATTAAGGATATTTTTCCTGCAATAAGCAGAAAAGAATATAAAAAGATCGTTAAGGCGATCCTGGAGAAAGCGCATTTCAGCGATCGCTATGAGAATGCCGATTCTGGTTTTAGTATAGGCATTCCTTATATCAAGAATTCTCCGCGTGCTCACGTTATAAGCACATTCGCCCACGAGGTTACCCATCATTTAACCCGGGCCAAAGGAAAGAATCCCATTCCGATAGATGAGTTTGTATCTGATCTGGGCGCATTCAGCATGGCTCAAATAATGGGCGGGTGGGGAGAGGCTATTCGAGGATGGTTTAAAAAGAATTCGGCCCTGGGGAGCAGGAAAGAAAACCTGGAGATCGTAGAAGCCCATGACACCGCCCAGATCCAGTTATTATGGATCATGATGGAGCTGGCCAAAGATCATTATCCCCGTGATTGGCGCGTACTTTATAGATCAGCGCTCAAAGTCATTCGAAAAAATCCCAAGATCGCTTTTAAACATCTGGTGGTGAAAATTTTGGCGCGCTATAAGGTTGAGGTCATGAGCGAGTTCGGTTCTCCAGCTGAGCCTAAGCATCCGAAAAGTTGGCCTAAAGCTCTTTTTGTGGGTGAGAAAAAGAACGATGACCGCATGATCTCACGAAAAGAGATCAGAAGGATCTTGACCGAAAGCAGTATGCCCGCGAAACAAGCGCATAAAAAACGGCGAGAGCCCCAAGACGGCGGGTATAACGGATATTCCTGGAAAGAGACGTTTAATGTCCTCAAAAATTATTTCAATGCCAAGGTCTCCACAATAGTCCTTCGTGACGCCTGGATCAAGGCGGCTTTGAAGACGGCGATGGGTTATTTACAACAGCAAAAATCCGTGCCTGCCCAACGCGCCCCGCCGCTTACTTCACAAAGTCAATGTGGAAAAAGTGGCGAAGCTTCGCCAAAGGCGAGCCCGCCCAAGATCATTTTATTGGATGTTAAAGAAGAGGCCTTCGGCGCGGCGCATGATCCTCAAAATAATATTATCTATTTGGAAAAACCCTTCCTGTCCCGAATTTCAGCCCGCACGATTGACCGGCAGCTGCTTTTAGCCAGTGTCTTTGTACACGAACTCAATGGCCGTTCCCATTACGAAAATATAAAGGCAGAGAGGGAATTCCTTAAATCGCATTTGACCATGGATCGGATGGCATTCGCCTTAAGTGCCTCGGAGAATATAGGTACAGTAGATAGATATAACGCAGCAGAGATAGATTGGTTCATGGGACATGGCGCCTTTAATGGAAGGTTGGCCGCAAAGAATAGGCAGAAGAAAATAAAAAATGATACAAGAAGATTATTTCTCGCCCTGGTCCTTATGCTCGGCGTAACGAACAGGCCGCTGCGTATCCTGGATATCGGGACCGGGCTGGGAGTATTCCCGCTGGTATTCGGCCGATGGCTTAAAGAAAATGGTTTTGGCGTCCAGCAGATCGTAGCCATAGAGAAAGATCCCAGGGCTGTGAGAGCCTTTAAAAAGGTGAAAGCTGTAGCGGAAAAGGAAGGCCTGCCGCTGGATCTAAGAATAATGGATGCCGGGCGATTCAAAAGTAAAGAACCGTTCGATATCGTCACGATCAACGCCC
Source organism: Omnitrophica WOR_2 bacterium GWA2_47_8 (assembly GCA_001805375.1). Classification (GTDB taxonomy): domain Bacteria; phylum Omnitrophota; class Gorgyraeia; order Zapsychrales; family GWA2-47-8; genus GWA2-47-8. The sequence goes on along the minus strand of MHFY01000034.1, from coordinate 8,672 downwards.
CCGGCGATTTCGATAGCCAATTTCAATTAGCCCAGCGGGCTGTTTCTACGGATGGCTTTATTTGGCTAAGATACGATGACGTTCAGCAGGAAGCCCAGGGTGAGCCGGGCGGTCATTTAAGCCGTTTGCGCAAGAGCAGAAAAATTAAAGAAGCCGGTTATGTTGAATTGAATGGTTTATTAAATGGAACCGACCTGGAAGGGGTCTTTACTGATGACCCGGACTGGATGGCGCCGAAAGGGAATCTTTATGTGGTCAAGCCGGTTGTGACAAGAAAAGCTCGAGGTAAAAGAGGCTATTTCGGGAATTTGAGCGGGAAGAATGTCCGTTCGATCAAGGCCCTGATCAAGAAGAAAGCCTTCAGCAGTGCGGGCGTAGAAAATTTCAGCGGCCGTGTCGTATCAGAGAATTCGGAAAACAGGATATTCCGTTTTTTCTACCTGACCAAGCCGATAGAGCAGCCGGCGCCGAAGGATTTCATTTACGGCCATTGGAATGATAAAGATCAGGCTTTGGATATTTATCTTTCTTCGGATTCTTTGGCCCAAAAGATCAGAAGAAGATTTAAGAATCTCATGGATGTCCAGGATGCCCTGCAGGCCATCGCTTACCATGAATGGAAAGAGGAAGAATTGATCAAGGCAAAGATCGCGCCGCAAGAGGCCCATCGGCAGGCCATGATCTCAACCGCCCGGGAATACCCGAAAGCGGTCAAGGTTTTAAGCGCGCTGATCGTTGAAAAAGACCTTAAAGGGGTCTTAAAACCAGGAAAACGCAAGACAGCCGCGCAAGCGAAGCCCGCTGCCGCCGCAAAAGCGCCGGCTGTAAGCAGAAGGCCGGCCAAGTCCAGTCCATCTGAACATAAAGCCGTACAAAAAGCGAAGCCAAGAATTAAAGTCGGCAAGGCCTTTAAGACGGTCGATCTGGACAGGTTCTTTAAGATCAATGGATTCTATACAGACGGCGCGGCAGATATTATAACGTGGGTCAAGGGGCGTTTGGCAAGCTCTCACATACCGGAAGAAGAAAAGGCGCTCTTGCGCCTGCCGCTTCACAAGATCCTGGAAAGGGACATCAGGGAAGTCCTGGGCGGATACCTGCTTTCGCTTTCTCCGGGTAAGGAAGTTTCTTATTTCCAGGTATTTAATGGATCTCAGGACGGATTCCATACCGCTATCCATGGACTGACAGGGACGGGAGATGGTATTTTTACAAAATTGTTAGTGATCCGGACCTTTGACATATTGGATAGGGCCATCGCGGTCATAAACCAAAAGGGAATTAGAGGCCTCAAGATCGTTACTACCGCATTCAGGAGCGGGCAAACCAGGCTCATGGTGGCCAAGAGACCGGGGAGAGAAATTTCGGCAGTCTTTAAACAGGCCAATGGACAAGGCAGGGCCCAGAGATCGGAAGCGCAAGCCTCTTCTTCCGGCAACCGTGAGCAGCATGAAATGTTGTTGGTCAAGATCGAACGCCAAGACCCCTTAGATTGGGAAGATTATCAAAGGGATCTTTATGATGCGTTAGAGATGAATTACAGGTCTTTAGATGAGGAACTAAAAAGGCGCTTTGATAAGGTCAAAGAGCGGGTCGCCGCCTTTGCCAAGAAAAACGGCGGGCAGGGCTACTTCGGGAACCTGGATGCGGGGCATAGAAAAGAAATTGAAGGCATTATTAGAGAAGGCGTATCTCTTAAAGCCATTGATTCCATAAGCGGAGAATTTCCATTCTCATTTGAGAATACACCGCTAAGGTTCTTCGAACTGCGAAAGAATATTGCCAGATCATCACCGGAGGGCTTCATCTACGCGCATTATGAAGGGGAAACACTCAATATTTATTTCTCATCCATATTTCTTATTGCCCATCTTAAAATGGCTTTCCCGGATAATTTAAAAGAAGCCCTGGAAGTCGTTGCCTACCACGAGATCGAAGAGCAAAAATCAGATCACGCCAATGCTGAAGCGTTAACGAAAGCAAGGTACCCGTCTATTTATAAGAAATTAAAAGAATTATTACCAGAGAAGACTTCTCAAGAGAAGATCGCCGATTATCAAGATCATCTGAACGCCGCAGGAAAACAATTAAGAGAGCGATTGACCTTGCTTTTGGCAGATGTTCTAAAGCCGTTGGCCCAATTGCCGTCCGTTTCGATCAGTGATGTTAAAGGGTTGTTTAATGATGAACTTTCCTCCGCGATTTATAAACTGATCGCGCGGCTGCGTGAGGTTGAGATCGAAATGAGCTTATTGGACCATCGGGAGGAACTGTTTAAGGGGTACCGCTACGTTGACTCTCCGGACTGCGGGATGTGCCATATTGCCACGGATGCTGTTTATGCCGCTGCTAAAAAGGCCCAGCTTACGGGAATATTTGTCGAGGATGAAGGTTATCATATGTACTTTGTCCTTCGGGGAAGCAGAGAAGAGG
>MHFY01000034.1:4339-6204 GCA_001805375.1 Omnitrophica WOR_2 bacterium GWA2_47_8 | reverse complement strand
ACAGATGTTATCGGCAAAGTGATCGTGGAAGAATTTGATACATATGTCGCGCGGTTACGAGAGAGGCAGCAGACTTTATCGGCTAAATTAAGCGGAACGACGGGGATGCAGCATGAGGTAATGCTAAATGTCGCCTTTACGATGCAACGGGCGGAACTTTTAGGCAGGTTTATCGATCAGGGGCCGGGGCATCGCTCTACTTCCGCCAATCTTGTCCCCGCCGCATTGCCGATCGCCTATGTCCTGACATCTCAATTCTTAGGCTCTCCTGTTTCTCCCACGCTATTAGCGGTTATGGTCATACTATCCCTGCTTGCCGCCGTGTTCATGATCCTGCAAGCACTGCCTGACAATAAAGTCCCGATGCTGCCTCAATCCGATGAACCTCAGCTTAACGGAGAAATTTTCCAGGTGTCCTTGAAGCAGACACTGGAGGTCATGGACGCGAAAAGGATCGCTGAAGAATGGATCAATGCCAATGGACTGGAAGAGATCTCGGAGAAGCGCAATATCAGCGTGAATTCCATCCGCGTCAAAGAAAGCACGACAGAAAAACTGTCCGGGACCGTCAATGTGCGGATGAAGATCAAACGCAACGTGCAAGAAGGCCAGTTCAGGTTCTCTATCTCGGTTGAACAGGAAAGAGGCGTTGTCCTGGAAATATTCTGGGTCAAGGATGAGGCATTAAGGGCCTGGTATTACGCGGTGTTCCTGCCGGTCGTCCTTCAATGGGTAGGAGGGCAAGGCTTCTTCATCGCGACGTTCATCTTTAATAAAGAAAAAGACCGGGAAAACCGTAAGGCATTGGTTGAAATATTGAAAGTTTGGGAGAATGAAAAGAATATCCTTTTTGCCGAGAATAACGATGGGAGCGTCAGCCTTGATATCAAGAACCTGCCGCTTACGCCAAGCCACACAGAGTTAGCGGCTGTCACTGTGACTTTGCGGGAGCGAAAAATCCAGGATGCCGCGGAAGCTCAGGCGAAAAAAGAGCGCGAAGCCTTCGCGGCGCTTTCGCCAGCCGACAAAATGAAGACTCTCATCGGACGGGTTGAAACAGGTGGCAGGTTAAACGGACATAACCTGCAGCTTTTGCGGGCGTATCAGAATCTCAAAGCAGAGGGGAAAGATGAACCCGCGAGCCTGTGGAAGAATATGGCCGCCCGCAACGGGAATAGATATTCTCTCGGGTCCCTGCAAAAGCATGTTCGGGAGGAGATCTTGCCTGCTCTGCATGAATTGGACCCGAGGTTTGATGTGTTTGGCGATCTGTATCTAGCCTCTGTGGCTTGGGATCATGCGCAAGCGAAGATGAAAAAGGAACTTGCGTTAGAGGATGTCAAGCGAGCCGCCGCGAAAGCGGGCTCTTTCAGCGCTTTGATAGCGGACCTGCAAACACGATTTGTTGCTGTTGACGGGCAAGCGAAAGAATTCCTGACCGCTCCAGCACCGGAAGGTCTGCATTTTACAGAGACTGAATTTTATCGTTTCAAGAAGGAACAAAAGAATAACGGTCATGGGCCTAGAACGCCGGGGGCGGATGAAGAATCCTTCAGGATCTTCTATATTGACCATCATTATGTCCGCAAAGATAAATTTAGTGACTACGCGTTTTTGACGGAAAAGCTAAAGAACTATTTAGAGGCTAATATTATGGACGGCAATAAACATAGCTTCACTGATAAAACCCATATCCGGCACAGTGGAATTTATGGATACCGGCATATCCACCGGCTGAAAATGGGTAAGCATGGTAATAGACTGTTAGATTTTAAGGTATTGAAAGACAGTAGGGCGGTTATCATCATCGGTTTCTATAATATAGTAAATTATACGGATGAAAGCGGGTATCCCAAGAATTTGCG
>MHFY01000034.1:1649-4228 GCA_001805375.1 Omnitrophica WOR_2 bacterium GWA2_47_8 | reverse complement strand
CGAGGCGAGGCGCATGAGGTCGCGGCGGCTGCTTTGGGCAGTTATATCTTCCTGGGTATCACGGCCTTCCTGATCGTCTTGGGTGTGTCGATCCTTTATGTCAGCGCCAAATACCGTCGGGCATTTAAGAAATTTATCAAGAACGCCTTTGTCGCCGTCTTCCTTATCCTGGGTGTGACCGTGGTGAAATTAGCTTCGGTCTTTCTCGATGATCTGCCATCGTCAAGTCCGAAGAAACGTAAAAACGGCCGCTGGCACAGATTTATCAGGCTTCTGAACATGCCGGTGCAATCTGTCTGGCCGCGGCTCTGGGATGAATTGTTCTATGGCGGGATCTCTTGGGCCGTGGCCTTAGGCTTATGGGACGGGCTTAGCCTGAGCCTGTGGTGGGCCCTGTCCGGCGCGTTATTAACCAGCTTTATTTTCGGGTTCCGGTCTATTCTCCGCCATGTCAGGGTCGGGTATCAGATCGAAAATTATTCCATCTTTATCGTTTTGAGAAATACCGCGTATCTTTTGATATTCGGTATCTCCGCGCTTATTTTTGATCAATCGTTCCAGGTTTATATGACCGCTATGACAGCGATCATAATATCCTATTTGACGCATTTGATCCTGCGAAAGAAGTTTACTTATGATGATGACCACTTTATCCGCAAGTACGGATTCTCGGATATTCCGGCGCCGTTTAAGGTTGAAGTGAAGGAAACCATGCTCCCGAACGGCCCATCGCCGGTCCTCATCGCGTTGTCCGGGCTTTCCGCTACGGAAGAATTCAGCCTGTCGGAATTAAGTTTGAGCCTGCCGCATCATAAGATCGTTATCCCGCAGAATTGGCGCGCCCGCCGGACCATGGAAGATGTTTTACGCAGAGGAAGCATCGGCAAAGACATTGTGACCGGCGAAGAACGCGCTGATCTGAAAACCATCTTGACGTATCGTGATTACATTTTACGTTCAACGCTCTTTTTGGCCTGGCTGATCAATTTCTACGGGACACGGAGCGGACAGGGAGTGGATCTCATCACGCATTCTTTTGCCGGACGGATTTGGTTCACGATGTTCAATGATTACTATATTCTGCCGGGGCTCAAAGGGAACAAACGGCTGAAGAAGCTCATTCAGTCCGCCCGCCAAAAGACCGCACATGTATTGGCCGCGTCCATTCCGTTCAAATATATTTTGACGCCGGATGACTCCAGGAATTTGGAAAAACTTTTGGAAATGATGTCCCCTTTTGCCAATCCGGTCTTCCTGATCCTGCAGAAGCTTTTGACCACCAAAGCGGTGAAGCGTTTTGTGGATGAAGGCCACATCCGTTACGAATTGTATGTCCAGCTTTTGGAATATTTCAGGCGCAGGACCATCTCGGACCGCACCGTTATCCGGCAGCGTTATGAAGCGTTATGGCTTTTTAAATCTATCATGATCAATGAAACGGAAGAAAGAAATATCCTGCGCAATATACGGATCCTGCAGAAGCGCGGCAGCCGGATCTGGGTCACCGCCGGGGATGAGGACAAAACAACGCCGATCGAGACCAACCGCAGTTTCGCCGCCATCCTCAATGCCCATTTTGTGGGATTAAAAGGCGTGAAGCATGACAGTATTTACAGTCCGCAGTTTAATGCCCAGGTCCTCAGGGATTGGCAGGGGCTCAACGGCCTTGAATTGAATGAATCCGAACGCCGGGATCGTCTGAGCCGGCCGATCCATTTGATCTTGAAAGACGGTTCTTATATTGCTCCGCAGGAAAACGCTTTAACGGAGGAAGATAAGGGATTTGTCAAATTGGTCAATGAATTTAAAGGGCTGGTGGACCGCGCTCCGCCGCTGGCCACAGCTAAATTGCCCTCTCAAATAACCTTTATCATCTCCTCCACCATGTCCTTTACCGCCGGACATCTCGCGCTTCTTCTCCCGCGATCTTCTGCGGATCACCCGGTTATTGTGCTGAATAAGATCATGGTTTCCAATAATTTGGAAGATCTGATCCTGGTCGGCCGGAAATCCAAATTAGGCGTGCTTTACAATATCCTCGTCAGCGTGTCCGCGCGCCATATCTATCGAGAAGTCAGGTCGGCTTTGGATACGGACAGGTTCTATGATCATCTGGACGAGCAGAACGGATCAACAGCCCAACCCCCGTCAGGAACCGGTATTGGTAAAGTCGCGGGGATCGTCCTTTTGGCATTGTCTCCGCTTTTGATGAGCGCGAAGGGGCCAGGGCCTTTTTCTATAGAGCCCTTGTCCATCATGCTCTTTGGTTTGTTGGGTATTTTGGCAACTGTGTTCGTGGTCGTGAGGAAATCAAAACAATGGGAAGAAAGAAAATTAGGGCGCTATTTTGAGGCTTTGTACGGTGATAACTTAGAAAAACACTTAAAGGCACGGGAATTTTTCCTGCGGAAAGGCGCTTCTCTCTTTGAAAAAATTTGGGACGGCGATCCTTTTGGCCAAAAGAAAGAAATTTTTGAACTGGCCGACATCAATGCCAATATTCTTTCCAGGGTATCGGATATTCCGATCGTCGGTCGGCGGCACGATGCCGCGGCTGACGCGGCCTATCTTTTTAATTC
>MHFY01000034.1:0-1618 GCA_001805375.1 Omnitrophica WOR_2 bacterium GWA2_47_8 | reverse complement strand
GTATTGGGCACTCATGCGGCTGATATTAAAGTTTGGAGACCCCGATGATTTTAATAAGAACCTCGATGCGGTTCAGCGGGTCATAGAAGCTCATCTTAACTTTATGATGAGCCAATATTCCCAGTATCGATTTGTTCAGGGTTATGGCGTGGAGCTCAGGATTTTGCAGGAATTCTGGGATCAGTTGACGGTCATGAAGGGCAGGATTGACGAGATCGTTGAACCGAAGATAACGTCCGGCCGCGGCGGCCGGGTCATCCAGGGCCGCTTTGGCTCCTCAGCGCTGATACTGCTGGCCTTATCCCCGCTTCTCATGAGCGCGATGGGCGGGAGCGTTTTGTTGAGTTTAGGGGTGGTGGGAGGGATCATTGTTTTATCCGCAGGCGCTTTAGGGTATATCCCGCGGCTCAAACAAAGCGTGGGAGTTGATCCCGAGCAGCCGTTTGTTTGGAATAAGAATACTAAGAAATATGAAGGGCCATTTGATCCGAGAAACCTCGACCAATTGAGTGCGGCTCATGAGATCCATCATTTCCCGCTTAATGATTATGGTCGGATACAGCTCAATGACCGCCCGTGGATCTCATTCGGCAAAAAATATAAGAATGAGAAGGTGAGCATTACAGACCTGCGTAAATCCGAGAACGGTAAAATCCTCATCGTTACGGCCAAAGTTGAAAAGGATGGTTTTGAAAAGACACTGTATAGGGTCTACCGCGCGGATCCCGGGACGGCAAAAGAATTCTCCACCGGCCGTTTGGTCAATGTTACTAAAAGGTTTTCAGAAACCTCGATCACAGATCACAGAGATCAATTGATGAAAGATTATTGGATCCAGGGATTAAAGTTGAAAGATGGGCGGGTCATGGTCCCTGGCAAGCATATAAAGATCGCAGGTTTCCCTGACGCGCACATCGATGTTGTTGTCCTTAACGGGAGGGCCAGGTTTGTCCGGTTCGTCAAGAATGGAAGAGGACGGCGGATCGTCTATCCGAAAGGAGAGCATTTGATCGTTGATCTGGCGGAAAATGTGCGGCTGCAGATCAAGCAATTTAAGGCAATATGGCTGAATACAAACTTACAAACTGTTCTGGAGGAAGAGCCGCAGAGGCCGGCTGCTTCTGGCGTGAGGACACAAAAAGTCACAGAGGATAAATTCCGGGAAACCGTCCAAAGGCTTGCTTCGCCCAATGGATTGCGGCCGACGGTCGAAATTGTCGGGAAAGCGTTGGATATCCCGATGCCTGTGGTACGGCGCCTGGCCCGGCAGTGGAATGTCTCGTTGGCCGATAAACGTGCGTCGGATTGGCTTTTATCCGAGTTAGCTCAATACGCGCATGGCTACAGAGATGCGCCGCCCGCATCAGCCTTTGCGAATCAGACATTGAGCAAAAAGAGAAGCAACCAAGAAATGTCCATCCGCATCGGCCCTTATAGTTTCCGGGGACTGCCGCACTCTTTATACAGTGATCGGACCAATGGAGTGCATTTAGTTCAGATCTTCTTTAAACCCGTGCCCCGCTCCAGAGATCTGATCGCTTCATTTTATCCTTATCATTCTGACCATCGCGTTGAACCGCCGCACGCTCAGCGGTATTTGAAAGTCCTGGATGACGGG
>MHFY01000033.1 GCA_001805375.1 Omnitrophica WOR_2 bacterium GWA2_47_8 | reverse complement strand
TTCCCCTGCGATCTTGGGCACGTCTTCCATCTTCACATGGCTGTACCAGACGTTGTCCGGATAGACCATGATGTTAGTGCCGATGTTGCATTGGCCGAGGCATTTGGCTTGAGCGACACGGATCTGCGGATGCAGGCCCTTTTCTTTGGCGATCTTGCGCAGTTGAGCAAAGATCTCCGGCCCCTGATGGTCGCCGCAGCTCGCCTTCTCACCCTTTTGGTCGTTGGTGCAGACAAAGATCTGTTTACGGTAAGGAACGGATTGAGAATTCATATTTATCCTTTCTTTCAAGTTAAGAGTTGAGAGGAAAGAGCGAAGAGGAAAAATTGCCGTTACCTCTTAACTATTTACTCTTTACTCTTCACTAGCAACACTAATGTCTCAATATGCTTTGTCCTTGGAAAAAAATCAAACGGGACGACCTTTTGAATGCGCCATCCCTTTGCCAAAAATTCTTTCAGATCCCTGATAAGAGAATCTGGATGGCAGGACAAATAAACAAACCCTTCCACATTTTTTAATTGGCTCAAAAAATCACAGGCCTGGGGGCTTAAACCCTGCCGCGGCGGATCGACCATGACAACTTTTTTATACCGGCTGTATTTTGACAAAAGAAGTTCCAAACAATTTTCGACTCTCGATTCAACGATCTCAAGATTCTCAACCCGGTTATGCTCCGCGTTATACCTGGCGAGTTTGATCGACGCGCCGCATTCTTCGACCAGGACCGCCTTCGCGACTGAATCCGACAAACACAGGCCGAACAGCCCCACCCCGCCGTAAAGATCAAAAAAAACCGTGTCAGCGGCCAAGGGAAGGTCGGCCTTAAGATGATCGATAAGCTTCGGCAAAATAAATAAATTGGCCTGAAAGAAAGTCTCCAGCGAATAAAAGATCCTTCTCCCGTCGAGTTCCGTCGATAAATAGTCATCCTCTTTCAAGCGCAACGACCTTCGGCCGATCCCGCCCCACTTTACCTTCCCTTCTGTGTCCGCGCGCACGACCAAGTTCGCCATGCGGTATTTGGGCGGCAAATTTTCCGTGGTCTGTTTTCGTAATTGCGGGATCACATCAGAAATGGCCTGCATCGCGATCGGGCAGGCGTCGATCGGGACCGTTAAATTTTTTCCTTCTGTGGAAAAACCAAAAAGGATACCTTCTTTGGTGCGCATGATTTTCAGGTCCAGGCGGTTGCGGTAATGATATTCCTGGGGAGAGGGGACGATCGGCTCGCAGAATTCCGGTGCTATATTTAAATGCTCCTTAAAAAGACCGGCTATGGTTTGATCCTTTACGGCGAGCTCTTGTTCATAGGGAATATCCTGATATTGGCACCCCCCGCATCGGCCGAAAACAGGGCAGACGGGATCAACCTTCTTTAAATGTGTATCGATCAAATTATCTGCGTTTTTGATTATCACTTTAAGACGGGGGTTACTTTATGGTAAACGAAGACAACATGGTGTTGACGATCCCTAAATATTTATCGTGGCGGGAAAGCAAAGCGCCGAAGGTGACCTGATAGGCTCGATTATTTTTGATGACCCACTCATGTGTCATCTTGACGGCCAGAGGATTATTGGCGGCACCCATTTCTTTCCAGACAAAACGGTAGGCTGCCCGGCCGTCCAAGGTCGCCGGGGATCTTTCCACAACTTCCACGGTCTTTTTCAGGGTCACGGTCAATTGTTCAACGGCCTTATTGCTGTATTCCTGAAGGGTAATGGCTTTGCCGGGAGGAAGGTCCTGCACCACGATTGAAACATTTTCGAAAAAGGCGTCTAACGCGTTCTCCTTAGGCGATAAGAACACGACCACGGCCCCGCCCTCAGGATTTTCGATCACCTTCCAATTGGATGGATACTTAATGGATATGCCGACCCGGTCATTTTGATAGAGTTTGTATGCCTGTTTTCCCGTCATCAGATAAATGACCAGGACAATAAGGGCAACAGTACCGGCGAGGAAAATACTGATGAAAAAAGTCTGTCTTTGTCTTTTGCTGAGCGCCATGAGATCAAGCTTTCACGTAATCAGCGTAGAATTTTCTGCCGTCCGCCTGTAGTTTTAATAAATAGGCGCACGGTTTAAAGCGTTCTGCCCCGGAACGGCTTTCATATAACTTTAAAAGTTCGATGACCTGGCCGATGCCGATGGCGTCAGCATAACGCAATAGACCTCCCCGAAAAGGCGGGAAACCTGTCCCCAGGATCATTCCCACATCCACGGCCATCGCCTCATCCACAATACCTTCCTCCAAACAACGCGCCGCTTCGTTGATCATCATGACGAGCATGCGGTTAGACCAATCCGTGGGGCCGCCTTCGGCCGATCTCGCGGAAATTAATTTTTGCACGTCAGGGTTAGGGACCCTCTTTTCCTTATGGATATAAAACCCTTTGCCGGCTTTTTTGCCCAGCAGCCCTTTTTCAAAAACCTTGTGGAAGATCTCGACCGGTTTAAACCGTTCGCCTAAACCATGGTGCAATATCTCCAATACCTTGTAGCCGACATCGATCCCGACCTCATCGGTCAGATTGAACGGCCCCATGGGCATGCCGAAATCCACCATCACGCGGTCAATGGCCTGCATATCCGCGCCTTCTTCCAATATCCGGCCGGCTTCATTGATATAACTTAACAAGATACGGTTAACTAAAAAGCCGGGTTTGTCCTTCGCCACGATCGGGGTCTTGCCCAAGATCTTTACAAAATTTATCGTCGCGGCCAAGGTTTCTGGGGAAGTTAACGGTGTGACCACCACTTCGATCAAAGGCATGCGGTTGACCGGATTAAAGAAATGCAAACCAATGACCTTGGAGGGGTCTTTAGTTTCTTTGGCCATTTCCGTCACCGAAAGGGCTGAAGTATTAGAGCACAGAATAGTTTTGGGATTCACAACTCCGCTTAGCTCTTTAAAGACCTTTTTCTTGATCTCCATTTTTTCAATGATCGCCTCGATGACCATGTCGGATGTTTCAAAACCAGTGTAATCTAGCGTTGAGGTAATGTGCGCCATTTTTCTGCTGACTTCGTGGGGTTTCAGCCTTTTCCGCTTTAAGGCGTCTTTATAGATCTTATACGCGGCCTGATAACCTTTGGCCAGCGCGTCATTGTTCACATCTTTCAGCCGGACCCAGATGTCCTTGGCGCTCAACGCCTGCGCGATGCCGCCGCCCATGACCCCGGCGCCCAACACCGCGCATTTCGCGATCGGCATCGGTGTTATGTTTTCCGTGCCCGGGGGTGTTAATTTTTTATATTTTTCCGTCGCGTAAAAAACCTTGACCAAACTCTTGGAAACGTCCGTGACCGCCAACTTGCCGAAGGCCTCCGCCTCCAGCTTCATGCCTCTTTGCCGGTCGAGATAAAAAGTCCTTTTAATGACCTGCATGGCGCGTAACGGCGCGGGATAAAAACCTTTTGTGCTTTTGACAATGGAGCTTTCGGTCTGGGAAAAGATGATCTCCTGGCCGATCTTGGAGCTATCCAAGAGCCCTTCTACTCCTTTTTTCTTCTTTCGGGAAATATGAACACCGCCCAGGATCTCTTCCACAAACCGCGCGACATGCTTATCGAGATTGGTCTGCGGATAAAGACGGTCCAGCAAGCCGGCCTTTAACGCCTTCTCCCCGTTAATGGGCCGGCCGGAAACGATCATTTTCAAACCTTCCGACAAACCTAAAAGCCGCGGCATGCGGTAGGTGCCGCCGAAGCCGGGCATGATCCCCAAATTCACCTCAGGTAAGCCGATCAGTATCTTTTCATTAAATGTTCCGACGCGGTACCGGCAGGCCAAGGCAAGTTCGCAGCCTCCGCCTAACGCGACACCGTCGATCACCGCGATGGTGGGGATGGTGAAATCCTCTAATTTATCCAGGATCAGCTGGCCGGCCTCGGCTTTGGCGGCGCCTTCCTTGGCGTCCGTGATCCCTTCGATCTCCTTGATATCCGCGCCCGCGATAAAAACATTTTTCTTTTTGCTTTGAATGACCAGGGCCTTAAGGGACGTTTTGGTCGCCGCTTCATCCAAGAGAGCCCCAAAACGTTTCATCACATCCGAGGTCAAGACATTCACCTTCGAATCCGGGTGATCGAATTCGATGTAGCCGATATCATGTTGTGCATGAAAAGTTAGGGACATAGTTTTAATTTACTCTTGAAGTCTGAGACCAGAAGCAAGAAGTCAGATCTTTCCGACTTCTTACGTCTGACTTCTGACCTCTACCTTTCTAAAACCACCGCCGCGCCTTGGCCGCCGCCAATGCAGAGCGATGCCAACCCCAGGTTAAGGTTGCTGCGTTTTAAATGTTTTAAAACCGTTAAGATCAACCGCGCGCCTGTGGCACCGACCGGATGGCCTAACGCCACGGCCCCGCCGTTGACGTTTAAAATATTCGGATTGATCTCTCCGGTGCAGCCTTCGTAACCGAATTCTTTGGCAAAATTCGGCGAGGCTAAGGCCTTCAAACAGGCCAGCACTTGCGCGGCAAAGGCTTCGTTGATCTCAACAGCCTGCATATCGCTTAGCTTTAAGCCGGCCTTTTTCAAAACTTTCGGGATCGCGTGCGCCGGCCCGATGCCCATCCGATGCGGGTCGACTCCCGCAAAGGCGAACGCGCGCAGGTAACCCAAAGGTTTTAAATTTAATTCCTGCGCCCTCTTTTCGCTCATGACGATCAAAGCGACGGCCCCGTCAGTGACCTGGCTGGAATTGCCGGCGGTCACTGTCCCGGAATACCGGTCAAAAAACGGCTTTAATTTGGCCAAGGCCTCCATATTCTGATTTTCGCGCGGGCCGTTATCGAACTCAACCGCTTTTTTAAATTTCGGCACAGGAAAAACCGGCACGATCTCCTCTTTTAAAACATCCCGTGCCTTGATCGCCCGCAAGTGGCTTATTAAAGAAAATTCATCCTGCTCTTTGCGGGTAATCCCGAACTCTTTGGCCAGCACCTCCGCGGTCTGCCCCATGTTCAAACCGCAAATAGGATCGGTCAACCCCAACTGCAGCCCTATTTGAGGCGTGAAGTAAGCCGGCCTCAGCTGTGAGAAAACTTTCAATTTTTCCAAGGACGTTTTTGCCCGTGAAGCCTGGGCAATGATCTCCTGTAATTTTTTGGTAAAGAAAAACGGGATGTTGCTCATAGACTCAGTACCGCCGGCCAGGACACAACTTGCCTCGCCCGCCTGGATCCTCAAAGCGGCTGAAACGACCGCTTCGATCCCGGAGGCGCAGTTACGGTGCACCGTAAAAGCAGGAACCGTCTTGGGGATGCCGCATAAAAGCGCAATGACACGGGCAATATTGGCGGCATCCATCGGCTGGGAGACATTGCCGAAGATAACCTCATCGATCAATTTCACATCAAAAGAGCTTCGTTCTAAAAGTTCCCGGGTCGCGATGCGGGCTAATTCCTGAGCGCTTAGATCATTAAAATCCGTCCCCATTTTGCAGAAGGGCGTACGGATCCCGTTGATGATGGCGATTCTTTCCATATTTACTCGTCTCTCGTCGTTCGTCGCACGTGAAGCGAACGTTTCACGCTTCACGAGGGACGCTTCACGATTTTGGTCTTTTGTCCAAAATCCTTTTCTCTTTCGAGGCTGTCTCCAATTCCAGGCGGTTTACGATCTCGTCAAAAGAAACAAAAATAACTTCATTCGGCGTAACTTCCGTTGCTACTAATATACTCTTCTTTATATCCTTCTCCAATTGAATTTTATCTGTTTTTTCCTTCACGCAGATATAAAAGACCACCTCATCCACGTCAAAAGGATCATTATTCTTTTTTCGTAATTCGATCTGCCATTCCTTGATCTGATCGAACGCCGTTAATGTCTGGTCAAAATGATTTAAATTGACCAGCTGGCCTTTGACTTTCGAAAGGTTAAAATCTTTGACATTGGATATACGTGTGATGTCGCTCGAAAGCCGGCCGACCCTCAAACCGCAATAAGGGCACGGCTCATAGGTGACCCCGCCTTTGACAAAATCGCCGGTACGGTAGCGGACAACACTGCTCCCGCGGGAATCCAACGAGGTATAAACGATCTCCCCATCCTCCCCCTCTTTTTTGACCTCTCCGGTCTTAGGGTCCACGATCTCAAAGATCTCTTTATCCGGGTAAAGATGATACCCGCTCGAAACCCCCGGCGCGGTGGGGCATTCCGCCCAGGCGCAGCGCGCTTCGGTAAAACCATACGTGCCGAAAACAAAAACGTCCTTCGAACCCATCGCCGCAAGCTCGCTTCTTAATCTCGCTTTAAAGGCCTCGGTCACTTTATCCGCCCCTAAAATAACTTTTTTGATCGAATCAAGCCGAAGCCCTTTTTCCCTGGCCGTCCTTATCACGTGATAAACATAACTGGGGACCCCTAAAATAACCGACGGTCTCACCTGAAGGAGGACCTTGATATTCCCCTCTGTTCCCATCACCTTGCCGCCGCCCGTGCTTAAAATAAAATAGGCCGACGCCAGCCCGCCGAAGACCACCTGCCAGAACGCCAAATGCGGAGCATACGGGAACATATTAACGATCTTTTCCGTTCGTTCGATCTTGAATATATCGAGCATCCTCGAACCAGAAACATACAAATTTTTAATATCATGCTCTGTATATACAAATGAGATCGGCCTATTGGTTGTCCCGCCGGTAAAAGTAATAAAATTAGGGCGGAATTCCCTCTCTAAGGCGTCTTTGACGAATTCCGGGCCCTTGATGATCTTGTTCAACGCCAGCGGGATCAGTTTCGAAGCAGGCCAGCTCTGGCGGATCTTCTTTTCATCGGGCTGTAAAATGTAGTCCAGCGGGTTGCTGGTCTGTCCGCTCGCATCGATAAAATTCTGCTTTGAGATCGATGGAATATTCTTCAAATCTTCGATCGTGCGTATTTGGGCAGGATCGATCTTATTGGAATCAAAAAGCCTTTTATAATACGGGCTGAAAGGATAAAGGTATTGGTTGATAAATTGGTGAAGCTTACGGTTCTGCAGGGAACGTATTTCGTCCTTGGACAAAGAGGCTATATTTTTCCAGGGGTTCATTATGAAAATTATATCAACAGCGGATTCTTTGTCCAAATAAAAACAGGAAAGTTTATAAAATGAGGCGCTTAAAGAAAAAAAATCCGCACCCCTATCATAGGGGTGCGGATCGGATTAACGGTTTTTATTGACCTGCGGGGATAGCTTGATCTGGAAGAGCGGCTGCATCAACGGCATCTGCGGCTTGTAATTCCTCTAACTTTTTAATATATGATTCAGGATCGGCCTGAAAATCCTTTAAACAGCCTGGGCAGCATAAATTATAAACCTTACCGTTATGCTCCACTTTGACAATCTCTCCCATTTCTCCAACCTGTTTCCCACTGATAGGGCAAATTTTGTTGCCTACTTCTACCGGAGTTGCGGCATCAACAACGGTCGGTGCTTCAACAGCAGGCACTGCAGCCGGTGCTTCAGCAGCCGGTGCAACAGCTTCGGCCGGTGGTGTGGCTGGGGCTTCGGCTTTTTTCTTGCCATAACCTGCAAAAGCTACGGAAGCTGGGATCAGCCCCAAGATGATCAAGATTGCGATTGTTTTTTTCACGTTTCCTTCTCCTTGTTGTATTTTGATTGATTTGTTAAAAGTAAGCACATATGATAACATCGCGAATAGTTATTGTAAAACATTTTTACAACTTGGTCCTGCGTAATCTTAAAGAATTGCTGATCACGGAAACAGAGCTAAAACTCATGGCGGCTCCGGCAATGATGGGGCTTAAAAGGATCCCCCAAAACGGATAAAGGGCTCCGGCAGCAATCGGCACGCCTAACGCATTATAAATAAAAGCAAAAAAAAGATTTTGCCGGATATTCTTCATAACCGAACGGCTCAACTTAAGAGCCTTAACAATCCCCATCAGATCACCTTTAACAAGGGTTATGCCGGCACTTTCGATAGCCACATCCGTCCCTGTCCCCATAGCGACACCGACATCCGCTTGCGCCAGGGCCGGCGCGTCATTGATGCCATCCCCGGCCATCAAGACGCTCGCTCCTTCGCGCTTCAATTTTTTAACGATCTCCTGTTTATCCTGTGGTTTTAACTCCGCGAATACCTCATCGATCCCTAGATCCTTCGCGATCGCCTGCGCGGTCGCTTTATTATCGCCGGTCAGCATCGCGATCTTTAAGCCCATCGCATGCAGGGTTTTGATCGCCTTTGGCGTGGATTCCTTGATCGGGTCAGCGATGGCCAGTATACCGAAAGGCTTTTTATCAACCGCTACCCAAACCACGG
>MHFY01000032.1:2485-11930 GCA_001805375.1 Omnitrophica WOR_2 bacterium GWA2_47_8 | reverse complement strand
TTTCATGGGCTATTCCGCTGGCAAGAGCGGCAACAGCCTTAAATTTTTCGGTTTCAGCCACTTCCCGTCGCAAGGATTCATTCTCCTGGGCAATTTCAACCGGAGTCCCCTTAAAAAGCCATTTGTCGGCATAGTATTGAATTTTGTTTCGAAGAGGGATAACCAAAATCCCTAAAGCAAATGCCAACCCCACAGTAATTGATAGCGAGTTATAACCAATAAAATTTCGAATAAACCTTTCTAAAATGACGACCGCGATTAAATACAAGATAGAAATGCTTGTTATGAGAGCTGAGTAAATAATGCTTTTTTCTAAGGCCACCCTGAGTCCTAAAAAGTTATATTTAAAAATGACATAAGTTTGCACAATGACATAGAAGGGAATAAGGAATAATGTGACGGGATAAAAATTGATCCCTATCATGGGTAAAAATGTAGAACATCCGCCAATGTAGCCGAGGAGCATCAAGATGCCGAACAGTTTGACTTGGCCCCCCTTAGGAGTTTTATTTAAGGAAGCGTACTTTAAAAGCAGATAAACGCTGATGATTGCTAAAAAGAACCAAAAAGAAAGCCCCATAAGAAATTCAGGCTTTGCCTGTAGATAGTTTATAGAGTTAAATAATAACTTTGTTTCACCATAAAAAATTTTGGGATAGAGAATGTGAATCAGACTTTCGATTAGTGTGTATATATATCCAATTTTTAGAAGTCTGGGATAAGAGAAATTGCAAAGTAAACATGTCGGATGGAAGGTTAAAATAGCTATCCATGCTCCAAAAAGATGAGAAATTATCCAGTATTGATGTGCGAGTTCTGGCTTGAAAGACAATGTGGCAATAAAAACAAAGAAAGCCCATCCTCCCACGGCAACAGTGTGAAGTGCCCAGGTGAAGTGAAGCATTGAATCTCTATATTTTAATATGAGAGCAGCCAGGCCAAAGCAGGTAATGGCCGTTGCCAGGGCGGAGATCTCAAAGAGGTGGAATTTAGCGAAGAGGTCCTGCATTTATTTTAGTCGTACATATTCCTCACAATCTTAATATTTTGCTGAATCATTCCTAAAACCTGCGAATTTCAGAATACCAGCAGACTGGCATCTGACCCAGTCTGCTGATAATCTGATGTTCTCATTTGTAAATATCCCTTCTATGCCCGACTTTTAGAATAATGACAGCTTTTCCCATTTTCTACATGTTATTTAAGATTTACCTTACCTTTTCCCGACTTTTTATACAAAATTTGTAAGATCTTATTATATGGGAATAGGCGACCAGCTTTAATATCATCTTTTGCCTTAGCTATTTCTCTAAGCCAAGTTGTTTTGTATTTTCTTTCATTCATTGATTTACCTGCTTTAATATTCCTTATGTACTTACATTAACGGCGAATCTCAGAATATCATTCTTTACAATCGGTTACGGCCATGGCAACGATGCCCGCTTTTATATCCAGCCGAAACCACAATAAACAATCCAACAAATCACAAACAATAGCAAATATACAAAGAATAAAAGACTATTTGGTCTTTTCAATGATTGCGGTAAATATATTTCTCAATTCCTGCGACTCCGTGAGGAGGGGATTAATTTCCTGCTTATTCGCGGGATTTGCTTCTTCAATTAATTCAAACCAGTAGCTTGATTCTTTACATTCCTTACGTGTTATTTTCATGCGGTAGAGAAAATCCTTTTTGCTTAAGGCCTCATTAGCTTCCCTATAATTGGCCCCAACAGATGTAGCCGCGCTGATCAGCTGCTCGATCAATTTGAAATTTATTCTATCCCGTATCAGCTTTTTGCAAAGGTTGATTGTGTTCTTTGAGAATTGAAGGGTTCGAAGTTCTAAATTGAAAGGTTTATCTGGATTTGTCATCTAATTTTTCGCCTTTGCCGTTTGAATTTGGGCATTTGGATTTAGTCATTGCTTGTAATTTGTGTATTGTGATTTGTCGAATTTTATCTATCCTATTTTTTCATTTCACATACTTCCTTACCGTCGCCAATATCTCGTCACTCTTGAACGGTTTCACGATATACCCGTTCGCCCCCAGGCGCACAGCCTCCTGGGCGGCTTCGACGGAGCGGTAACCGCTGACGATGATGACCTTAAGGTGCGGGAATTGTGCCTTGATCTTCGGCAGGGTGTCCAGGCCGCTCGCTTTGGGCATCTTGATGTCCATCAGGACCAGGCCGATATCCTTGACCTGCTTTAAGGTGTCCAGGGCGGCCAGGCCGTTCTCGACCACCACCAGATCGAAATAATCGGAGAGGATGAGCTTCAAAGACTCACGCACGCCTTCCTCGTCATCGACGATGAGGATCTTGGGGGTGTGCGGTGATTTCATCGGTTGGATCGGTTGGGCATTCATTTTGGGCTTATTAGACATTGCAACCTCCATTCTTAATAAGGTAAATAGTATATGGTATATAGTATAGCTATTACAGGATATCAGGGAATCTGGCTACCTGGGACTAGATTAACGGGAGATCGGGATATCAGGAGGCAGACTTTGAAGCCTCGCGTTTATCTCGAACGTAGTTAATATACGCATTGATTCCCCTGACTAATCCTTCATATTCTTCAATAAGCTTTTTTGTTTGTGCTTCTGATAAATATTTCCGGCTTTCCAAGGCTCGTAGATGACTCTGAGTTTCTCCGGCCTCTTTACGCGCTGTATACATACCTTTAATTTTGTCATTGTAATAGTAGCTTGAATATCCTTCTGCAATATTGGCACTGACAGAAGCTGAGGAGCGTTCAATTTGATCTCTGATCCGATATTTCTCGGTCATGGGTAATCTTTTAGCAATATTGTGTATTTCAGTCATTAATTCATTAGCCTTTTGCCAAATCCTTAAATTTTCAAATCCGGCTATTTTTTTTCCCTGATTTCCTGATATCCCGATATTCTTCATCCTGGTCCCCTGATAACCTGATTCCCTTATTTTATAATTCAACGGGAGTTAGAACGCATAAAGCCTTTGCTGTTAGTTTCCCTATATTAACCAGCTGATGAGGGAGGGAGGCGTCGAAATAAAGAGAACTGTTCCTGGAAAGCTGAAAAGATTTACCGCCTACGCGGATTTCCACGTCCCCTTCCAAAACATAAACGAATTTTTCGCTTTTTTCTCTGTTCTGTTCAATATTCGTTTGCCCTTTGGGATCGATCTTAAGCAGGGTGGGCATCATCTTTTTGACCAGGACGTTGTTGGTCAGCAATTCAAAAGAAGAGCCCTCATTGTGCATGAAGACCTCGCCGACCGCGCTTTGCTTCTTTAATTCAACCTTTTCCTGTTCCTTTTCGACATCCCGGTAAAGTTCTGAAAGCTCAATGCCCAAGGCCTTGGCGATATTAAGGTGTGATTCCAAAGAGCCGACCATTTTTAAATGTTCGATACGGCTTAAGGTGGCCATCTGCACACCGCTTTTTTCGGAAAGGCCGGTTAGGCTCATGTCCCGCTCTTTACGTAATTGTTTGATGCGTGTCCCTATCAACATATTTCCCCCCTTTGAAAAATGATTACCCAACGCGTTGAAGTGTGTGCCTTACGCCGGAACGTTCGCTTGGCCCCGGCGTGGCCAAGCTTCACTCGGGCGAAGCCCTACGCTCGTCCCTTCGGGACTCCATGCCCGCTTCGGGCTTCTAACGTCCGGCTTTAAGTCACACCCTTCAACTTATAATATTTTGATAAACGAGTCTGAAATATTTCGCAGGGACGTGACCCTAGGCCTTTTCGGGCTCGGTGTCCCGCGTCAGCGGGACGAGAAAAGGCCGGGTCCCGAGCGCCGAAACGACGCGCTGGGTCGTTTCAAGCGTTCCCGAGAAATGTTTCAGGCTCGTTGTTTGAGCGATAAATAATGCTGCGAATGTCTTGCCTGAATTTTCATTTTAAGTTTAGCATGTGTTGATGAAATGTCAAACTCTTTGTTGTGGTAGAAATTTTTTAAAAAATTTTCCCGCTTAAACCCGTGGGACCACAACGAGTTACGTCTCGGCTTATATTTGTTTGTAATCAACTAACTTGACAAATAATCAAACATGTGCTATGCTTTCGCTATGTTTGGAGGAATACGATGAATGAAAGCTAATGAAAGTTTTGATAATCCGTCAAATGAATCCCCTCACCCCTCAGGCAAGTTTTTATCCCCCTCAAATACGATCGCGGTCTACACGGTCTTAACCATCCTTAAGCAGATGAAGATCGAGCTCGGCCTGGAAGCCATGCTGGAATACCAGAGCCAATATCTCACTTTGCTCGATAAAAATAATCCTCATTTAAAGTCAGCGGTCAATAAAGCTTTAGCTTTTATGTGCATTAAAAAAATGTATAAGGACGCGGAAAGCTATGAAAAGAGTTAATAAAAAATTAAACGACGCTTCCGGTTGGCCTTTCGCCGGAACGCTTGTCCAGTCCCAGCGAGCCTGGACTTCGCTCGCTGCTCGGACTCGCTCTTCCGCCCTTGGCGGAAACCTTGCCCGCTCGTCCTCACAACGTCCGGCTCAAGACCAACCGAAATCGTCTACGATCTATTTTCAAATAAGTGCTAATAATTCGCGAACTCAGCGGGTGTCCGAAGGAGGGGCATCCCCATCGCTCGCAGTTTTCCGAGAACGATGGGGATACCTGAGGACAGGATCCGCGTGTTTAACGCTATATCTTTTTGCTTTAATAATTCTCAACTGCGGCTTCATTCAAAACCAGGACGCCTGGCAGAAGGTCAATTCCGGCATTTGGGATAATGAGATCAACGTTGTTCAAACTTCAAGATCCAACCCTTCGCAAGTTTATTTTGCCAGCCCAAAGAATTTTTACCGTTTAAATAACAATGTCGTGGATCTGCGGGTAAGCCTGGATCTAATGACCTCCGGGAAAAAGGTCAACAGCCTTTATATTGACCCCGCCAACCCCGGTGCGCTGTATATCGCCACCGATAACGGCCTATATATAGAGAAAGAGGGCCGGGGACAATGGGAGAGGGTCTTTTTTTCCGCGGACAAAGAAGCAAAACAGTGCCTTTCCGTTACCGTGGACAAGGACAAGGTTTATTTGGGCACGGCCGAAGGATTGTTTATCGGTGATCTTTCAAATAACCAATGGGAAAAGGCAAAAGGGCCTTTGAGTGATAGCGCGGTCCATTTTTTAGTCGAAGATAAGACCTTTCTCTACCCCGCCACGGGAGAGGATGTTTACCGGTTGAATAAAGAAAACCAGGAACTTAGCAAAATCTTTTCCGTAAGGCAGGTCAGCGCTGAGAAACTGGAATTAGAAGAACCCCCTCAGGAAAACGGCAACGGCACGTACGCGATACAGATCAAAGATCTTGAGATCCTGAATGAAAACGAACCGCTGCTTTTCCTGGCTACTGTTCAGGGGATTTTTTACAGCACAGACCAGGGAAAAGGCTGGCAGAAGGTCAATACGGATGGATTGCCGGTGGATGAGGTCACATCAATAACGGTCCGCCAGCAGGAAATACAGCCGCAGGGAGGATGCCCGCTTGCCTTGGCGGATAAATGCCTTTCCCTTTTTGCCGGAACATACAATGGCGTTTTTAAATTCTGTGATGGGACATGGAGCGCGCTTTATAAGGGATTGGAATCCAACAAGATCAGTGACCTGGCTTATACGCAAGACGGAAATATTTATTGCGCGACGGATAAAGGCATTTTTTTTATGACTAGTGAGAAAACGCTCTCGCTGGACCCGGCAGTGTTGTGGGCCGATGTCGATTACAATTCGTTAAAGAAAAGTTTTGGCCAGGAGCCGGATATCAAGGAAGTGCATGATCTCGCCATCCGCTATGCCGATGTCAGCCATAAAAAGATCGACGGCTGGAAAAGGGCCGCCAGGTACAAAGCGATCTTGCCGACGGTATCGGTAGGGCTGGACCGTTCCGCCACGGATTACTATCATTGGGATACCGGCCCCAACCCGGATGTTTTTACTAAGGGAAGAGATTTATTAGAGTGGGATGTGAGTGTCAGCTGGGATTTCGGGGACTGGATCTGGAATTCGGACCAGACGTCCATTGATTCCCGTTCAAAACTGATGGTCGAGCTTCGCGAAGATATTTTGGACCAGATCACGCGGCTTTATTTTGAACGCCGCCGGATACAGATGGAATTGCTCGCGGTGGCGGACCATTTGGCCCCGGACTTGATCGTGGACCGCCAGATGCGTATTGAAGAATTGACCGCCTTGCTGGACGGGTTTACGGGGGGAGAATTTAGTGAATTGATCGAAATTAGGAAAAGAAGTCAGAAGCAAGAAGCCAGAGGCCGGAGTCAGGAAGTCAGAGGCCAGAGGCAAGAAACCATAAAAAAGTAGAGGAGCAAAAAATGCAGGAAATAAAACGACCAGTTTGGAAAAACCCAGCGGCAATAGCAAAGCCGGAAGAAACAAAGATCATTAAGACTTATAAAGATCTGAATGTGTACCAGCTTTCTTATACTTCAGCTATGGAGATATTTAATTTGGTCAAAAAGTTCCCCAAAGATGAAACGTATTCCTTGATTGATCAAATTCGCAGGGCCTCGCGTTCCATTCCGGCCAATATCGGTGAAGGATGGGCTAAGCGGAAATACGAAAATGTATTCTTTAAATATTTGTATGACGCGTATGGTTCTTGTGAAGAGACGAAGGTTTGGCTGGATTTTGCTAAAGATTGTAAATATATCGTTCCGGAAGAACATAAGAGTTTAACCGACAAGTACGATCAGGTAGGGGCAATGCTTTACGCTTTGGTGCGGAATTGGAAGACATTTTAATTTTACTAACAGCCACAGATAAGATGAAAAGGAGGAGAACACTATGATTAGAAAATTAACCGTTGCAGTATTGGCGGTATGCCTTTTGATGGCCACAACACTTGTCTATGCCCAAGACGTTTTCATAACGAAAAACGGTAAAAAGTACCATCAAGAAATATGCCGTCTGATCCAGAACAAGCAAATCAGTAAGATCGATGAACAGGCTGCGGTTGAAAAAGGTTTGACCCCTTGCAAGAAATGCATGAAGGAGAACCTTTCCACCGCGGAAAAAGTTAAGAAAGACAACAAAAGTTAATTACTTTTGAATCTTACTGTGGTTGTTAGTAAACATCTTGAAGTCAGACGTCAGAAGTAAGAAGCCAGAAGATCCTTCTGACTTCCAGTTTCCGTCTTCTGACATCTTTAAAGATTGAAGATCAGGGGCGTTTTCACTGAGAACAGTGAACAAAGAGGGGAAAAAACGGGGAAGACCGGCGCCCCTGATCATTTCAGGGATAAGTGATAAGCGGTAAGGGATAATAAAAATTCCATGAACGAAGGACGAACGACGAGGGACGAGCGACGAAATTAAAGGGCGATCTGAAGGCAAAGCCCTTCTCCCCCCAAGGATGCGCAGAGGGCGGATCGCCCTTTAAAATTTAGTGAAAAATGTTTTTAAGAGACAATAA
This sequence comes from Omnitrophica WOR_2 bacterium GWA2_47_8, assembly GCA_001805375.1. Classification (GTDB taxonomy): domain Bacteria; phylum Omnitrophota; class Gorgyraeia; order Zapsychrales; family GWA2-47-8; genus GWA2-47-8. The sequence goes on along the minus strand of MHFY01000032.1, from coordinate 4,487 downwards.
CCAATCACCAATGACCAAATAATTTGATAATGAACAAAAGTACCAAACGATTTGATCTGGAAGATCGCACAACACAATTCGCAAAGACAGTGGTTAAGTTGTGCTTAGAGCTGCCGCGAGGCCCTATTAACAATCGGCTTATCGATCAAGCGGTGGGTTCTGCGGGATCTATTGGTGCTAATTACCGGGAAGCGAATGATGCTATCGGCAGGAAGGATTTTTTGCAAAAACTAAAGGTTTCAAGAAGAGAGGCTAAGGAAAATTTACATTGGCTCGAACTGATTTCAGTAGCAAATATTAATAAAGAGCAGCAAATTATTCCCCTGTTACAAGAGGTCAATGAATTGATTAAGATTTTATCTTCGATCATTAATAAATTAAAGGTTAAGAATTTATCTGATAATGATTCGTGAATGTTTATTTATTTAAGTATTTTAATTTATTTGGTTATTGTTTCTTGGTCTATTGGTTATTTAAATAACCTTTAACTTTAATCCGAACCTTCCCCGGTCAGGAGATCACATGCAGGCCAAACGATTCATTATTTTCATCAGTATTTTTCTTTCCACGTTTCCATCTATTTCTTTCGCTGAGGAACCTCAGCTTAAGCCTGAGACAAAAGAGGCGCCGGTCGCGGAAGAGGTGCCGGAAGATATTCCGCAAACATCGAATTCATCCGCCGGTTCCGGCGGAAGCGGCGGCGGAGGAGGAATTGATACGACCGCCAGCCGGCGGAGTATGAATGTCCCATCCGTTCCGGTGGATGTTGATCCGCAGACCGGAAGTTTAAGCACCGGGATCCAAATTGAAGTGCCGCCGGGCCGGGCAGGTATCCAGCCGAATTTGGCATTGACCTATAATTCAAATATAAGGAACGGCATTTTGGGAATGGGATGGACTTTGGAATTAGGCTCCATTCAGCGCTCTTTGAAAAAGGGCGTTCCCACCTATAGCTATAGCAGCACTGAAAAGTTTGAGCTTGTACAGCAGGGAAGCGGCCAGGAAATAAGGTACGATAACTACGCGGGATATTACCGGCCCGAGATAGAATCCGGGGCCTTCTCCAGGATAGATCATTCAGCGTCGACGGATCACTGGGTTATGACTGACCGTAAGGGAACCAAATATTATTTTGGGCAGACAAATGCTTCAAAAGAATTTGATCCTAACCAGACCAGCCGGGTTTTTCGATGGTGCCTTGACCGGGTGGAAGACGTTCATGGGAATTTTATGACGATCGATTACACACCGGATAATAATAAGTTATATCCTCAATTTATCCGCTACACGGACCATCCGGACACGAGCATTTCATCGCACGCGGAGGTGGAATTTGTTTTAGAGCCGCGGAATCGGCCTTTTCTTTCCTACATGTCGGGCTTTGCTATTTCCACCAATAAGCGGATCAGCGAAATTCTGGTCAAAATTCCTTCATTTGGAGTCAATGGGCTTCAGCGTAAGTACAGATTTCAGTACCGGATCGGGCAGGCGACGAAGCGCGATATCCTGCAGACGGTGACGATTGTTGGAGCGGACGGGCAAAGCAGTTTGCCGGCGATGAATTTTATTTACCACGATAATGAGAACCGGGGATTTTTATCGCAGGGGAATTTAATTGTCCCCGGCGGAGGACAGAATGGCGGCCCAAGTTTTACGGAAGATGGCGGGGAAGATGATAACGGGGTTCGGTTGGCGGATGTCAACGGAGACGGGCTGCTTGATCTTATTTGGGCGGACGGTGCCGGGGAGAGGGGAACGTGGTTAAACAACGGGCAGACTTTTGTGAGAACGCAGAACCACCTATGGGAAGTTCCGGGAGGCGGAAGTAACGGGGGCCCAAGTTTTACGGAAGACGACGGGGCGAGTGATAACGGTGTGCGGCTGGCGGATGTTGACGGAGACGGGTTGGTGGATCTTATGTGGGCGGATGGTTCCGCGGAGCGAGGGACATATCTTAATGACGGGCAGGGGAATTTTGTCAGCGATCCCGGATGGCTAATAC
>MHFY01000032.1:0-2477 GCA_001805375.1 Omnitrophica WOR_2 bacterium GWA2_47_8 | reverse complement strand
GTCATCCACGGTTAGACAGCGGGGGACGTGGCTCAACGATGGGGCGAATTTCGTGCCAGACCCACGATGGCAGATACAGCAAAATGCCGGTTTTACCGATGATGGGGAATCTGGCGGCGACAATGGGGTGCAGTTGGCGGATGTCAACGGCGATGGGCTGGTTGATCTTATGTGGGCGGATGGCTCAGCGGAGAGAGGAACATGGCTGAATGACGGGCAGAGCTTTGTCAGCGATTTACGATGGCGAGTCCCGTCGGGACTAAATCAGCCCTGTTTTACCGAATGCGACAGCCGCAATAACGGCGAAGGTGACAATGGCGTTCGGTTAGGCGATGTTAACGGAGACGGGCTGGTTGACATTGTGTGGGCGGACGGCGCGCAAACAACCACGGGCCAGCAGCGGGGGGTATGGCTCAATGACGGGATAGGGAGTTTTGAGCAGATCCCCGCCACTAGCCCATGGCAGGTGCCGCAAAACGCCGGGTTTACCGACAGCGCAGAGGATGAAGGTGATAACGCTGTGCAATTGGCGGATGTGAATGGCGACGGGCTGGCGGATCTGATATGGGCTGACGGGGCAGGGGAGCGGGGAACGTGGTTTAACGATAATAAAACCTTTGACCTTTTGAGTGAAACCGATAACGGCATAGGCGGAAGAACCCGGATCGAGTATAAACCTTCCACGCAGTATCAAAATACCCTATTGCCGTTCCCTATTCCGACGGTTATGGCCGTGACTCAATTTGAGCCGATCTCAAATCAAAATTACACGACAAGTTATGAATATAGAGAAGGATATTGGGCGCCGGAGCGGGAATTCCGCGGGTTTGGGTATGTCAAGATTATTGACCCGGACGGCAATTACGCGGTCACGCGGTTCCATCAGGATAATATTAAAAAAGGAAGAATTCAAAGACAGGAAAGCTTTGATGCCGTAAATAACCCGCTTGGCAAAACAGAAAATGACTGGGGGACACAGGCGCTGGTCAATAGCACGTTCGTTTTTCTTCGGAAGGTGGATAATTTTGTTTATAAGACGAGTACGGCCGGTAAACGCACCCGGCAGGAATTCATTTATAGTGGAACATACGGTGACCTTACTCAAACCATTCAATGGGGAGAGGTTGATTGGGATACGGGCGCGGATATCGGATCAGATAAGCGCAGTGTTGAAACACAATACGTGACCAATGTCAGCGGCGCGTATTGGCTCCTCGGCCTGCCGCATACGGTAACGGTGAAAGATAACGCGGGCGCGAGTGTAAGAGAAACGTATTTTTATTATGACGGGGCCACGAGCTTGACCGCCCCGCCGGTTAAGGGGTTATTGAGCAAAAAAGAGGACTGGGCGGGCGTTGGGCAGACCGATCCGGTCACGGAATACACCTATGATATTTACGGTAATTTAAAGACCACCCAAGACCCGCTTTTAAATGTCACAACGATCAATTACGATACGGCGTATCAAATTTTTCCGGTTGAAACGCGCAACGCGATAAATCCTAATCCCCATCGGGTTATTAATACGTACTATGGCGTGGGAACAGAACCATTAACCAATGGTTTGTGGGGCCAATTAAAAAGGTCAACGGATCCCAACGATCAATTTGCTTTAAAAAAGTATGATGTGTTCGGCAGGCCGATCGCTGTTATCGGGCCGCTGGATTCAGAGCAGTATCCGACTTCGACGGTGAGTTATGATTTTCAACCACAATATATGAAAATCACGTCCCAAAGCCGTGTTGAGGCCGGCCAGCCGGCGACGCTGGATTCAACCTCTTTTTACGACGGGTTGGGGCGTTTGATCCAATCCAAAAGTCCGTCTGAAACAGCCGGGCAATATATCGTCAGCGGGCTGACAGAGTATAATTCCCGGGGCTTGCCGGCGAAGCAGTATTTGTCATTTTTTTCAACGAATCCTGTCAGCACCATTGAGTCCGTGCCGCAGAACACACCCTTCAGTGAGATCCAGTACGATGCTCTAGGCCGGCCGGCGGAAACATTCAATACGGATCGAGCGCGCTCCAATGTTGTTTATGAGGATTGGACCACAACGACGTTCGATGAGAACGGACACATGCAGAAAAGTTATTCTGACTCCTATGGCCGTTTAATAAAGAAGGAAGAATATCTGGGCGCGGACGGGAGAAGCCCGCACTATATTTTAACAAGCGGTCCGGTTAATGGGATCTATACTTTATACGCCGCAACTTTGTATTCCTATGATTCCGAGGGAAATTTGTTAACCGTTGTCGATGCCCACGGCAACACAACCACGGTCACCTACGACAAACTCGGCCGCAAACAAACCATGGATGATCCGGACATGGGGGTGTGGAGTTACGGCTATGACCTGAACGGGAACCTTAAATGGCAGATCGATGCCAAGGGCCAGCGTCTGGATTTTGATTATGATGTGTTAAATCGCCTGCGTAACAAGCGCGACACCGCGGCGATGAATGTGGATTACACCTATG
>MHFY01000031.1:6595-8629 GCA_001805375.1 Omnitrophica WOR_2 bacterium GWA2_47_8 | reverse complement strand
TTGTGATCAATATTTTCTTTTGGCAGAAACTGAAAGAAAAGACCGCCTGGGTCTCTATCGCTGCTTCAGCGCTTTCCTGTTTTTTTTCTTTGATCGTGCTGCAAAGTTATTCAGCCGGCGCCGGGTCTTATAAATTAGGCCAGTGGCTTTCTATTCTTGATGTGCCGATCGACCTTGGTGTCACGATCGACGGGTTAAGTGTGATGATGCTTTTGGTGGTCACGATCGTGGCCACGCTCATTAAGATCTATTCTGTCGGATACATGCACGGGGATCCGCGTTACAGCCGGTATTTTGCCTATATCTCGCTTTTTACCGCGTCGATGTTAGGGTTGGTTCTGGCGGATAATTTCCTTGTGATGTACATCTTTTGGGAAGGCGTGGGGTTGTGCTCGTATCTCTTGATCGCTTTCTGGTTTGAAAAACCGGCCGCTTCTCAGGCCGGGTTAAAGGCCTTTGTCACCACACGGGTTGGCGATACCGGGTTTTTGCTCGGGATACTTCTTTTATTTTTCACCACCAAAACACTTAATTTCGCGGACCTTTCTTCTTTTACGATCACGGGCAGTGAAGGGGTATTAACAGCAGCGGCGCTTTTGATCTTTTTGGGCGCGGTCGGCAAATCAGCTCAGTTCCCGTTGCATGTTTGGCTTCCGGATGCCATGGAAGGCCCTACGGCTGTTTCCGCCTTGATCCATGCCGCGACCATGGTCGCGGCGGGCGTTTATTTGGTGGCACGGTGCTTTGCCCTATTTGCGGCTGTTCCGTTGAGCCTTGAGGTCGTGGCGGTGATCGGGGCCATCTCGGCGGTCATGGCGGCATCCATTGCCACGGTCAATAATGATATTAAGCGGGTCTTGGCTTATTCAACGGTCAGTCAACTGGGTTTGATGATGCTTGGTTTAGGGGTGGGAAGTTTAGCCGCCGGGACGTTCCATTTGATGACCCACGCGTTTTTTAAGGCGCTTTTATTTTTGTGCGCTGGCAGTGTTATCCACGCGGTGCATACCCAGGATATCTGGAAAATGGGCGGCTTGTTCTCGAAAATGAAAACAACCGCGATGACGTTCGTGATTGGGACCTTGGCGCTGGCCGGTGTTCCGCCGTTAGCCGGGTTTTGGTCCAAAGATGAAATCTTATCGCACGCCTATCATCACAATATTATTTTATTTGCCGCCGCCGCGGTGACGAGCTTATTAACGGCCTTTTATATGTCGCGGCTTATCTTTGTGGTCTTGTTCGGTAAACCGCGTTCGGATCTGCATGCCCACGAATCGCCGAAAACCATGACCGTTCCCTTGGTGATCTTATCGGTTTTTGCGATCTTTGTCGGATTTCTCGGTTCGCCTTTAGCCGGATATGCCTTTCAGAAATTTATTTTAGGGGAAGCCCTCGAAACAGCCATGCAGCCGGATTATTTTATGATGGGTGTTTCAACCGCGATCAGTTTATTGGGGATCGGGTTGGCCTATCTTATATATTTGGGCGGTTTCAAATTACCGCAAGGGATCATCAGAGCCTTTAAACCTATCCATCAGTTGCTGTTGAACAAATATTACATCGATGAGATTTATGACGCGGTTTTTGTAAAGCCGACGATCAAGATCTGCGGCTTTTTCTTTGGTTTTGATTGGAAGATCGTCGACGGGGTCGTGAACGGGGTCGCCTTCTCTGTCCAATGGATAGCCGGGAAATTAAAATTACTTCAGACCGGTTTTGTGCAGAACTATATTTTGGTCCAGGTTTTGGGTATCATCCTTTTGATCATCGCTGTCTTAAAAAAATTATGGCTTCAATTTTAAGTTTAATCATCTTTTTGCCGCTGGTCGGCGCGTTATTTATTCTGTTTGTGCCGCAAGAGCACGTACGCTTGGCGCGGAAGATCGCGCTTTTGGCCACAGGCGCTGTCTTGGCGCTTTCTATTTATCTTGTCACACAGTTTGATATCAGCCAGGGTGCGCAAATCCAGTTTGTTGAAAAAAGCATCTGGATCGCGCCGTTCAATATCTGGTACTTTGTGGGCGTGGATGGTTT
>MHFY01000031.1:5702-6577 GCA_001805375.1 Omnitrophica WOR_2 bacterium GWA2_47_8 | reverse complement strand
TCTGACCGCGCTGCTAGGCTTTATCGCGGCCTTGGCCTCCGGCGGCATTCAGCAGCGGCAAAAAGAATATTATGTTTTGTATCTTCTTTTGATGACCGGGATGACCGGAACGTTTTTGGCGCTGGATTTCTTTTTGTTCTACATCTTTTGGGAAGTGGTCCTGATCCCCATGTATTTTCTGATCGGGATCTGGGGCGGGCCTCGGCGGGAATACGCGGCTATCAAGTTCTTTTTATATACCCTACTGGGGTCGGTTTTGATGCTGGTGGCGATCTTGGTCATGTATTTTACAAGTCAGCCGCACAGTTTTAACATGCTGGAGATAGCCCAAGTTTCCGGGCAATTCGATCTGCGGTTGCAGATCTTATTATTCTTGGCGTTTTATTTGGCCTTCGCGATCAAAGTGCCGGTGTTCCCGTTCCATACCTGGCTGCCGGACGCGCACGTGGAAGCGCCGACACCGATCAGTGTTATCTTGGCCGGTGTTTTGTTGAAAATGGGGACGTATGGTTTGGTGCGGATCGCCTGGCCGATGTTCCCGCAGGCGGTGAATTATTTCGCGTTCAGCCTGGCGGTTTTGGGGGCGATCGGCATTGTTTACGGCGCGTGCGTGGCGATGGCGCAGACGGATTTTAAAAAGATGATCGCTTATTCGTCCGTGAGCCACATGGGTTTTGTGATCTTGGGGTTGGCCAGCCGGAATATCGCCGGTGTTAACGGCGCGATCCTGGAGATGTTCAATCACGGTATTATCACGGGAGGGATGTTCTTGCTCGTTGGAGTTCTATATGACCGGGCCCATACCCGCGAGTTAAACCGTTTCGGCGGCTTATCCGGGACCATGCCCGTATACGCCTTCTTTTTAACATTCTGTT
>MHFY01000031.1:0-5687 GCA_001805375.1 Omnitrophica WOR_2 bacterium GWA2_47_8 | reverse complement strand
GGCTGCCGGGGTTAAGCGGTTTTGTGGGAGAATTTTTATCTTTAGCTGGCGGGTTTGGCGCGTATCAATGGGTTACTGTGGTTGCGGCCTTGGGTTTGATCATCACCGCAGTTTATTTCCTTTATATGATCCAGAGGGTGTTGCTGGGGCCGGCGAATATCAGCGGCGCGAAATATCCGGACATGAACATAACGGAGGTTTGGTCGCTTGTCCCGTTGGCGGTTATTATCGTGGTTGTGGGATTTTATCCGAATTCGGTTTTGCAGTTTCAGGCCGCGTTCGTAAATACAATGGTCCCGATGCTTTTTAAATAACGCGTAGGAGAATATGGGCACTTTCAATATACAAGTTATCTTACCTGAGATCGTGTTGCTGGGGTTTGCCGTTGTTTTGCTGGTGGCCGGCCTTATGACGACCAACAAACGTGTTTTAGGATTGTGGGCCGTTTTAGGCATTGCGGCGGCCTATTATTTTCTTCCGTTAAGTTTTAAAACCCCCTTAACGCCTTTGTTTTCCAACATGCTCGTCAATGATGCGCTGTCGATGTTTTTCCGGACGGTTGTGCTGATCATCGGAGGCCTGGTGGTTTTGCTTTCCATCGGTTACAAGGACCTGGACGACGAAGAAAAAGGGGAGTATTACTTCTTTATTTTGACCATGACGATCTCCATGATGCTGGCGGTCGCTTCAAATAATCTGATGATGATCTATATCGCGCTAGAGGCGATCTCTTTATTGTCTTACATCTTGGCCGGATACGCGAAGCGGGACATGTTCTCTTCCGAGGCGGGGTTAAAATATTTTCTTTTTGGGGCGGTGTCAACCGGGATTACACTGTACGGCGTTTCTTTGGTGTACGGGTTATTCGGGACGCTGGACCTATCGCTGATCAGCCAGTCTTTAATGATCAACGGCGTCAATCAGCCGGCTTTAATTTTGGCGGGGCTGCTGGTTTTGGTGGGTTTTGGTTTTAAATGTTCCCTGGTGCCGTTCCATATGTGGACCCCGGATGTTTATCAGGGCGCGCCGACACCGGTCGCGGCCTTTTTTTCCGTCGGGCCCAAAGCGGTCGGTTTCGCGTTCTTGTTGCGGGTGTTCTTCCAAGCCTTTCAATTTCCGTCGGCTTCCATGAATCCCTGGGCCTGTGTTTGCGCCGCGATCGCGGTGTTGACCATGACACTCGGTAATATCGTTGCCTTAAAACAGGATAATATAAAACGCCTTCTCGCTTATTCCACCATCGCCCAGGCCGGATATATCCTGCTTGGGATCACGGCCTGGACACAATTGGGGGTGAAGGCGACGTTGTTCTATATCTTTGTTTACGCGCTGATGAATTTAGGAGCGTTTGGGGTTGTTATTGCCGTTTCAAATTCGATCCGCAGTGATAGGATCGAGGATTATGCCGGGCTTTATAAACGTTCGCCGTTCATGGCCATTGCGTTGGCTGTTTCCTTTTTATCGCTGGCCGGTATCCCGCCGCTGGCCGGGTTTTTGGCCAAATTTTTTGTCTTCGCAGCCGCGTTAGAAGCACATTTAACAGGGTTGGTGATCGTGGCGGCTTTGAATAGCGTGGTTGCCCTTTATTATTATGTTCAAGTGGTCAGATTTGCCTTTTTGCATGAACCGACATCAAATATTTTCACCCCCCAACCTAAGGCGCTTATTTTGGCCTTAGGCCTCATCACGTTCCTTGTCCTTACCCTTGGCCTTTGGCCCCATCCGGTTCTCAATTGGCTGATCGAACTGTTAGGCGTTTGATCTTTAAGGTAGATCTTTAAGAAGCAGTTTTAGCGGACGCGCGGTGGCGCAGGAATTCAACACCGATAGGGACGAGTGAGAGAACGATGATCCCTAAGACAACGACACTGAAATTTTCTTTGACGATCGGGATGTTCCCGAAAAAATACCCGGTTAAAATACACAGGTTGACCCATAATAGTCCGCCGGTAATATTAAAAAGTAAGAATTTCCCGTAGTGCATACTGCCTACGCCCGCTAAAAAGGGCGCGAAGGTGCGGACGATCGGCACAAAGCGGGCGATAATGATCGTGACCGGGCCGTACTTTTCGTAGAATTTATGGGTTTTTTCTAGGTGTTTTTGATTTAAAAAGCGGATATGTTCTTTGCGGAAAATCTTTGGGGCTAAGAGCGAGCCGATCCAATAGTTCACCGTATCACCAAGAATAGCCGCTGAACTTAAAATGATCATCAGCCAGCTTAATTCGAGAGTATTCACTGCAGCCAGTGTGCCTAAGACGAACAAAAGCGAATCGCCGGGCAAAAACGGTGTAAAGACCAGGCCTGTTTCACAAAAGATGATCAGAAAAATTATCAGATATGTCCAGGAGCCGTGGCGGTCCACCAAGGCGTTAATGTGATGGTCTAAATGTAAGATAAAATCGATAAGATTAAAATTGATGTCCATACTTACGGTTGGGGCTCGGATGATAAAGTAAAGCTGGTGATGTGCCAGCCGCTCTGTGTTTGGTCAATCTCGCAGATCCAGATAACGCCGGAAGGCAGCAGGTTTTCCTTCGGAAAATTTAAAATAACATGGAATTCGGCATGGCGGCGCCCTTTTTTTCCGCCGAATTTCCTTTTGACGATCTTATACGAATTGACACTAAAGATGGGTGGAGACTGGTTGGGGTGTTCAAAATATGCCATGGCGGAAGCCGGGTCCCCAGCTTCCCAAAAGCTTAAGACTTTTTGTAAAACGGCGGTTGTTTTCTTTCGGTAAAGGTAAGGGACCAAAATGAGATTGATCCCTAATAGAAGGATAAGAGCCGTGGTAAAAACTTTTTTTGGAGTGATCTTAAAGTCTGGGTTCATAGGCGATCAATGCGTTATTGACTTTTGCTTAACAACGGCATTGAGGTAGTCAATATTTCGCTTTGTTTTCTTAATTCTTTTACCATGGATTGTACAAAACTCAATAACGAGGGTCCATCATAACACAAACATCTCTTTTCGTAAAAGACTCTCCGAAAGACCTGTTTACGAGCATGCGGATATATGATATACATAGATTTACAATTTTAAAAAGATTATTTTATTTTCATGAAAAATAAGATTTTAATATTTTTATTAGCGCTCTTCTTGCTGCCATTTGCTAGCGGCTGTGATTTTGTTTACCGTATCTTGCAGAAAGAAGGGGCTGAAGAAAAAGATTTGATTGGAGAAGTGAATCCGTATGAAAGCAATGCCACCGTGGCGCAGGTGCAGAAATTATTGAAGCTCTATGGCTATAAGGTAGGCAAGGCGGACGGCCGGCTGGGCGCGAACACGCGCAAGGCTATCAAAAATTTTCAGGAAGAGAACAATCTTAAAGTGACCCGTTTTGTGGATAAGGCAACGTGGCAGCAGCTCAATGGTTTTACGGAGAGCAGGCTGGTGGTGGATGGGGAGGTCAATATCAAGGCGGTCCAGACCGCTTTAAAGAATGCCGGGTTTAATCCTGGTTCCGCCGACGGGAAATGGGGCCGCAATACGGAAGCGACCTTAAAAAAATTCCAAAGGGCGATGAATCTCAAAGATGACGGGCATATCGGTTATCGGACATTGGTGGAGCTTAAGGATTTTTTGCCGAGCGGGAATGGAAATTGAAATATTTTTTCTTGACCGGGCATTTAATATCTTTAATATAAGAGGTCAGATGGCAGAGGTGAGAAGTCAGATAAAAGCAAGTTGTTAAGGGTTAGATGCAGGAGGTCAAGAAATTTGTGTATCTGGCTTCTGGCCCCCGATTTCGCGCATCTTAAAAAAATTATTATATGAAGATCCACGAATATCAAGCCGCAGAATTTTTTAAAAAATTCAATATCCCCGCATTGGATGGTGCTGTGGCAACGGAAGTCTCCGCTGCCGCGAAAATAGCTGAGAAGATCGGATACCCGGTTGTTTTGAAGTCCCAGGTCTTGGTTGGCGGCCGAGGGAAGGCCGGCGGCATCAAAGTGGTCAAAGACCAGGCGGAGTTGACGAAGAATTTTGAGCAGATCAGAAAGTTGAACATTAAAGGTTACAGGGTCGAAAAGATCTTCGTCGTCAAGGCCATTGATATTAAAAAGGAATTTTATGCCGCCATCACCATCGATCCGTCCCATAATGATATTGTTTTGATCGGCAGTTCGGCCGGCGGCATAGATATCGAGGAAACCGCCCAAAAGAACCCCAAGGCCATTCAAAAGTTATATTTAAAAGGCAACCGCAGCCTCGACCCGAAGACGATCGGCCCCTTCCTTAAGAAAGTCTTTCCCGACGCGGCATCGCAAAAGATAGGTTTTGATATCTTTCAAAACATGCTGGCCTTGTTCTGCCAATACGACTGCTCACTGGTTGAGATCAACCCGCTCGTGGTGGATAAGAAAGGCAAGTGGTGCGCGGCCGATGCTAAGGTCAATTTCGATGATAACGCTTTGTTCCGGCATGAAGACGTTGTCGCTATGCAGGACTTGAAATATGAAGACCCTGATGAAATGGAAGCAAAAAAGGCGGGTTTAAGTTTTGTTAAGCTTGACGGGAATATCGGCTGCATCGTGAACGGCGCGGGTTTGGCCATGGCCACCTTGGATGTCATTAAGGTGTTAGGCGGGAATCCGGCGAATTTTTTGGATGTCGGCGGGAGTTCAAACCCGGAAAAGGTCCTCTCTGCTTTGAAAATTATTTTACGGAACAAGAATGTAAAGTCGATCCTGATCAATATCTTCGGCGGTATCACCCGCTGCGACGATATAGCCAACGGCATTATCGCGGCCATAGGACAAATAAAGATTTTAACACCCCTGGTCGTGCGTTTGACCGGTACTAATGAAAAAGAAGCCAAAGAGATCCTGAAAAAAAATAATATCACCACCTACCCATCGATGCGGGAAGCGGTGGAAAAGGCAATTAAATTGGTAAAATAAGAGCACTAGGCACTAGAGCACTAGAACACAGGTAGTCGAAAGATTTTACTAGTGTCAGGTGTTCGAGTGTTCTGGTGACATATATTATGAGCGTCCTCATTGACCAAAATACGAAAGTGTTAGTCCAGGGCATCACCGGCCGGGACGGTTCGTTCCACGCCCAAAAGATGCAGGAATACGGGACCAAGGTCGTTGCCGGTGTCACGCCTGGCAAGGGCGGCCAGGATGTGAACGGGATCCCTGTTTTTAACAGCGTGGCAGAGGCGAGAGAAAAGACAAAGGCCAACACGGCCGTTATTTATGTCCCCGCGAAGTTCGCCAAGGATGCGATGTTAGAAGATATTAAAGCCGGGATCGAGCTTGTGGTCTGCATCACCGAGGGCATTCCGGTCCTGGACATGGTGGAAGTTGAAAAAGTATTGCAGAAAAGCAAAACACGGCTTATCGGGCCGAATTGTCCCGGATTGATCTCCCCGGGAAAGAGCAAGGTCGGCATTATGCCGGGGCATATCCATAAACCAGGTTCGATCGGTGTCGTTTCCCGGAGCGGAACGTTAACGTATGAAGTTGTTTATAATCTGACGCTTAAAGACATGGGACAATCGACCTGTGTCGGCATCGGCGGAGATTCGATCATCGGCATGCGTTTTGTGGATGTGCTGGAATTATTTGTGAAGGATAAAGACACCAAAGGCATTGTGATCGTCGGAGAGATCGGCGGCGAGGATGAACAGGCCGCCGCGGAGTTCATAAAAAAGAACTGTAAAAAACCGGTCGTCG
>MHFY01000030.1:7314-15924 GCA_001805375.1 Omnitrophica WOR_2 bacterium GWA2_47_8 | reverse complement strand
TTAACGGCACGATCACGAGATTCGCCAGGATCGAAACCGGGGTCAGGATCTCAAAATTATAGAGAATAAGCCCCACCACACCCAGCCAGGCCACCAGCGAAATACCCAGCGACTGCGTCAAAAAATGAAGCACCTTGGCATCCTCTTTCACAAATTGCGCTATCCATGTGTTCCACCAGGGGAACAGGCGTATGATAAAAAGCACGCTGACAAACGACAATTGAAAGCCGATGTCATATAAAAAGAAAGGATTCAGCAAAAGGATCAAAAAAGCGGACAGGCTCAAAGAATTCAAGGACTGCGTTTCTTTCTCCAATAAAAAGCTCAGTAAAAAAACAATGGCCATGATTGAAGCGCGCACGACCGAAGGCCGGCATCCGGTCAAGAACGTATAAAAAACGAGCAGGGCGATCGCTAAAAGATACTGATTCTTCCGCCCCACCGGAAGCAGTTTTAAGAACATAAAGAACATCACGCTGACGATCGTAATGTGCAGGCCGCTGATCGCGATCACGTGGGCGGTCCCGGTGCGGATAAAAAGTTCGTTGATCTGATCATCCAGGCTGGTCCGTTCGCCTAAAATAAGCGCGCGCATCATGCCGCTTTCTTTTTTCGACAGCGTGCGGACCAGCATGTCACGGAATTTATCCCGCGCCTTAAAGGCCAGATCCTCGATCGGATCACCGTGGCCGGGATCCAAGACGCGGATGGTCCTGTCTTTGCCCACGCTTAAAATAAAGTGAACGCCCCGGTAACGAAGGTATCGCGGATATGAAAATTTACTGTGCGGCTGGAAATTAAAAGGGCGGTGCAGTTTCCCTTCAATAAAAATATAGTCGCCGTATTTTAGGTCCGCGTCTTGGAAGACATTGACCAGGACCTTCCCTCTTTTTTTCTTCCAGCCCCATTTGGTCTTGAAATCCCTGACCTCAAGGGTAAAACTTGTCTTCTGGGTCTTAAAAAAATCCCGTTTTTCCACATCCGAGACGATCACCCCCTCCAAACTCACCGGCTCTTTGGCGTAATAGCGCCCAATGCGGCTGATATCATCAAAAGAGATCGTTTCAAAATTCTTCGCATAAATGATCCCAGAGAGAAAAAAACTAATGAATAAAAGACCTAAACACAGCTTAGGCTTATTCACTAAGATCCCAGCGGCAAGAATGCTAAACGCCAACAAACCGGCCAAGAGGACAAACGGCCACATCCAGAATTGATAACACACGATCCCGATCATAAAAAAAACAACGAAAGTAAAGAATGGGCTGTACATAGCTAATTTTTAATCGTCAGATAGGGGGAAAATTTCTGAAAATTCTTTTCTTTGATCCCTTTAACGGTGAGAAGCTCTTCAAAATCCTTAAAGCGGCCCTTCTCTTCCCGGCGGCGGATAATTTCCTGCGCTGTCTTATCGCCGATATAAGGGATACGCAATAACTCATCGTAGGTCGCCCGGTTGATATCGACCTTATAATAAATTTTGCCGGAATCGATGTGAGAGATGAGACGGTACAGCGGCGTCCACTTTTTGGCGAGATATTGCACGCTCACTCCGCCTAAAAGGACAGCCGCGATACAGATCAAAACCTGGCGTTCTTGTTTGGTTAAGAAAAGCACAACGGGTTCTTTAAATAGAAAAAATTATGGGGAAAAAACGGGGAAGATGTTCCTTTAAATGTCTTTTGGGGAAGACAAACGTATTGTACGTTTAAATCACGATACTGACAAGCTTTTTCGGTATCACGATGAATTTTTTGATGGCTTGGCCGCCTAAATACTCTTTCATCTTGGCATCGTTTAAAACCAATTTTTTTAATTCATCATCCGAAATATCGGCGCTGACATCGAACTTCCCTCTTAACTTGCCGTTGATCTGCACGACCATCTGGATGGTATCCTGCACGATCGCCTTTTCATCAAATTTGGGCCAGGCCGTTTCGCTGATGGTCTTTTCTTTTTTGCCCATCTTCTGCCAAAGCTCTTCGCAGAGATGAGGCGTAAACGGGGATAAAAGCAAAACCAAAGTCTCTAAAGCTTTATTTCTACAAAGGCTGGATCTATTGTTATTATTCATAGAATGCCACTGTATACCGTTCCTTAAAACCATCATATGGCTGATCGCGTTATTAAATTTAAAACCCTTTTCCATGGCTTCTGTAACTAATTTGATCGCGGTATTTCTTTCAAATTCCAATTTCTTGTCATCATCACTAAGGCCTTCCAGAACGGGGTCTTCCCTATATTCACTATCAACTAAATGTTCTACTCTATCCAAAAATTTCCAAGCTCCATTGATGGCATTATCATTCCACTCTAGTTGATCTTCAGGCGGCGCAGCAAATAAAATAAACAATCGCAACGTGTCGACACCATGTTTATTGATCACTTCATCCGGGTCGACCGTGTTGCCGCGGGATTTGGACATGACCTCGCCGTCTTTTAAGACCATGCCCTGCGTCAAAAGCCGAGTGAACGGTTCATCGAAATTAATCAGCCCAAGATCTTTAAAGAATTTAGTAAAGAATCGGGAATACAATAAATGCAAGATCGCGTGCTCGATCCCGCCGATATATTGATCGACGGTCATCCAATAGGCGGCTTCTTTTTTATCGAATACCTGTTTATCATCACGCGGCGAACAGAAACGCAGATAATACCAGGATGAATCAAAGAACGTGGCCATCGTGTCTGTTTCACGGCGGGCCTTTCCTTTACACTTCGGGCAGGTGGTGTTAACAAATTCCTTGGAACGCGCCAGCGGGCTTCCGCCTTCGCCGGTGATCTGGATATCTTCGGGAAGTTTGACCGGCAGGTCTTTTTCCGGTACAGGAACAGCGCCGCATTTGTCGCAATAAATGATCGGAATGGGTGTCCCCCAATACCGCTGACGGGAAATGAGCCAATCCCGCAAGCGCCAATAGAGCGTGACCTTGCCCATTTTGTTTCCCCGCCCTGCGGGCGAGGTCTCGCCATCCCCCGCAGGGGGATTGGCGGACATCCATTGTGCCATCCTTTGTTTCGCGTCTTCATTGAGCATGCCGTTAAAAATTTTCGAGTCGACCAATTTTCCCGGCCCTTCGTACGCCTGCTTCATCTCCGGCGGCAGGATCATCGGATTTTGCGGGTCCTCAATGACGATCTTGATCGGCAGGCTGTGCTCCTTGGCGAAAATAAAATCGCGCTGGTCATGCGCCGGGACCGCCATGATCGCGCCGGTGCCGTATTCCATCAAGACATAATCGGCGATATAGATCGGGATAGGCTTACTGTTGACCGGATTGATCGCGTAACTGCCGGTGAAAATGCCTTCCTTAGCCTTGTCACCGGAAACGCGCAGGCTTTTGCTTTCGTTGGCCGCTTTCTTGACGAAATCTCGGACCTTTTTTTCGTGGGAGGAACCTTTGATCACGATGTCCACCAGCGGATGCTCGGGCGCTAAGACAACGTACGTCGCCCCGAAAATGGTATCCGGCCGTGTCGTGAACACAGGGATCGTTTCATTCCTGTTTTCGACCTTAAAAAAGATCTCGCAGCCGTAACTTTTGCCGATCCAGTTCTCCTGCATGCTGACAACGCGGGCCGGCCATTCTTTTAATTTTTTCAGGTCTTCTAATAACGTTTCGTTGTAATGGGTAATTTTCAGATACCATTGTTCCAGGTCTTTTTGCGCGACCTTGGTCTTACACCGCCAGCACTCGCCGTTGATGACCTCTTCATTGGCCAAGGTTGTCTCGCAGCTGGGGCACCAATTCACGGCGGAGGCCTTTTTGTAAGCCAGGCCTTTTTCCAACATCTTTAAGAATATCCATTGGTTCCACTTGTAATATTCGGCGTCGCAGGTGGAAAGTTCCCGGTCCCAATCATACGAAAAACCCATTTTCTTTAATTCTTCGCGCATCTGGTCGATACAACGGTGGGTCCAGGCGGCCGGGTGGGTCTTGTGTTTGATGGCGGCGTTTTCCGCGGGCTGGCCGAAGGCGTCATAGCCCATCGGGTGCAGGACATTGTAGCCCTGCATCATCTTGAAACGGGCAATGACATCGGCGATCGTATAATTACGCACGTGGCCCATGTGGATCTTGCCGGAAGGATAAGGGAACATTTCCAGCACATAGTATTTTTTCTTATCCGAGCGCACAGCGGCCTTGAAAGTTTTGTTCTTTTCCCAAAACTTCTGCCACTTCTCTTCGATGCGTTTTATTTCGTTGGTGTTGTAGGACATAATAGAAAGTTAAAGCGTAAAATTTAAAAGTTTAATCTTTAGAATCCCTGGAATGGTTTTGCTTTTTAGCTTGAACTTCACTTTTACGCTTTAGGTTTTACCTTTGAACTTTGCTTTATTATATAAAAAAACTGGGGGATTTCCAGTTTCTTGGAAATCCCCCATATTTATTCAGGCGTCGGGTTTTACCTTCTTCTCATTATTTAACGCTGACCAGGTCGTGCTCTTTTTTTGCCACTACCTCTGGTTTAGAACCTTTTTTGACCGTCAAGGTCTGATAATTGGAATCGGATTTATAATAATCGATCCCGCGCTCAATGAACTGCTCATCGATCCTTTTGGGCGCGAAATATCTTTCACAAACGGCCCTGGCCTTCTTTGGGTCAAAATATTTGCAGCAATAAACGTCGACGGAAATGTAATTTTTCGGCGTTAAGGTGTGGATAACGATGGAACTCTCGATCAGCGGAGCCCAGCCGGATAATCCGGCCTTATCAGGAAAACGGATCTCATCGCTGCGGAAAATGCTCGGCGGGGACTGTTTTTCCATGCCCAATTCAGCCACGATCTTATCCAAAAAATCATAACACAACGTCAGATCATCGCATGCGCCCGGCTTGCAGTCATACAGATCGAGCAACATTTGATACCCAAATACCTGATTCGATGCCGCTTTCATTTTTGTCATCTTATCTCACTTTTAAAGGTTTTAATAAAAATCTAACTCCCTAAAAATTTCGTACACATTAGTAATAAAGTATAGATTAATATTTATTTTTATACAATAAATATTTTGTGAAAGCTAGATAAATTTCGATTATTTAATAGCTATCAGCCATCAGTCCCAATCATCCTTACTTATTAGAGAAGATTGGGACTGAGGACTGACAACTGAAAGCTCAATGGGTCTTTTCATTTGCAATTTAAGTCGATTTGCCCTAATATTTTAGATGTCTTTTAGAATTATCAAGAGGTAAAATCCATGAATGTGACTTTAAACGGCCAGCAAAAAAAATTTAACAGCGCCACGAGCCTGAACAACCTCATCACGGAGACCTGCAAAGGCAAAAACCATGTTATTGCCGAGGTCAACGGCTCGATCATCAAACGCCAGGAATGGGACAAGCGCACTATCAGCGACGGAGACACGATCGAACTGGTTAATATCGTAGGGGGAGGGTAAAAACGCCGCGCGTCAAACGTGAAGCGTGAAGCGCACGAACGACGCTTCACGAACGACGTTTCACATAATATGAAAATAGACCAATCCATTATTTATGATTCACCTTTGGTCATCGCAGGCAAGTCCTTTACTAACCGCTTTTTATTAGGGACGGGGAAATTTAAAAGCAAACAGGACCTGGCTGACACGATCGAAGCCTGCGGCACGCAGATCGTCACCGTTGCCCTGCGCCGCATCGATCTGGAACGCCACGAAGAGAATATATTAGAATACATCCCCAAAGACATTACCCTCATGACCAACACCTCCGGCGCGCGCAATGCCAAAGAAGCCATCCGCATCGCGCATCTGGCGCGTGAATCCGGCTGCGGCAATTGGATCAAGATCGAAGTCATCAATGATTCAAAATATCTTTTGCCTGATAACGCCGAAACTGTCAAAGCGACCGAAACATTGGTCAAGGAAGGATTTATCGTCCTTCCCTATATCTCTCCTGACCTTTACATCGCCCGCGAACTTGTGAAGATCGGCGCGGCCGCGGTCATGCCTTTAGGTTCTTTCATCGGCAGCAATCAAGGCCTGAAGGCCAAAGAATTTATTAAAGTGTTAATTAATGAAATTGACCTGCCCATCATCGTTGACGCCGGCATCGGCGCGCCGTCGCAGGCGGCCGAAGCCATGGAGATCGGCGCGGATGCGGTCTTGGCCAACACCGCGGTTGCCACCGCCGAGAATCCCGCTTCTTTAGCCAAGGCCTTTTCGTTAGCGGTCCAGGCCGGACGATTGGGCTATTTAAGCCGTTTACCTAAACAAAAAAATATAGCTGATCCTTCTTCTCCCTTAACGGGATTTTTATATGAAAAATGAGGTCCTTTCCACGCTTTCCAACAACGACCCCCGCTTTATTGAACAGTTAGCTCAAGAATCCGCCAAACTGACCCGTCAATATTTCGGCCGGACGATCTCGCTTTACGCCCCTCTTTATTTATCGAATTTCTGCAGCAGTTACTGCACGTACTGCGGATTTCACAGCCACAACCGCATCAAACGTTTTAAATTAACCGCGGAGCAGATGGACCGGGAGATGCAATTTGTGGCCGGCCAGGGCATTGAAAATATTTTATTGCTCACCGGTGAATCCTATAACGTCACGCCTCTTTCCTTTTTAAAAGAAGCGGTCGAAGTGGCCAAGAATTATTTTCCCAGCATCAGCCTGGAAGTCCATCCGATGGAGACAGCCGAATATAAAGAACTGTTCGAAACCGGTGTCGATGGGATAACCGTGTACCAGGAAACCTATGACCGCAAGCGTTACAGTGAGGTGCATATCTCAGGGACAAAGGCTAACTTTGATTTCCGTTACGGAACGCCGCAGCGCGCGGCCGAAGGCGGGATCAGAACGATCTCAATAGGAGTTCTGTTAGGATTAAGTGCAGATCTGGCGCAGGACCTTTTATCGCTGTATGAACATTTAAGATTTATGGAAAAGAATTATCCAGGAACGGAATACAGCGTTTCTTTTCCAAGGATGCGGGAAATAAAGGGCAAGCAGTTTGCGCGATGTGACGTGGATGATGTTACGTTCGTGAAAATAATTTGTATGACCAGAAAATTATTTCCCCGGGTGGGTATCAATCTCTCAACGCGCGAAGAGCCGCGCCTGCGCGATCATATTCTGGAATTAGGCATCACCCGCATGTCCGCCGGAAGCAACACATCCGTCGGCGGTTATACCCTGATCGACGAAGAAGCCCAGGACCCGCAGTTCGACGTCTCCGACCACCGCTCGGTGAGCGATGTGGTTAAAATGCTCAAGGGCAAGAAGTTTGATCCGGTGTTTACGGATTGGAGAAGGATTTAAAATGAATTCTAATAGTCAACCAAAGGATTATTTAAAACACATAGATATTCTTATAAAGAAAATACCGGCGGATTGTCCTAATGTGAATCTCGAAGAGGTCTGTCATTCTTCACTAACAATATTAGAGAATTTATATGGAAAAGAAAATGTCCGGATAACGACATTATTAGAAAATAAAAAAACAAAGTTTGACGTGAACCCTGGCAGTGATTATGTACGAAGCAATTTTAGAAGTTTGCTGCTTGGGAACCTATTAGCAATAAAAAATGCTATAGAAAATGGTCTAATTCAAAGCATTGAGAGGGCAGCCATTGGTAATGTAGTTGCCGACTTCTTAGTCCTCGCAAAAAATAGCATGTCTCAAGGATTTAAAGATGTTGCTGCTGTCCTTGCCTCCGCTGCCATCGAAGACGCATTAAAAAAATTTGCAATCTTGAACGGTTTAGACGTGGAAGATAAAGAAATGTCCGACGTTATTAACGCTCTAAAAGGAAAAGGCCTAATAAAAGGCCCCCAAGCTAGTGTCGTTTCTTCTTATATTCAGACTCGCAATAAGGCCTTCCATGCCCAATGGGAAAAAATCGAAAAGCCAGAAATTCAAAGTTTAATTGCTTTTACCGAAGAATTCATCCTAAAAAACTTATCATAATTCGAGCGGCAGTCCGCCTCGGCGAGCCTCAGCGAGACGGGGACCCGCGTTAGAACTTCAGGTTATTTTTGTAGTAATCCCGCGGAGCTCGCGCTCCTGGGGCGATCTTACCGAAGGCAAGATCGGAATTTCCCCTTGCCAAACAAGCAAAAAACGTATATACTCTTTGTATATACATATCCCCTGCTTCCCCGGAATGGTAAATTATGCCGGAATTCTTCTGGGACGAGTTGAAGAACAAAAGACTTAAATTAACACGCGGAGTTTCGTTTGACAAACTGGTGACAGCGCGTTTTGTGAACCTTATTGATCACCCCACGCGCGAAGGCCAGCTGATCATGCTGTATGAATACCAAAACTACATCTGGGCAATTCCATGTATTAAAATTGAAAAGGGGCTGTTTCTAAAAACACTTTATCCTAGCCGCAAATATACAAAAATTTATCTGGGAGGAAATTTATGAGAAAAATTAAACTGACCAAATATGAACAAGAGATCGAAGACGCAATCGGAAGGGGTGAATACAAAAGGGCCAGCCCGGAAGATTTCAAGCTGGTCGCAGAGGCCATAGCCAATTACAAAGCCAAGCAAAAAGATGCGGTTTTAAACATCCGCATCAACAACGGCGACTTGCAAAGCCTTAAGCAAAAAGCCAAAAAGCTAGGTGTCAAATACCAAACCTTCATTTCAGAGA
>MHFY01000030.1:6157-7306 GCA_001805375.1 Omnitrophica WOR_2 bacterium GWA2_47_8 | reverse complement strand
GACGTTTTCTTCTTCCCTCCCTTTACGATCCCCACGATCGATATCAGGAAAACAAAAGCGACGTAACCCGCGCTTAATAAAAATATCGTCTGGTGCTCCTGAAAGTATCCGATCATATAGTTAAATATGTCTTTGGGATCATTTAAAATGGCCTCGCCCACGGAAGCTAAAACGAACTGCGATCCCAGGATCCTCAACGGCGAACCGAAGATCACCGCCCAGAGATATTTCTTAAATTCGATCTTCGATAAACCAAACCCCAGGTCCATCAAACGGAACGGGACCAGCGGGTTCATCCGCAAAATAAGCGCGCCCCAGAAACCGCCTTTATGTTTCGAATATTTTAAATCATCGGTCTTGATCCCTAATTTCTGAAGGACGAATTCCTGCCCCAAGCCGCGGGCGATGTGAAACAGGATCGCGGCGTTCAAGATCTCTGCGATCCAAATAAAAAGCGTGCCCCAATAGGGCCCAAAAATGATGGCGCCTGAGATGCGGAAGATATCCATCGTCCCCACCCATAAGAGTGAGGTGATCCCGACGTACATCAAAATAAAGACCGCGGAAGAAAGCCAGAAAGGGTGCTGATGAAGGTAAAAACGGATCTTCTGGATATCGAACTGATACGCGTGGGCCACAACCCACAATAAAGCAAACAGCCCGATCAAAATAAAGAATCGGGCTGTCGGGCCAATGGCGAATTTTTTATTCATAATTTTCGTGAAACGTCACTCGTGAAGCGTTACTCGAACGACGCTTCACACTTCACGAGATACGGTCCTTATGTTCTGAATTCCGCAAAGAGATCCGTGCTTAAATACCGTTCGCCGGTTGAAGGGATAATAGCGACGATCAATTTTCCTTTATTCTCCGGCCGTTTGGCGATCTGGACCGCGGCATGGACATTGGCGCCGGATGAAATACCGCAAAGGATCCCTTCCTCGCGGATCAGGCGTTTGGCCATGCTAAAGGCCTCATCATTGTCCACCTGGATCACTTCATCGATGATCTTGGTATTTAAAATGCTGGGAACAAAACCCGCGCCGATACCTTGAATTTTATGCGGACCTGGCGCGCCGCCGGAGATGACCGGGGAGCCTTTGGGCTCAACCACAATGGCTTTAAAAGATGGCTTACGCTTTTTTATCA
>MHFY01000030.1:5733-5954 GCA_001805375.1 Omnitrophica WOR_2 bacterium GWA2_47_8 | reverse complement strand
GCGCAGACAAAAGCTAAGGCGATCCCGGTATTGCCGGAGGTCGGTTCCAAAACAATTGTCTTGTCTTTGATGATCTTGCCTTGTTTCTCGGCGGCCTCGATCATGGCCAAGCCGATCCTGTCTTTGACCGAGCCTAAGGGGTTATAAAATTCTAATTTCGCGACGACCTGCGCCTGGCAGCCTTCCGTGACTTTATTTAATCTTACCAAAGGCGTGCGGCC
>MHFY01000030.1:0-5643 GCA_001805375.1 Omnitrophica WOR_2 bacterium GWA2_47_8 | reverse complement strand
AAAGGATTTTAGTGCTTTTAATTTTTACTTAAATCCTCAATTCCTTAACTCCTCAGATCCTTATTCCTGTCATAACTCAATCTCTTTAAATGGACCATTAAAATAGTGATCGCCGACAGCGTCACACCGCTGATGCGGTTGGCCTGGCCTAAAGAGATCGGACTAAAACGTTTAAGTTTTTCTTTGATCTCCGTTGACAGCCCGCCGATAACATCATAATCGATGTCCGCGGGAACCTTGATATTCTCAATGTGACGGAAGCGCTCGATCGTCTTCATCTGCTTTTTAATGAAACCCTCGTACTTGATCTCATACTCGACCTGATCGATCACATTCTGCGGAAAATTTTTAAGGTCTCCGTCATAAGGCGCTATGATCTGGTAATTGATCTCGGGCCGGCGCAGAAGTTCCGCCAACGAAAGCGGCTGGCGGATCGGCGCGCTGCTGATCCTTTCCAATTCCTGGTCCAAATCCGTGCCCGGATAAATACGGGTCGCGCGCAGATGTTCGATCTCGCGGTCGATCAGCGTATATTTCTTTTCTATCTTTGCGTAGTCTTCATCCTTTAAAAGGCCGAATTTATGTCCGTAATGAACGAGCCGGCGGTCCGCGTTGTCTTCCCTAATGATCAAACGGTATTCAACGCGTGAAGTGAACATCCGGTACGGTTCATCCGTTCCCTTGGTCGTCAGGTCATCGATCAAAACGCCGATATAAGATTCATGACGGCCGAGGATAAGGGGTTCCTGATTCTTGACCTTTAAAGCCGCATTGATGCCCGCGATCAAACCCTGCGCCCCTGCTTCTTCATAACCGGTCGTGCCGTTGATCTGCCCAGCGAGAAAAAGGCCGCTGACCTTTTTTGTTTCTAATGTCGGGCGTAGTTCGGTGGCCGGAATAACGCCGTGCTCGATCGAGTAACCGGGACGGACGATAATTGTTTTTTCCATACCCGGAATGGAATGGACCATCTGCTCCTGCACATCCGCGGGTAGACCAGTTGAGATCCCGTTAGGATAATATTCATCCGTATCCAGGCCTTCCGGTTCCAGAAAGACATGATGGCTCTTCTTGTCGCTGAATTTTTTTATCTTATCTTCGATCGACGGGCAATAACGCACGCCCGTGGCCTGGATGCGGCCCGAATACATCGGCGATAAATGCAGATTGTTCCGGATAATAGTATGCGTCTCTTCGGTCGTGCGCGTAATATGGCAGGGCAGAAGTTTTTGCTCTTTAGGGATGAACGGCGTGCGGAACGAGAACGGCAGCGGCGGATCATCGGAATGCTGAACTTCCATTTTGGAAAAATCGATCGTGCGCCCGTCCAAGCGCGGCGGCGTTCCGGTTTTAAACAACAAAACTTCAAATCCCAGGTCCTTAAAATTATCCGCCAAACGGATAGAGGCGGGCTCACCGACGCGGCCGCCGGAGGTGATACTGGTGCCGACGTGGATGCGCCCCTTTAAGAACGTTCCGGTCGTGACAATAATGGTTTGCGTTTCAATGTGCTCGCCCTTAACGGTCTTAACACCGATGATCTTGCCGTTGCGGGTCAACATTTCGCTGACCTCATCGATCAGAATGGTCAAATTCGGCTGATGGCTGACCACATTCTGCATGTACCGCTTATATTGTTTGCGGTCGGATTGGCAGCGGGACGAACGGACCGCCTGTCCTTTGGAGGCATTGAGCTGGCGGAACTGGATCCCGGTCCGGTCAGCGGCTAAACCCATTTCCCCGCCCAAGGCATCGATCTCTTTGACCAGTTGCCCTTTGCCTACACCGCCGATGGCCGGATTACAGCTCATCTGTCCGATGGTCTCAAAGAATAACGTGATCATGAGGGTCTTGCAGCCCATGCGGCTGGCGGCCAGAGCTGCTTCAACGCCGGCGTGGCCGGCTCCAATGACGATACAATCGAAAGTTTTACTCATTTTTCTTTCTTCGGGTGCTCATAAAAAAGCTGTTTAACGCGGCAAAAAACAAAAAAATACCCGCCATGAGATTTATGTCTTCATAAGCAAAATTGGTAAAGGTCGTTCCTAAAAGGAATAGGATCGCCACAACCCAGAGCCCATACATGATGATCGTAGAAATTTTATCCAAGGGTTTGATTTCTCCCTGCCTGCCGGCAGGCTAAGTGTATTAAGGCCAATGTGATAAGATAACGTGAAATGATAAATTTGTCAATAAAAGAGACAATGACCAATCCTAGTTTTCCTTGGATTTTATATAGATGAAACTAGGATTAGTACTTGTTTCTTCTAGAAAATTTAAGGCAAACAAGTACAAGAAACAAGATACAAAAAATACTCAAATCCCAAAAACTCAATTTCGTTGGTTTTTGAATTTTGTGATTTATTTGGTGATTGTTTCTTGTATCTTCTAATTTAAGACTTGGGTGAGTTGCAAGAATCCCGGATAACGAGCTCGGGTTTAAAGACTTTCTTGAGGGAGTTTTTCTTTTTGCCTAAGACAACGCCGTGTAAAAACCGCACGGCTTCATCCGCCATCTGAAAAAGCGGCTGGTTCATCGTGGTCAGCGCGACCGGTCCGTAAATAGCGGTGGGGTTATCGTCAAAACCGATAATTGAGATATCCTGCGGGATCTTTAATCCCTTTTCCAAGACCACAGCGATGACCTCTAGGGCCATTTCATCGCTCGCGGCAAAGATAGCGGTGGGAGGCTCTTTAAGTTTTAGAAATTTTTCAACCGCCATGCGGGCGCTGCGGCGTGAGTAATCCCCTTCAAAGATATAATCCCCGCTCAAAGACATCTGGTGCTGCTTGAACGCCTTTTTGTATCCTTCCAGGCGCTGAGCCCCGGATTGTGTCTGTACGCTTCCCGTGATGGTGGCGACTTTCTTGTGGCCTAAGCTGATCAAATAATCCGTGGCTGCGCGTCCGCCTTCTTCATTATCGATCCCGATATAGTTGACATCCAGGTCCTTCACCACATTGTTGATCACGATACAGGGGAGGCCTACATCCAGACAGCTTTCCACCTGCTTGCGGTTCTCGATGATATCGGCAAAAACAATACCGCCCACGGCATTGGTATTGATCGGATTAAAGCCGTTAGTGATATGGAACATCATGTCCATTTTTAAAGTTTCGCAGGCATGCCCCACCCCGCGGATGACCTCGATCGCGTAGAAGGAATGAAAGATCCCCGGATAACCCGGGATCACGAGCCCGATGGCGTTGTTGTACCCGCGCGCCAAGCGCTGAGCACTGACATTGGGGTTGAACTTTAATTGCGCGATGGCCCGTTCGACCCGTTCTTGATTCTTTTTACTGACAGTGGGAAATTTATTGATGACGCGGGAAACTGTTGAGATGGAAACCTGGGCGAGTCTGGCGACATCTTCGATGCTGACGATCTTACGTTTTGAGAGTTGTTCAGTCACGGCGTTAACGGATAATATCCCCGACCTTGATGGAAGATTTCATTTGCTTGATATCAGCGGCGCTTATATCCGCCCTGACCTGGATCACTTCGACCTCGGCGACAAAATCCGAATTGCGGTACACGCCGAATTTATCGCCGATCTTGATCCCATCCTTCTCTCCCAGATCCACGATAACAAAATTATTTTCCGAATTGATGCTCACGATATTGCCGTTAATGCTCTTGAAATCTTCGTCCGTGATCCCTTTCGGTTCTTTGGACTTGGCATCGGCCTGCGCTTGGGTTTGGCCGCCCGACGCGTTGACGATGATCGGCGGGAGTTCGATCTCCTGGGTTTGAGCGGATGACTTATCCAGGCTTTTAGTTAATCCCTGTTTCATCTGCCAGATCTCTTCGATCTTGCTTTGAATGACATTTTCGGTTTCGTACAATTTCTTCTCGACACCTTTTTTCTCATCCGTCAGGCTCACGATACTTTTTTCCAAAGCGACCTTGGCGGAAGATAGATCTTTGATCTGCGAACGAAGGTCATTATTTTCCTGCTTGATCTTATCCACCTGATCGTTCATGAATTTCTTATCGCCTTTAGCGCGGGCCAACTCCAGCGAAAGCGTATCCGACAGATCTTTACCCTCCTTGATCTGCCGTTCAATGGAATCGTGTTCTGTTTTCAAATGGCCGATCTCTAACTGCAGGTCAGAATTCTCTTTTTGCATCTCTTGAAGTTTGACCACCGTGGTCGTTAATTCATTGCTTAAATTATTCATCTTAACTTCCAATTCGGCTTTTTCTTTTAAGACCTTGGCCCAGTAACTGTCATCCAGCCCTTCCAGGGAAACTGTCGGTGTTGCCCCTGCTTCCGGTGGTTTTTCCTCAGCTTCTTTTTCGATATATTTATAAACGACCTGGGGTTCGGCTTTTTGCTGCAGCTTGGTGACCAATTCCTGCCGTTCTTTTTGAAGGGTCTCGACCCGGCCCTTCCAATCGTCGCGGTCCTTGGTTAAGGTTTCCATCTCCGCATTAAAGTCAGCGAGCTTTTCATTGACCCCGGTGAGTTCGACCTGGATCTTGGCCTTTTCTTCTTCAGCTGATTTGGCCTGTTCTTGGAGGGCTTTATTGTCTTTTAAATACGTCATCTCGCGCGTCTGAGCGGCTTCGAGCTCTTTATCAACGGCGATCTTTAATTTTTCAATACGTTGTTTTTCAAGAAGGGAATAACCGGCAAAGGCGAGACAGCCTACGAGCAAAACTATTAAGATCATCATGATCTGCTTGGCAGCTTTGGACATGAAATCAAAATCTCCCCTGGGGTTAAAAATCTTAAGTATGAATATAACAAAGTATTAATTTTAATACAAGAAAAAACTATTTTATTTTTAATATATTATATAAAAATATAATTAAAAAACCCCTTAGTTGTTGGCTGGCAACAGCTAAGGGGGTTGAAAAAATACCTTGTCTAACTCACCTACTCATAAACAATGTCATCGAGGTAAAAAGTGCATCCTTCGGGGTTCTCATCGGCCCGGGTGGACCATAAAAACCCGCCGCTGATGTACGAAAGATCTTTCCCCCGCAGATCAATGGTATACTCCCGCCATTCATTGGTCAAAATGACCGGCCCTATCATGGCCATGTCCGAATCCGGATAATCGCCTAAGATCCCGCCGATCTTAAATTCCTCAATGCGCTCTCCGCCCCGATCTCCCTTGGCCCAAAAAGTCAATTTGTGCGCCCCTCCTAGATCAAAACCGCCCTTTTGTTTGCCCCAGTTATTAGGCGGATTCAGCCAATAGATCCCCGCCCAGCCCTGGCCTTCCATGGAGCACTGAACATCATACTCGACTTTCATGCAGGTCTTGCCGGTTTGACAGTTCTCCATCCACTTATCATTGAAAGCTAGACACTTTCCATCCGGCATGAAACCCGATGGCGTGAAATGGTTTTCGCGTGATCCTTTGTCTTTATACACGACAAGAGGATTGAATGATCCCGATGGGGTTTGAGGAACATCCTCCGCGGAAAAAGAAGGTAAAGAATTTTGAAGCACTTGAGAATTGGCGGTAAATTTCTTATCTTTACCGGAAGAGGGCGGGCTTCCGCAGGCGGTTAAAAAAATCATTGAAAAGAGGCACAGTAAAGACCTCTTTAAAAACCTCATCATTTTGCCTTTTAAAAAATTAAATTTTAAGTTTTTCCAGGGGAGATCAAATAAAAAAATAACTAAA
>MHFY01000029.1:18872-19014 GCA_001805375.1 Omnitrophica WOR_2 bacterium GWA2_47_8 | reverse complement strand
TAACGTTATTAAGCTGGACCAATTCACCCTTGGTGTTGCGGATATAAACTTTTTCCAGGTCCGACGGCATCAAACGCGATCCACGCTCCAGCTGGACAATGACATCGTATTCTTTTCCTTTAATGTTGACCTTCACCAGGTC
>MHFY01000029.1:11312-18838 GCA_001805375.1 Omnitrophica WOR_2 bacterium GWA2_47_8 | reverse complement strand
ATATCCTCAACCGTCACCCCGACGGCGGCGGCGCGGTCGCGGTCGATGTTGACCCGCAGTTCCGGTTTGTTCATCTCAAACGTCGAGCGCACGTTCATCAAAAACCCTGCCGAGCGCAATTTATTGGTCAGCGCCTCCGCGTATTTATTGAGCGCCGCGAGGTCCTGGCTCTGCACGACCAGTTCGAACGGCTGGTTAAACCCGCGGCCGATGGATTTGGGGATGATGGGAATGACGAACGCCCCCTCGATATTGTTAAAGAACTGCCCGCCCAATCCCGTCGGGCCGCCCACAATGTCGCGCAGATGGCGCTTGCGTTTTTCTTTGAATTGAATGAACGATATCCCTTGCGCCGGCTGGCCCGGACTGCCCATGGCCAGGGCCACGGCGGAAAAATATCCCTTCACTTCCGGCACCTTGGAGACGATGTCCTCCATTTTGCGGACCATGCGGTCCGTGTATTCACTCGTTGAACCTTCCGGCGCCAGGGCAAAGACCAGGAGCCATCCCTTATCTTCCTCCGGCATGAACTCTCTCTTCAATTGCGAAAAGAAAAAGGTGGTCAATACGACGGTCACCGCGGTCAATGCCATAACGGCCTTACCGTGGTTCAATGACCAATGAAGGGCGCGGCGGTAACGCTGCGTGGTATTGATGAGAAATCTTTCGAAATGCCCCAAAAGGCTTCCCTTGGAAGCGTGGCCGATGGGTTTTAAGATCCGCGCCGAAAGCATGGGGCTCAATGTCAGCGCGACAAAGGCCGAGACCACGACCGACATGGAAAGCGCGACGGCAAACTCAATGAACAATCTCCCCGTCACGCTGGTCTGGAACGCCATCGGAAGAAAAACAGCGACCAGCGCGACGGTCGTGGCAATGATGACAAACCCGATCTCTTTCATCCCCTGAAAAGCGGCGTCCATCGGTTTCATGCCGTGCTCGATGTGCCGGTAAATATTTTCCAAGACAATAATAGAATCATCCACCACCAGACCGATCGCCAGGACGAACGCGAGCATGCTCACGATATTGATGGAATAACCTAACGCGTAAAGGACACCGAACGTGGAAATGATCGAAACGGGGATCGTGATCGTCGGGATAAGTGTCGAACGCAGATCATGCAAAAAGACATAAATGGACAGGACGACCAGCAAAAACGCGATGAACAATGTTCCCCAGACTTCCTTGATCGCGTGCTCAACGTAGATCGATTCGTCATACGCGATCTCGGTCTCCACACCCTTGGGCAGAAGCGAACGCAGACGCTCAAGCTCTTTCTTGACACCCTTGGTCACTTCGATGGTGTTGGCCTTGGATTGTTTGATGACACCGATCCCCAAGCAAGGTTTGGACCTGAAACGCGCCACCGACCGTTCATCCTCCACCCCGACGGCGGCATGGCCGATATCGGAGAGCCGGGTAAATGTCGCCTTGTCCTGCTTGATGACAAGCTTATTATATTCTTCCGGAGTTTTTAATTCGCCTTTGGTCTCAATGGCCATCGACCGCTGCCAGTTCTCAACCAAGCCGCTGGGCAATTCAACGCTTTGTGATCTTAAAGCACGCTCCACGTCCAAAACCGTGACCCCCCGCGCCGCCATTTTCTTGGCGTCAAGCCAGATGCGGATGGCGAAGCGTTTGGCCCCGCCGAAAATGACCGAACTGACACCGCTTATGGTCTGCAGACGGTCTTTGATAAGGGTCTCACTCATCGACGTCAATTCAAGCGTGGAATAACGGTCGCTGAAAATAGCGATCCAAATGACCGGCTGGGCGTTGGCATCCTGTTTGGCGATGATAGGTTCTTCAATATCCTCCGGCAGGCTTCCGCGCACACGGGCCACACGGTCACGCACATCCTGCGCCGCGACATCGATCTCGCGCGAAAGATCAAATTCAATGGTGATGATGCTGACCTGCTGGCGGGATTCGCTGGTAAGCTTTTTGATGCCTTCAATGGATGTCAAGGAATCCTCCAGCGTTTCAGTGACCTGAGCCTCGACGACCGCGGCGCTTGCGCCGGTATAGACCGTCGTGACATTAACGATCGGCGGGTCAATGTCAGGCAGTTCACGCACCGGCAAACGTGTTAAGCCAATGACCCCGAAAAGGATCAGGCCTAAACTCATCATCGACGCTAAAACCGGACGCTGGATGCTGATTTCGGAGAGGCGCATATATTATTTAACGCTATTTTCTGTTGAATTACTTTCAGTTGTTTCGGAGGAATTATCTTTCATCTTGACCGGTGAGCCGGGGCCGACCTTCTGATACCCTTCCACGATCACATTCTCGCCGGCGGATAGACCTTCGAGTATTTCCGCCTTGCCGGCCAAACGGATCCCCACTTTGACCGGTTTTATCTGGGCCTTGCTTTCGCTATCGACGGCAAAGACATAGACCTCATCCCCCTTGGGGATCAATGCCTCTTCGGGGATCGTGAGCGCCTTTGAACGCACATTCACGAGCAGGTCCAGATTGGCGAACATCCCCTGCCTCAATTTTCCTTCTGAATTCGGCAGTTTGGCCTTAATAAGCGCGGTGCGGGTCTGTTCCTCCACCTGCGGGTCAATAAAATATACGTCGCCATCAAAGATATCATCCGGATAAGCCGCCACGGTCACCTGAATGGACTGCCCTTCTTTTAATTGGCCTAAAAAACGTTCGGGGGTGCGGAATTCCGCCTTGATAGGGTCCTGACTAATAAGATAGGAAAGAGTTGTGCCTTGCTCCACGAATTGGCCCACGCTCACTTTGCGTTCGCCCATGACCCCGTCGAACGACGCGGGGAGGACGGTTTCGGCCAACTGGGCCTTGATCAGGTCGATCTTGGCTTTATTGACCTCAAGATCGGATTTCGCCTGATCAAATTCCTGCTGGGAGATCGCCCCGGCGCTGATAAGCGATGACAGCCGGTCAAAGGTCGTTTGGGCCATGCTTAAATTTGCCTCGGTCTGAGCGAGGGTCGCGTTAAGCTTGTGGGCATCGATCATAAAAAGCATCTGGCCCTTCTTGACCGTTTGCCCCTCTTCAAAACCGATCTGCTCAATAACACCGGCGACCTGGTTCTTGATCTCAACCGTTTCGTTGGCCACCAGGGTACCAACGAGAGATATCTTTTCTTCGATCCTTTCTTCCTTGACCGGGGCAGCCACGACACTGACGGCGAAACCGCCGTGCGGCATCCCGCCCTGCTTGCCGCATCCGGCCAGGAACAAAACAAAAAGCCCGAACATATACACTTGTGATCTCTGCCTATTCATCAGTTGCATATTCAACCGTTACCTTTTTTGAAAGTTAAACTTTTGCATTCTCATAAACCCTGCAAAGGACGTCTTTGCAAAGCTCGATATCCCTGACACTGATACTTTTTTGAGCGTCTTGAAGGGTCTTATGGACCACCTTGGCCAATCTTGCCTGCAGGTCTCTCCCCTTCTTTGTTAAATAAATCAATTTCTGCCGTTTGTCTACTTTATTAGGGATGCGCACGACAAGATTATGCTTTTCCATATTATCTATCAGACGGGTCATACTGGTCTTGTCCTTGCAGGTATTTTGGGCCAAGTCCTGCTGGCTTTGGCCGTTCTTCTGCCAAAGATTCATGAGGACAGACCACTGCTCGCAGGTGACATCGTACCCGGCGTCGGTAAAGTTGCGGTTTAAGCGGGTGCCCATGGCGCGGCCGGCGCGGCTCATGATATAACCTAAGGATTCTTCCAAATTGTGTTTGTTCTTTGACATGGGTTAAAATTTAAAAGGTTGTATATGCAACTAGTATACTGGCAGGAAAAATTTTGTCAAATTAAAACTAAAGCTTAACATTTTAAATTTCAACTTTCATTATCCGCCCGCGATGGAGCCGATGATCATAAAAGGTTCTTGGCCGTGGGCAACGGCATCGGGGAGCAAAGTGTCGGGTGATTCGTTGGACAGGTCCTTTTCACAAGCATAAAACCGTACCAAGGCCCTCCGCTTGTGTGTGGTGTGGTCACGAATCGTGCCTTTAAGCGCAGGATACCGGAGTTCCAATGCGTCCAGAAGAGAACGCTGGGTGACTGGAGATCTGACATCAAGTTTTATTTCCGCGCCAACATTGGCCAATGCCTGCAGATGGGCGGGGAGAATGATTCGGATCATAATAAAAAACGTGAAGCGTTTCTCGTCTCTCGTGAAGCGTACGTTTCACGTACGACGATTCACGAACAACGTATTCGTTAGTATACCTGTACTTCCACCGACAAAACACTGGGTAAATTCTCGACAATAGCCATCCAGTTGTCGCCGCTATCGGCGGAGGCGTAGACCTGCCCGCCGGTCGTGCCGAAATAAACCCCGCAGGGATCAAGGGTATCAACCGACATGGCATCGCGCAGGATATTCACGTAACAGTCTTTTTGCGGCAGCCCCTTGGTCAAGGCCTTCCATTCGTTCCCGCCGCTTTTACTGCGATAGACACGCAGTTTTCCATCGGGTGGGTAATGCTCGGAATCACTTTTAATGGGTACCACATAGATCGTTTCCGGTTCGTGGCTGTGGACTTCGATCGGAAATCCAAAATCCGTCGGTAAATTGCCACTAACCTCTTTCCAATTTTCTCCGCCGTCGTCACTGCGCATGACGTCCCAGTGCTTCTGCATGAACAAAACATTCGGCCGCGACGGATGCATGGCGATCCGGTGAACGCAATGGCCGACCTCGGCATCCGGGTCAGGAATATATTGGGACCTGAGGCCCTTGTTGACCGGTTTCCAAGTTTTGCCTTCATCATCGGTGCGGAAAACACCGGCTGAAGAAATGGCAATGAACATCCGCTTAGGGTTCTTTTTATCCAAAAGGATCGTGTGCAGGCCCATTCCGCCGGCGCCAGGCGCCCACTGGGCCCCGGTCTTGTGGCCGCGCAGTCCGGGCAGTTCCTGCCAAGTCTTTCCGCCGTTGGTTGTTTTAAACAACGCCGCGTCTTCCACCCCGGCATAGACGGTATCCGGATCATGCAGCGATGGTTCCAGATGCCAGACGCGCTTAAATTCCCACGGATGCTGAGTGCCGTCATACCATTGGTGTGTGGTCAAAGGTTTGCCGGTCTTCTCCGAAGTGTCGTAGGCGAACTTGTTGCTTTCGCCCATCGGAAAACCTTCCGGCGATTTGGGCGTTTCTCCAGATGGCGTGCCGGGCAGATGCCAGGTCTTGCCGCCATCGTCCGAGCGCTGGATGACCTGACCGAACCAGCCGCTGGTCTGTGAGGCGTAAATGCGGTTAGGGTCCAAAGGCGATCCCTTCACGTGATAAATTTCCCAACCTGCGAAAAGCGGGCCGCTGACCTTCCATTTCTTTCTTTTGCCGTCGGATGTGAGGATAAATGCGCCTTTTTTTGTGCCCACTAAAACACGTACTTTGCTCATTTTATTTCTCCTTTTAAACGCGGGTCCTGCCGCTCGATTGCCCCACCGTCCTCCAAAACTACGGGCGGCGGAGGCCCCATCTCGCGTCACCCGCTTTTATAAAATTTTCTTAAATCAGATAAAGAGCCTGAAATGCTTCGTAGCGGACGTGACCCTAGGCCTTTTCGGGCTCGGTGTCCCCGAAGGGGACGAGAAAAGGCCCGGTCCCGAGCGAAGAAACGACGCGCTGGGTCGTTTCGAGCGTTCCGCCGAGAAGCATTACAGGATCGCTAAACCATATCGTGTATGCCTTTGATATTTAAACGAAATTTATTCCTCTCAAACACAATTATATCTTTAAAACGTTTATTGTAAACGATCTCATCGTAACGGTAGGCGTTGCGCGCGGTGATGGTCTGCGAGAACGTGTCATCCAGGCCCGAAAGCGAGGCAAAGATCACCACCTGCTGTTCCTTCAATTGCTCCCCATCCATCCCCACCATGACACTGTCTCCATCGATAAAGTGGCGGATGGTCCAGCTTAAGGCAAACAGAGGCGAATAATCGCAATCCAGTTTCAAATTATGAAACTTTCTGGTGGTTTCCCCTTCCTTACTCGTTTCGTTCCTGGTAAAGGTGAGCATCATGCGCGCCTCAATGATCTGGTTCATCCGCTCATTGGCTACTCTAAAGATAAAACACGGCCGGCCGTTGTATTTGCTGATGATCGCGTTCTCGCTGAAGACAACCCGTGCCGTCGGGCGCGCGAACCGGGCGTAAAACAAACCCGTGGCAATGACCAGGGTCAGCATCCCCAGATAATTCTCCAAGGTCACCAAGGCATTCGCCCGAAAACCGACCGGTGTGAACGGCCCGTTCAACAAATGCACGCTGAAAAAGAAACAATCCCTAAAACGTTGCAGCGTCATTTCCGGATACACGCCCTGTAGAGCATCCGAAGGGAGCAAAAAATACATGGACGCAAAAAATAAATTCCCCAGCAGAAACATTGTGATAAGGATGATAAAAAATTCCGACCAGGAAATGGACAGCAGATAGTGATGCAGGTCCGAGAAAAACTTTCCCGGGTCATGCGGCCGTTCAATATTCAGGCTTCCGTCTTTGTTGATGATGACCGGCGTGCCGGACGGGCGCTGGGGGGATTTTTTCTTCATGAGCGCGTGATTTATGGAGCGCAGCGAC
This sequence comes from Omnitrophica WOR_2 bacterium GWA2_47_8, assembly GCA_001805375.1. GTDB lineage: Bacteria > Omnitrophota > Gorgyraeia > Zapsychrales > GWA2-47-8 > GWA2-47-8. The sequence continues at coordinate 12,254 of MHFY01000029.1, read as the reverse complement.
ATAAATAACTGCGCGAATGAATCCCGGGACGCGGTAGCGTCCGCGGGATTTCCTTTTTAATTAAAATGTAAATGAACTATTATAGGAACGAAAAATTAATGCAGTAATCTTCTAAAGCCGTTTTATCGATATCATAATCTTTTTGCCGGGCATACCACGCCGCCACGACTTCCCTCAGGCGCGCGACTTCTTTAAGCTGCGGCATTGTTTTTGTTGAAGCCAAACTGAGATCCAAAAGCTCCAAAGCTCTTTCCAGGGCCTTATCACGGCTTACAGCGTCATTCTGCTTTTCCCAATGACGGGCCCGGGCAATTTCACTGCCGATATTGCCCATTTGCTGGGCGAATGATAAATTCAACCAACGGGAAGGATCGATCATTTTGAGATCAAACTTTCGATAACTGATCTAACACGCTCTTGCAATTTAACATCTTGGATCTTTAATGCGCGGTTATTCTGAGATGGGCGAATGTTGATAAAAGAAGTGTATTCGACCCATTGATCACGCGGCTTAGCCGGATAAATATTGAACCCCCACAGATCTTCCTGTTTCGAACCGTCCTTAAGCAAAACCGCTTCCGCGTCCGCATGCAGTTCTCCACCCAGGGCCATGATCTTCCGGCCCAGATCCACAACACCCTTGGCCATTTCACCGTGATTTTCCTGGGCGATCTTGTTTAATTCGTTTAGAGTGAGCGGCTGGCGAATGATCTGAATTTTCATAATGTCATTGTACTTTAACAAAAAGGTTTAACAACAACTTAATGAGCAGACACTTTACGGAAGCGAAACAACGGAAAGTGTAGGCCTCAGGCCGTCTGCGAATGATTTTGCTTTTTAAAAATCATCCTAGGGAGCGATGTCGGCGACCGTAGGATTTCCTTAAAAGCGCGGGGTTACCTCTAAAAATTTACTTCTTATCGCGGGTCCTGCCGCTCGATA
>MHFY01000029.1:8721-11283 GCA_001805375.1 Omnitrophica WOR_2 bacterium GWA2_47_8 | reverse complement strand
CCTCTTAATTGTGGGCGCGCGCCCACAATTAAGTATGTGTCCCTTAAATTTTTATTGCCCTGCCATAAAATTTTTCAGCGCGTCAAAGTCCACCGTATCTTTTAAAATGACGCGCTCGGCCTTGTCCAGCGTCGCAATTTCTCCCACCCCGGCTAAATCACGAAGATCGGGCCTTTTAAACGTGCACGCCCACGGCGCTGACGCGTGCCGCATAGACCGCCAGCAGGTTTCAGATGAAACGGTTGTTTTATCCGCAGCAATTAAGTTCATCCGGCCGACTTCCCTTACGGTCTCTTTCGCATCCACCAAAATGTCTATGGCTTCTTTATCGCTAGGATGCAGACGGACGGTGTAACGGCTGGACGTGTAGTCTTTACTTTCCCTGAGAATAGGGTCGTACCCCGGCCCTCCCCACTGAAATTCCGGCGTAGCAGCAAATAAAACAGCAGAAATGAAGAAAAGAAAAACAGCGGGCAATACATTGTTAAATCTTTTCATTTTTGTCATCCGAGCATCTCCGGCCGAGTCTTTTTGGTCTTCGCTTTCGCCTGTTCAAGACGCCAGGATTCGATCTTCTTATGGTTTCCGGAAAGTAAAATGTCCGGGACCTTCATCCCCTTGTAATTCGCGGGACGGGTGTACTGCGGGTATTCGAGTAAATTATTTTCAAACGATTCGCTCAATAAAGATTCAGCTTTTCCTAAAACACCTGGTACCAGGCGCGTGACCGCGTCCACCAACACCATGGCGGGCAATTCCCCGCCGGTCAAAACAAAATCGCCGATGGAAATACTTTCATCCACGATCCTATTCACGCGCTCATCAATGCCCTCGTAATGGCCGCAGATGATGATCAGATTCCTTTCTTTCGCTAACTGTTTGGCCATTTTTTGGTTAAATGTCTTTCCGCTGGCGCAGGTCAAAATGACCGTGGCTTTCTTCTTCCCCTTGATCTTTTTGACCGCGTCAAAGATGGGCTGAGGTGTCATCACCATGCCCGGGCCGCCGCCGAAGGGCCGGTCATCCACTTTTTTATGTTTGTCTTTGGTGAATTTGCGCAGGTCATGCACCTTGATGCTGACTTTTTTCTTGGCTTGCGCGCGTTTGATGATCGACTCTTTCAGTAAGGGTGCGAACATCTTGGGGAAGATCGTGATAATGTCGATTGTAAGTTTGCTCATAGTTAGAATTTTACTTATACGCGATGGGTCCTGCCCCTGCGGTGTCCCCTCGCCTTGGCCTAACCGGCTCTGCGGCGCTGGGAGCCCTCCTCCGGGTCACCCATCGCTATTAAATTTTTTCACAAAGCGGGTGGCGCGAGATGGGGCCCCCACCGCCCGCACTTTTGGAGGACGGTGGGGCAATCGAGCGTCAGGACCCGCTTCATAATATTTCATTTCTTAAAATAATCCTTCACCGGCGTTAAAAAAAGCAAAACCACCAGCAGGATCACCGCACACACCACAAAGAACGAATGGCTTAAATCATTATACAAATTCCACCATTCAAAATTCCAGGCGATAAACCCTCCGCCGGCGATGGAATTTTCCACCCGGCGAAAGATATACATCCCGATGTTGTATCCTAAAAAAATAAGAAACGCGATGCGCCCGTAATTCTTGAACGCGAACAATCCATAAACCGCGACCAGATAAATAGACAGGAGAACAATTAAGGAAGGCGAAGAAAAGGCCTTGGACCCGGTGGCGACCAGCCAGGCCAGCCCCATGACATACACACAGGACGACAGCGCGACATAGATCAGCAAGATAAACCGGAAGGCCCATTTGATGAATGTTTCCATTACCTTACCTCATACCCTACTCGGTTCCAATTCCGAACCGTAGGCTGCCAAAAATTCCTTTTGAAAACTATCGTAGCGGTTCTCTTTGATCGCGGCACGGATCTTTCGCATCAGGCTCAAATAAAAATACACGTTGTGATACGACACCAGCCTCAAGCCTGACAATTCCCCGCTGCTTATCAAATGCCGGATATAACTGCGGGTGTATCTTTTGCACACAATACAGCCGCACGACTCATCTAAAGGTAGCATATCTTTGGAAAACTCGCCATTTCTAACCACAACTTTTCCCTTTGACGTAAACGCCGCGCCGTGCCGGCCGAAACGCGTGGGGATACAGGTGTCGAACATATCGATCCCCTCTCCGACCGCCTTGACGATCTGGTCCGGCAGGCCGATGCCCATAAAATAGCGCGGCTTATCGTCCGGCAGATGCGGCATGACCCAATCCAAAGTTTTGAACATCTCCTCCACCGGCTCACCGACACTCACCCCGCCCACCGCGTAACCGTCAAAGCCGACGGACAAGATCTCTTCCGTGGATTGCCGGCGCAGATCCTCGAATGTGGCGCCCTGAATGATCCCGAATTGCAACTGTTTTTTGGGATTGCCCTGCGAGATAAAAAATTCCCGTGAGCGCCTGGCCCAATCCGTGGTGCGTATAACGGAGGTCTTCGCTTCTTTGTATTCACACGGGTAGGGCGCGCAGACATCCAGCGGCATCATGATATCCGTGCCTAAAACTGTTTGGATCTCCA
>MHFY01000029.1:0-8712 GCA_001805375.1 Omnitrophica WOR_2 bacterium GWA2_47_8 | reverse complement strand
GATCGGCTTGTCCCAATTAATGAACCCATGCAGGCCGCCGGCCATGCCGATGATCTCAAGCCCCGGACGCAGGTACAAGTGATAAGTGTTGGACAGGACAATGTCCGCCTTCATCTCGTGCAGGTCTTCGCCGGTCAAGGATTTGACGACCGCGTTGGTGCCGACCGGCATAAAAAAGGGCGTAGGGATCTCCCCATGAGCCGTTGTCAGTATGCCCACGCGGGCTTTGGTGGTGGAATCTTTTTTAATTAAAGTAAACATAAAAAGTTTCAAGATACAAGAAACAAGAACCAAATAAATTTCAAATTATAAATTCCAAACGATTGAATATTGAATTTTTAAACCTTATTTGGTGATTGATTATTGGTCTATTGATTATTTAATTAACATCCCATCCCCATAACTAAAAAACCTATACTTCTTCTCGATCGCTTCCTGGTAGGCACGGCGCATCAAATCTTTTCCGCCAAAGGCGTATACAAGCATCAACAGCGTGCTTTTGGGGAAATGGAAATTGGTGATCAGGCAATCCGTCATCTGAAAATCATAACCGGGGTAAATAAAAATATCTGTTTCGCCTTTTACCTTTATTGACTTTTTCTTAACAACTGCCGTTGAGGTAGTCAATATTTCGCTTTGTTTTCCGGAATTAACCTTTGACGGTACAAAACTCAACTTTTGCGCCAAGGTCTCCAAAACCCGGCAGCTGGTCGTGCCGACAGCGACGATCTTTTTCCCTTCGGCCTGCGCTTTTCTTAATTTCCCAGCCGTTCTCTGCGAAACTTCGTAATCCTCGGTATGCATCTCGTGCTCTCTGATATCAGGGGCCGTAACCGTCTTAAACGTCGCGTAATTGACATGCAGGGTCACTTCTTCGATTGCGTGCCCGGCCTTTTTCAATTTTCCCAATAACCCTTCGGTAAAATGCAGCCCCGCGGTCGGCGCGGCCACAGATCCCCTTTTCTTCGCGTAAACGGTCTGATAATCCGCGCGGTCGGACGCGGTGTCGCTTCTCTTAATATAAGGCGGAAGCGGCATACGGCCGTAAGTTTCCAAAATACTGTCAACATCTTTGGTATTAAAACGGACAACGCGGTTAGGGATATCGGTCACCTGCGCGTAGACCTTACTCCCGGTCAGAAAGATCTTCTGGTTGAGTTTAAATTTTTTCAAAGGTTTTAACAGCGCTTTATAGGAATATTTATCATCCAGTTGTTTTAAAAGAAAGATCTCAACCGCCCCGCCGGTCTCTTCTTTTTTCCCGAAAAGCCTCGCCGGAATGACCTTGCTGTCATTGACGACCATCAAACTTTTGGGCGGCAGGTATTTATCCAGATCGGCAAAGGTATCGTGATAAAATTTTTGGTTTTTCCGGTCCACGACCAAGAGACGCGCCGCATCTCTTTTTTTAAGAGGCTGCTGGGCGATCAAGTCCGGTGAAAGGGTGTAATCAAATTCGGCCAGCTTCATTTTTTTCCGCCTGGCGCCTGCCTGCCGACAGGCAGGGCTACGCCTTTGGCGGACTTTTTTTGCCTCTGCTCTTTTTTCTTCTTCTCTTCCTTGAACTTGCGGATCTTGGCCACGTCCACCGTTAAGTTCATCTTCCCCGCGTTATACATGTTCACAATACTGGTGGCGGGATAATAAAACGCCAGGATCTCATCAAATTTTTTCTGCTGGCGCGACATATTTTCCGCGCCCCATTGACATAAGCCTACCCCGTGGCCCCAGCCTTTGCCGATGAGATCGAAATAATACCCTTTCATCTGAACGACATAATTATTGCTCTTCACTTCATTGGGCCCGATGATGGCGCGGAATTCTTTTCCGCTGACAAAGGTCACCCTGCCGTCGCGGGAGGTGAATTTCAATGTCTTGATGCGGCCGCTTTTATTCCGGGCCACGATCGCGATATTCTCGATCGCGCCGGTATTGTACTTAAATTTCGCCAATTTTTCCTCAATATCCTTGGAACGGAAATTCTTTTTCCAGGAATTGTGCGGCGACTTAACGCTGTAAGGGCAGACCCTTCCTTTTAAAGGCGGGATATTGTGCTCCTCCCATAATTCATTGGCATCTTCGGTGTACCCACCGCAATTGGAATGAAAATATGCCGGCAGGATCTCATTGTTATAGATCAGGATAAGGCCGCGGGTCCTTTCCACGGCGGTGTTAGTGCGGTAACGCTCCGCGCTTTTGCCGCCATAGACCTGCGAATAGATGTCGCTGGTCACGTCAAACAATTCATCGGCGCTCATCTTCATGCGGTAGAGCGCGTAGGTACGGGTGGCGACGGCCTGCGCCTTGATCGCCTCGATGGGCCAGCGGTGCGAGACCTCATGGTACAAGACACCCTGCACGTAACGCTCCAGGTCCAGGGAATTGATCACCACAAATTTTCCCTTGCCGGTCTTAACGATATCCATCTGGCCGCGGAAATTCTTGTCCTTACCGTTGATGCGCACGGTCACGTCCTTATCGGTCACGATCCCCAAACGATTGCTGTAAAATTCTTTCTCGCCGATCTTAAAACCGTTAGGTGTGGCGGTCACCAAAGAACTCTTAAGCCGGCGGGAGCCCGTGACAACGGACCCGTCTTTCGGGTTCACGATCTCGTATTCGCCGCGCACAGCGATGGTGAATTCACTGACATTATTCAAGACAGCGACACGGATGGGGCTTTCCTTTAGGTTGCGGAATTCGGAAAATCCATTCTCCTGCTGGACAAGGACCCAAAAGACGATGGAAAAAATAAAACACCAGAATAAATGGACGCGGTTGGACATATCAGCGGCGGTTAAACAAGGAAAAGATGAAGGTTAAAAGAAGGCTTAACAGGATACAGGTGGCCAGCGGAAAATAAAAAGTGAGATTTTCTCTTTTAATAATGATGTCCCCGGGCAGACGGCCCAGCCAAGGGATCTTTCCCGCAAAAAGCATGACGATCCCGGCAATGGTTATAGCGATACCAATAAATATCAAATTTTTCGCGATGTCTGTCATAACGGCCTTAAGTTCAGGGGTTAGAAAAGTTCTTTTTGGGTTCTTTGCTTGAGGGTAGAAGCGCCGTCGATGTGCTTAACGGCTAATTCGGTGAGTTCACGTCCTCTGGATGTCCGCTTTAAAAAACCGCTCTTTAACAGATACGGTTCAATGACGTCAACGATCGTGTCAACCTCTTCATTCAAGGTCGCGGCCAATGACTCGACCCCGACCGGCCCTCCCTTATACTGCGACTCCATGACCTTCAAAAGGCGCCGGTCGATCTCATCCAGACCGGCCTCATCGATGCCTAAGATCTTCATCGCCTCACCCACAATGCCTAAATTGATCTTGGACTGCCTTGTTTTGACCTGGTTAAAATCCCGCACCCGGCGCAAGAGACGGTTGGTGATCCGCGGCGTGCCCCGGGCCCGGCGCGCGATCTCCAGCGCTGCGTCCGCATCGATGGTGACGTTTAATTTTGCCGCGGAACGCAGGACGATCTCCTTTAATTCTTCCGGGCCGTAAAATTCCAAATGATGAAAGATCCCGAATCGGTCGCGCAAAGGCGATGCCAAAAGCCCGCTGCGCGTGGTGGCGCCGATCAGCGTAAAAGGCTTGAGATTAAAATTAATGGTCTTAGCGTAGGGGCCCTTATCCACCACAAAATCGATCTTATAATTTTCCATGGCCGGGTACAGGAATTCTTCCACCACTTTTGAGAGGCGGTGGATCTCATCAATAAAAAGGATGTCGCCTTTTTCCAGGGCCGTTAAGATACCGATCAGATCCCCGGCGCGTTCAATGGCCGGCCCCGATGTGACGGTAATGCGCGTGCCCATCTCCTGCGAAACAATGTGCGCCAAAGATGTTTTCCCCAACCCCGGCGGTCCGGAAAAGAGCATATGCTCGATCGGTTCCCCCCGCTCTTTGGCCGCCTGGATCGAAACGCGCAAACTTTCGATCAGGTCTTTCTGCCCAACGAAATCATTTATTTTGTTCGGCCTTAAAGAAAGACTGATCACCTGATCTTCTTCAGTCTCTTGATTGAAAACGATTTTTCGGCGTTCGTCTAAATTCATGGTTTACTTTTAAGGCTGCGGGGTTTCTGGTTTTGTTTCTTCAAACGGCGGCTCTGCTGATCCCGGCGATGGCACGTCCTCAGAAGAGGCCGCATCTTCCAGGCCGGGAGTGGACGGTTCAAAATCATCAGAAGATGATCCCTTCAAAGCTTCCGGCGATTGTTCAGTTGATCCGTCATCCAGCGAGGACGGCTGATTTTCGTCAATGGAAGAAACCTGCGGTTCAGCGGGAACATCATTTTCTTCCGCGGCGTTCTCGGCTTCATTGCTTCCGGGGATGCGCGGGGCCACGTTATCCTTATTGCGCATGACCCAGATCTCATCAAAGTGCCGCTTCTGCACCGCCACGATCTCTTTTAAACGGATCAATTCCAAAACCGCCATAAAGGTCACGATGATCTCCACCTTGGTCCTGGCCTTGCCGAATAATTCATTTAAATGAACGGATGATTTTTCCAGCAAAAGATGCAGGATCTCGTGCAGTTTTTTCTCAACGGTAAATTCTTCTTTGAATATCTCATGGATGATCTCACTGGGCGCTTTATTCAGCGCCGAGGTCAAGGCCGTGATCAGGTCAAACAGCGTGGCCTCGAAATAAACCTCCTTGGACTCATCGATCAATTCCTGGGTCTTCTCTTCATCCAACTGACGGCTGAACAGGTCGCGGCGGACAGCCTCTTTGAGCCTTAACTCCTCCGCGATCTCCTTGAATTTCTGATGTTCCTGCAGGCGGCGCACCAATTCATCCCGCGGGTCTAATTCTTCCTGCACAACTTCACTCGGGTCCGGCGGAAGGAGCATCTTGGATTTTATCTGCAGCAAGGTGGCGGCCATGACCAGAAAATCCCCGACGATGTCCAGGTCCAGCATCTTCATCATGTCGATATACTGCAGGTACTGTTCGGTAATGGAGGCGATGGGGATATCCTTGATGTCGATATCATTCTTCTTGATGAGATACAGCAAGAGATCAAGCGGCCCTTCAAAAACTTCTAGTTTTAATTTATAGCTCATTTTTTTGAGGAAAAAACGATGTCCCTGACTTCTTTCATGGTTTCCTGGGCGATAGCGCCCGCTTTTTTACGGCCTTCCTGCAAGATCTCGGCGATATGATCCTTCTTTTTTAAAAGCCCTTCTCTCTTCTCTATGATCGGGCCCAATTTTTCAGACAGGATATCCGCAAAGATCTTTTTACAATCCACACAGCCCTTCTTGGCGTTGCTGCACCAGTCATGGGCCTCTTTCGCTCGCTCCGGGCCGAACAATTCATAATACGTGTACACATTACATTCGTCCGGATGCCCCGGATCAGACATCTTGATCCTTTTCGGGTCCGTGAACATGCTCCCGACTTTTTTCTTTAAAGCGTCCTTGGAGTCCGAAAGGTTGATCGCATTGTTGTAACTTTTACTCATTTTACGTCCATCGATACCTAAAAGTCGAGAAGATTTTGTTAAAATTGCCTCGCAGTCCGGGAAAAAATCCGTTTTATAAATATGATTGAAGCGCCGGCCGATCTCCCTGGTCAATTCCAGATGCGGCAGCTGGTCTTCACCGATGGGGACGAGCCGCGCTTTATAAAGGAGGATATCCGCGGCCTGCAGGACCGGATACCCTAAAAAGGCATATGTCTGCAGATCACGGGTGGTGATCTCGCGGAGCTGTTCTTTGTATGTGGGGTTTCTCTCCAGCCAGCCTAACGGCGTGATGCAGGAGAGGACCATCTGCAATTCCAAATGCTGAGGAACGTGTGACTGAACAAAAAGTGTGGATCTTTCGGGGTCAATGCCGCAGGCGATCCAGTCGATGACCATATCGATGGTATTCTCGCTGATCTCTTCGCTGTGTTCGTATTCGCCCATCAGGGCGTGCCAATCCACAACGCTAAAGATGCAGTGGTGTTTGCTCTGCAGGTCGACCCAATTTTGCAGCGCGCCGACGAGATGGCCCAAGTGAAGCTTCCCGGTCGGACGCATGCCGCTAAAGACCGTCCCTCGTTTCAATTCTCCCATATTAAAATTTCCTTTAATTTCAGAAGGACGAGGGACAGTACCGCGTTTTTCCTCGCTGTGTATTTCAAGTTTTTTGGAACGCGGTATACCTTTATCGTCATAAGGTGCGCGCGATTTGTTCTACTTCATAAACCTCGACAATGTCCCCGACCTGAATGGCGTCAAATCCATGAATGGTCAGCCCGCATTCTGTTCCTTCTGTGACCTCTTTCACGTCATCTTTAAACCTTTTTAATGTCGAGACGCTCCCGGAATGGACAACCTCTCCGTTACGCACGACATCGGCCTTATCTTTACGGCGGACTTTTCCTTTTTGCACAAAACATCCCGCCACGATCCCGGACCTGCTTAATTTCATGACCTGCCGGATCTCCACACGGCCGACGAATTTGCGCTTTAACTTCGGTTCCAGAAGACCTTCCAGCGCTTTACGGATATCATTGACCGCGTCGTAGATGATGCGGTACTCACGCACGTCAACGGGCTGTTTCTCCAGCTCCGTCTGAGCGCGTTGATCGATCCCCACGTGGAAACAAATGATAACGGCATTGGACGCGACCGCCAAAAGAACGTCGGAGGCGTTGACATCGCCCACACCGGTGTGGATAAACCTGACCTTGATCTCGGTGCTGGGGATCTTTTCCAAAGAATCTTTTAACGCTTCCAAAGAGCCCTGCACGTCCGCTTTTAAGATCAGGTTAAATTCCTTGATGTTCCCTTCCTTGATCTGGATATACAGATCCTCGAGGGTGATCTTCTGCATGGAGCCTAACTTTTCACTTTTGATCTTATCCTGACGCTGATTGGCGATGTCTTTGGCTAATTTTTCATCATTGATCACATAAAAGACTTCACCTGCCTCAGGAACTCCGGGCAGACCTAAGATCTCAACCGCGGTGGAAGGCCCAGCCTCTTTGAGCGGTCGGTCCCGATCATCGCGCATGGCCTTTATTTTTCCGTAATACGGACCAGACACGATCAAATCACCTTCCCGCAGCGTTCCATTCTGCACGATCAAATCCGCGACCGCGCCTTTTCCCTGGCTCATGTGCGCTTCAACGACAATCCCGGAAGCCCTCTTCTCATAATTCGCTTTTAATTCCAGCAATTCCGCTTCCAGTAAGATCATGTCCAAAAGGTGGTCGATCCCCTCACCGGTCAAAGCCGAAACCCCGGCGACGATGGTCTTTCCGCCCCAATCTTCGGGGTTTAACCCTTTTTCCGCGAGCTGTTTCTTGACACGATCTGGGTCAGCGGATTTTTTATCGATCTTATTCAACGCGATAATAATAGGGACATTGGCGGCCTGAGCGTGGTTCAGCGCTTCTTCGGTCTGAGGCATGATCCCCTCATCCGCGGCCACGACGAGCACAACCAGATCCGTGATACGCGCCCCGCGGGCCCGCATCGCGGTAAAGGCCTCATGACCCGGCGTGTCCAGAAATGTGATGTTCCCTTTACTTAATCTCACGGAATAGGCGCCGATATGCTGCGTGATCCCGCCGTGTTCGCCTTCCGCTACTTTGGTCTTACGGATCTTATCCAAAAGGGATGTCTTGCCGTGATCAACGTGGCCCATGAATGTGACAACCGGGGCGCGGGGTTTTAAAGTCCCTTCGCCGCTTTCATCCAGCGCGTGAAGATCGATCAGCTGCTGTTCCTGGGTCTTGACCTTGGTCAAATTAAATCCAAATTCAACCGCGAGTTTCCGAACGATCTCTTCCGGCAGGTTTAAATTAATATTCGCCATGATCCCCATCTGCATCAGCTGTTTCAAAACAACGCTGGGTTTCTGCTGAATGCGGACAGAAAAATCTTTGACCGTGATGGGAACATTGATCTCCAGATCGATCAATTGTCTGGCCGGTTTTTCCTCGACGGCAACCGTTGACGCTTCTCGGGCAGCGCCCGGCACCGCCTCCGGCCTGGGGAAAGATGGCATCTCATGAGGTTCTGAACCGGTGTCTCCGGGAAATCTCTTTTTTCTTTTCTTGGGTAAAGGCTTAAGCGTGACAAAAGGTTCCGGGGCGCTCTTGGGTTTGGCCGGGGCCGGTTTTATTTCTGCGGCCGCAGGCACGGGTGCGCGGACAGGAACAGACGCAGATTTTTCCTTAGCTTTAACGGGCGGCAGTGTTTCTTTGACAGGTTTCTTGGTTTCTTTTGTTTCCTTGATCTCTTTTTTCGGCGCCGGCGGCTCTTCCTTAACCTTAACCTTTTCGGCCTTTTCGACCTTTGCGGGTTTGGCAGGCTTCTTTTCTTCCTTAGCTTTTTCTTTCGGCTCCTCAACTTTTTTAACTTTTAAATCGGGGGCCGATTTAACTGCGTCAGGCTTTTTAGCAGCCTGAACTTCGGGCTTTCCCTTGGCCGCCCCCTTAGGCGGAGCCGGATTTTTCTTAAAATCGCTTCTTAAGACATTCAGAACCACAGAATTCAATTCCTGCTGGCCGTCTTTGGCTTTTAATTTCAGGGATCTTAACCGATCTAAAACAGCCTCGGGGGAAGTATTCAGTTCTTTAGCGAAATCAACAACTTTCATAAGCGTTTAACCCTTCTTTAATAGATCCTTAGCTTGCGCAATGATTTTGGCTGCCTTGATTTTACCCAAACCCTTTATCTGTGTCAAATCCTCGGGGTTG